>CALFYL010000126.1 GCA_937952135.1 uncultured Planctomycetia bacterium
CATCGTGTTCATGGTCGAGGGCGACATCATCCGCCACCGCGCGGATCCGGCGCGCAATCCCCCTCCGCGCGCGAAGTCCTGAGCTCCCGCGCTCTCGGTCAGCGCGCCGCGAGCCGCCAGCCCACGAAGGTCGCCGACAGGCCGAGCGCGAGGTTCAACGCGACGTTTCCGAAGGCCGCGGCGCTCCGCCCGTCGCGTTGCAGCGCCAGCGTCTCGAGTCCGAAGGCGGAGAAGGTCGTGAAGCCGCCGAGTACGCCGACCACGACGAACAAGCGCGTCGACGCCGGGGTCGGGTGGCGCTCGAGCCAGCCGATGGTCGCACCCGCGAGGGCGCAGCCGAGCACGTTCACCGCGAGCGTCGCGAAAGGAAAGCTTGCTGCGGCGAAGCGGCCGACGAGCGTGGAGACGCCGTAACGCGCCGCGGCGCCGCACGCGCCGCCGAGGGCCACCCACAACCAGTTCGACATCGTGCGCGAGTGTACGCCGCGGGGCGCGGGTCAGATCCAGCCGGCGCGCTGCGTGAACCAGAACAGCCCGCACGCGAGCACGAGCGCCGCGCCCGATGTTCGCAGCCAGCGCGGAGCGAACCACGCGCGCGGCTCGTCCTCGAAGCTGCGATCGCCGGGGAGCCAGCGGAGCACGAGGGCGGCGACGAGCACGGCGGCGAGCTGGCCGAGCTCGACCCCCAGATTGAAGCCGACGAGCGCGGTCAGCTTCAGCGGCTCGGCGATCAAGCTCTCGCCGAGAAAGCCCGCGAACCCCAGGCCGTGGATCAGGCCGAAGCCGAAGGCCTCGATCCAGCGCGCACCCGGGCGCCGCAGGAGCAGCGACTCGGCGCCGACATAGGCGATCGAGAGCGCGATGGCGAGTTCGACGAGCCTCGCGGGCGCCTCGACCCAGCCCAAGGCCGCGCAGGCGAGCGTGAGCGAGTGGGCTGCGGTGAAGGCGGTCACGACGCCTGCGAGCGAACGCAGTCCGCGCGCGGCGACGAGCAGTCCGAGCAGGAACGCGAGGTGGTCGTAGCCCGTCGCGATGTGCTCCGCCCCCATCGCGAGGTAGTCGGCGAAGACCGAGCGTCGGCGCTGCGCGAGCGGCTCGAAGAGCCACTCGTCGCGGCCCTCGGCGAACAGGAACCCGACGGGCGGCTCGCCGTTCCACTCGATCGAGGCGGCGTCGCGGTGCTGCGGGTTGCGTTCGCGGAACAGCGAGACGCGCACGCAGAGGCTGCGCTCGAGCGAGGGCGCGGCGAAGACGAAGCGCGAGGCGATGCGTTGCTCGGCGAACGGCCCCGAGGTGTCCTGGCGAAGCTCGACGGCTTCGAGCGCGCCCGCGAGCGGCGCGAACGGCTCGCGCGACGGGCTCAATCGATAGTGCGCCAGCAGGTAGCGGCTCAGCGCCTCTCGCGCCGCCTGCAATTCGGCGTCGCTGACCCACAGATCGCCGTCGGCGTCGAGCGGGACGCTCTCGATCAGCGACAGCGCCTGGCACGAGAGTTCGAGCTCGATGCGCTCGCCCGCGACCACGAGGCGCGACGACGAGCGCGAGTCGGGGTGCGCGGCGCCGAGCAGCGCGAACCATGCCAGCAGGAGGGCGAACATGGCGCGGAGTCGTCGCGAGATCAGCGCGGCGCGACGCGCGACTGAGCCTGTTGCCGCAGCGCCTTCGCGCGCGCGTGGTTCGGATCGACCGCGAGCACCTTGTCGAGGTTCGTGAGCGCGTCCTGCACGCGGTTCTGGCGCACGAACACCTCGCACACGTCGACCATGAACTCGATGTTGCGCATGTCGTACTGCTGCGCGCGCACGAGCCGCGCCTCCGCCTCGTCGAGGCGGCCCTGCGCGAGAAAGGTCTTGCCGATGCCGTTCTCCGTGAGCGCCGGCGGCGCTCCCGCAGCCTTCGCGCGTTCCCACACCGCGCGCGCGTCGTCGAATCGACCGCGTTGCACGTGCAGCGCCGCGAGTTCGCCGTAGGCTTCGACCAGAACCGGCCTGCGCCGATCCTCGCGCCGGTTGCGCTCGCCCACGTCGAGCGCGCGCTCGTACAGCGCGATCACGCCATCCTGGTCGCCGCGTCGCATCAGGCTCGAGCGCACCTCGCGCAGGGCCGCCGCGTTGTCGGGCGCGATCTCCACCGTCTCGCGGAAGGCCTGCTCGGCGAGGTCGGGCTGATTCAGCAGCTTGTAGAGCAGGCCGAGCGTGTAGCGCGCCTGATGGTTGCCATACCCCGGGTGCGCCGCGACCGACGCCTTCTCGACTTCGAGCGCGTCGGAGTAGGCCTGGCGGCGGTAGAGCGTCACCGCGAGGTTGTGCGCGATGAAGTAGTTGTCGGGCTGCACCTCGAAGGCGCGGGTGAAGAGGCTCTCGGAGTTCGCCCACAGCTTCGTCTGGCGCCAGGTGAGCGGCGCAAGGACCAGCGCGAGCACGCCCGCCATCGCCGCGCAGCGCCACGCGCGAACTCGAACTTCCGCGCCGCTCGCGCGAAGCGTCCACACCAGCGCGGCCGCCGCGAGCGCGATCGAGAACGGCGCCGCGGCGATGTAGGAGTAGCGGTCGGCGACCTTCTGCGCGCCGCTCTGGAGGATCCCGAGCACGGGCGACACCAGCACGCCGTAGAGGAACCAGGTCGCCCATGCGGCGGGCGCGCGTTTGCGCAGCGCGAAGAGTGCGACGGTCACGAGCGTGACTACGACCATCGCGGCGATGTGGATCGGCGTATCCCAGCGAAAGTCCACTTCGAGCAGGTAGTGGCACGACAGGTCGGTCGGCCACAGCGTCTTCAGGACGTAGAAGCACAGCCCGTAACTCGCCTGCGCGGCGCGCGCGAGGATTCCGTGCTCGGCGAGGCTCATCACCGCGCCGATGTCGGCTTGCGCCGCCTTCGCCTCGATCGCCGCCCACAGCGCGACGGCGCCGAAGGCGAGCTTCTCGACGATCAAGCGGTTCCAGGTGACCGCGCCTTCGCTCGCGGAGGGCGTGCGGCGCAGCGGGTAGACGTCGAGGGCGAGAAGCACGACGGGCAGGGTGATGCCCCACGCCTTCGAGAGCAGCGAAGCGAGGTACGCCGCAAGCGCGAGAGCCAGCCACGAGCGCGAGGCGCCGTGCCGCACGCCGCGCAGGTACGCGAGCACCGTGAGCGAGAGGAACAGGCCCGAGAGCAGGTCGCGGCGCTCGGTGACCCACGCGACGGATTCGACGCGCAGCGGGTGCAGCGCCCAGGTCAGCGCCGCGAGCAAGGCGCACGCGCGCAGTGCGAGCGCTTCGAGCGCGCTCGGCGCGACGAGCGGGCGGCTCGCGCTGGCGAAGCGGCCGATCCAGCGCAGCAGCTCGAGCGCGAGGAAGTAGAACGCGAGCGCGCCGAGGGCGTGGAACGCGAGGTTCGTGCGGTGCAACGGCTGCGGAAGCGGCTGGCCGTCGGGGCCTTTGCCCCACCACTCGTACTCCGCGCAGAACGTGAGCCACGTCAGCGGGTGCCAGTGCCCGTAGTGCGTCTCGTTCCACAGCCACGAGAGCTGCTCGGGACCGAGCCCGCGCCAGCGGTAGTTGAGCTGGAAGTTCGCGTCGTCGTCGAGCGCGACGAACTCGTGGTTCACGCACGGCCAGAACGCCGCGAGCGCGGCGAAGAACACGAGCAGCGGGAAGATCCACGCCGTCGCCCGCGCAGCGCCCGCACGGCCGCCCTCGACGTTCAGTGAGCTCGCATCGCGACCGGCCATGGGCGGCGGATGGTAGCGGGCTCGCGCGGGGCTCGAAAGCGCGCCGCGCCGCGCGCGGACGGCCCTACGGCGCGAACGTGATCCAGAAACCGTTCGAGAGGTTGAACTGCGACGAGCAGTTCGACGCGTCGCGGTGCCAGACCTGGAAGTTCCAGGTCGAGCCGGAAGCGATCAATCCGTTCGACGCCCCCACCAGGTCGCCGCGCTGCAGCGCGCCGGCGGGACCGGTGTTCTGCACTCCGAAGCGCTTGGTCTGGCCGCTCAAGCAGCGCAGGCCCGCTCCGAACGGCGCGCCGAGCCCGCCGAACTTCTTGTCGGTCGCCATGTACACGATCGCGGCCTTGTCGTTCGGCAAGCCCGTGCAAGCGAGCAGGGTGTCGTTGAGGGAGAAGCTCACGCCGCCGAGGTTCTCGAGGCGCGAGCCGACGCCGGTGGAGTTGGCGCAGCCTTGTCCGGGCTGTCCGACGTTCGAGCACGGACACGCGGCGCCCGTGCCGTCGCCGAAGCAGAACGCCGTTCCGTTCGCGCCCTCGCAGCTGTCGGGCACGCCGTTGAGGTTGAGGTCGAACTCGGCGCCGCTCGCGAGCTCGCACACATCGCCCGCGCCGTCGCCGTCGCAGTCGAGCTGGTCCTCGTTCGCATGCAGCGGGCAGTTGTCGCACTCGTTCCCGATCAGATCGCCGTCGCTGTCGAGCTGCGCTGGGTTCGCGACCGCGGGGCAGTTGTCGACACAGTCGGGAACCGTGTCGAAGTCGCTGTCCACGTCGGGAACGCCGCAGCCACACACGCCGGGTTCGAGTTTGGAAGGATCGTTGGGGCACAGCTCGGAGCAATCGAGGGCCCCGTCGCCGTCGCTGTCGACGTCCGCGACACCGCAGCCGCAAATCCCCGGCGCGGTCTTGAGCGGATCGTTCGGGCAGCCGTCGAGGCAGTCGAGGGCGCCGTCGCCGTCGCTGTCGACGTCCGGCGCGCCGCAACCGCAGGCGCCGGGCGCGGTCTTGAACGGGTCGTTCGGGCAGCCGTCGACGCAATCGAGGGCCCCGTCGCCGTCGCTGTCGAGTTCCGCGACTCCGCAGCCACAGATTCCCGGGGAAGTCTTGAGCGGATCGCTCGGGCAACCGTCCACGCAATCGGGAGCGCCGTCGCCATCGCTGTCGGCGTCCGCGACCCCGCAACCGCACGCGCCGGGCTCGAGCTTCAGCGGATCGAAGGGGCACGCGTCGGAGGCGATCTCGACGACGTCGCTCACCGGACCCGAGAGCGCGAAGGCGGTGAGCCGCAGAACGTAGACACCCGGCGCGGAGAACGTGACCTGCGTGTCGAGCTCGCCCGCGTCGACGAAGCTCGCCACGCCCGGCCCGGACTCCTGCGACCACTCGTAGCGCTCCGGAAGGCTCTTGATCAGCAGCGCGTGCGACGAGCAGTCGCCGACCACGCCGCCGATCGCCGTCGTTGCGCCGCTGGCGAGGTCGACTTCGAGCAACTGACCCGCGACGAGGTTGCCGCCCGAGAGCAGACCGTTCATCGCGAAGAGCGCGCCGCCGTGGAACTCGAGTTCTTCCACGCGCGCGCCGGGATTCGGCGCCAGCGCGACGAGCTGGGTGATCTGCCCCGTCGTGGGATGGATTTGCAGCAACTGCCCGCTGGCGGAATCGACGGCGTAGAGCCGGTCGTCGACCGCGCGGTACGCGAGCGACCGCAGCCCCTGGTAGCCCGCGAGCGTCGACGAGCCGACGGTCGTGACCACGCCCGTCCCCGGGTGGATGCGCAGGATCTGCTTGCGCAGCAAGTCGATGGCGAACAGCCGCGCGCCGGCGGCGTCGTAGGCGAGTCCGTGGACGTTGGCCCAGTTCGTCGAGAACGGGGCGCCGACCGGCGTGCCGACGCCCGTGTTCGTGTCGAGGGTGAACAACCGCCGGCTCGACGCGTCGACGCCGTACACCGTGCTTCCGATCTCGACTAGGTCGGTCGGGAAGCCGAATCCCCCGCCGAGTCCGTCGACCAGCGGTCCGACCGAAGTCACCACGCCGTCGAGCACCTTGAGCATGTGGTCTTCGGTGGCGTTGTTGCCGTCCGCCGTCCACCAGTGCGCCGGCGAGCGGTTCGTCAACGCTCCCGCCAGCGTGGCCGGACCCGGGTGCGCGACGTTCTGCGCCGGTCCCGCCTCGACACCGACTTGCGCGGCGCCGGCGCCCTCGCCGGCAACCATGGCGAAAGCGGCGAGAACGAAGGCCCTTGAGGCCGTGCGCAGGAGGCAAGTCATGGCGCGGAGAGTGAAGCATACCCCGCGCCTTTCGAAGGGGCCGCCGGGGCGCTGCGGAAGGACTTTCCCGGTCGCTCAGCCCTCGGCGAAGGCCGCGTCGAAGGCCACGTTCGAGCGCGGGAAATCGAGTTGGCGCACGAAACTCGCCGAGTCCCTCGCTCCGAACTCACGGTCCATCCCACTGTCTTCCCACTCGACCGTCAGCGGCCCCTGGTAGCCGAGGTGGTTGAGCTGGCGCACGATGCCCTCGAAGTCGATGCGGCCGCGCCCCGGTGAACGGAAATCCCAGAAGCGCCCGTCGCTGCCAAAGTCCGTGTGGCCGCCGAACACCCCCGCCGCGGCGCCGTGCTCGCTCCACCAGACGTCCTTCACGTGCACGTTCCACACGCGCGCGCCGAACTCGCGCAGGAACGCCAGGTAGTCGACGCCCTGATAGCCGAAATGCGACGGGTCGAAGTTGAGGCCGAAGCGCTTGTGGCCGTCGAGCGCCGCGATCGCGCGCCGCGTGCTCGGCAAATCGAACGCGATCTCGGTGGGATGAACTTCGAGTGCGAAGCTCACGTCGAGCTTGTCGTACTGATCGAGGATCGCCTTCCAGCGCTTGCCGAAATCCGCGAAGCCGCGCTCGATCTGCTGGGGCAGATTCGGCGGGAAGCTGTACACGAGGTGCCAGATCGAACTGCCGGTGAAGCCCACGACCACCGTGCGGCCGGTGCGCGCGAGCACGTCCTTCACGGGCTTCGGCGCCGCGTCGAAGAAGCGCCGCGCAGCTTTGCCAGTGTCGACCATCTCCTTCGCCGCGCGCTTGCGCACGCCTTCGGGCTGGCCGTCGCCCCACACGTGCGCCGGCAGGATCGAGCGGTGCCGCTCGTCGATGTTGTCGCACACCGCTTGACCGACGAGGTGGTTCGAGATGGCGAACGAACTCACCCCCAGATCGCTCAACAACTCCCACTTGCGTTTGCAGTAGTCCTTCTCCTTCAACGCGCGCTGCACGTCGAAGTGGTCGCCCCAGCAGGCGAGCTCGAGCCCGTCGTAGCCGAACGATTTGGCCTTGGCAGCCAGTGTTTCGAGCGGGAGATCCGCCCATTGACCCGTGAACAGACAAAGCGGACGAGGCATTTTTTGTTGGAGGCGAGAAGGGGTGCGAAGGAGGGAGTGCAGCTTCGTGAGCGGCGCCTATTTCACTTGGGAGAGCTTGACGGCGCAGCGCTCCTTGGCGCTGAGCAACGCCGCTTCGAGCACGCGCTGCGTCCGGTAGGCGTCCTCGAAGTCCGGCAGCGGCGCTTCGGGCTGTTCGCCGCCGAGCACGCGCAGGATGTCCGCCGCCATGTTGACGAAGCCGTGCTCGTACCCGAGCACGTGCGCATCCGGCCACCACGCGGCGGCGTACGGATGGCGTCCGGCGGAGGTGCACATGATGCGCTTCCAACCGTCGGTGCGCGGGTCGGAAACCTCGCACAGCTCGAGCACGTTCATGTTCTCGAAGGAGAAGCGCAGCGAGCCCTTCTCGCCGTTCAGCTCGATGAAGTTGTCGTTCTGATGGCCCGGCGCGAGCCGCGAGGCCTCGAAACTCGCCGTCCCACCGCCGGCGAAGCTGGCGAGGAAGAGCACGCAGTCGTCGACGTCGCTCTTGCCCTTCTTGCGCGGCGAGCCCGGCAGCGGACGCTCGGCGATGAAGGTGCGCGCGATGGCGCCGTGCACCTCGACGACTTCCTCGCCGACGAGGAAGCGCGCCATGTCGACGATGTGCGCGTTGAGGTCGCCGTGCGCGCCGGACCCGGCGAGCTTGCGCTGAAAGCGCCACGATAGCGGCGTGCTCGGGCCGCCCCAGTCCTGCAGGTAGTGCGCGCGAACATGGCGAATCGCGCCGAGCCGGCCCTCTCGCACGAGCTTGTGCGCCAGCGCGACCGCCGGACACCGCCGGTAGTTGAACCACACGAAGGTCTTCACGCCGCGCTTCGCGGCCTTCTTCGCGGCCTGCGCCATCGCGCGCGCGTCCTCGAGCGTCCCGGCCAGTGGCTTCTCGCACGCGACGTGCTTGCGCGCTTCGAGCATCGCGATCGACTGCTCCGCGTGCACGTAGTTCGGAGTTCCGATGTCGACCAGCTCGACGTCGTCGTAGCCCGCGATGTCGCGCCAATCGGTCGTGACGTTCAGCCAGCGCCAGCGCTCGGCGAAGGCCTCCAACTCGCCCCTCTCTCGCGCACACACGGTGTGCAGCAGCGGCGTGAGCGAAACGTCGAAAAAGCGCGCGACCTGCGACCAGGCGTTCGAGTGCGCGCGGCCCATGAACTTCTGGCCGATGAGGGCGATCGGGAACGGACGGGGCATGCGGAGGGGCTCCAGGGGGCTGTGCGGCGCGCCGCTTTCGAGGCGCTGGCGCGCGGCGCAGCAGATTAGCGCGACCGCGCGCGCCGCGCTGCGCACCGTTGGCGCAACTTCGCCGTGGTTAGGGGTGGTTCGAGCACGCCGAGCAGGCGAGGATCGGCCTCACCCCTTCAGGTCTCCCACTCCATGTTCTTCGCGCATCTTCTGCTGGCACTGGCGTCGCAAGCGAACGCCCGCGCGCCCGCACCGCAACCGGCGCCGCCCGTGGCGCCGCCTGTCGCCTTGAGCGCGATCTTCGCGCGCTGCACCCCCACGACGCTGCAGATCGGCGGCGGCGGAGTCCAGAACACTCGCCAGTCGATCGCCGCCGCGCTTTCGAAGGCGGGACCGGGCAGCGTGATCGAGCTCGCCCCCGGCGTGTACGAGGCCTTCAGCATCGGCTTCAACAAGCCGAGCGCGTGGAACGTGCGCGCCTCCGGCGGATTGCCGTCGCAGCCGGTGATCGTGCGCGGGAACGGCAACGTCACGATCGCGGCGGGCAAGGCGAGCGACACGATCGCCATCTCGCAGGCCATCCGCTGCGGACACTTCACCTTCGAGGGCCTGACGATCGAAGCCGGCTACCGCGCCGGGGTGATGTTCTACAAGTGCGGCCCCGACCAGCAGCACGACGGCTTCCGCTTCATCGACTGCAAAATCCTCGGCGGCTACAACCACCTGCAGGCCCAAGGCCGTCCGAGCAAGTGGGGCGTGTGGGGCCACAACCTGAAGGACTTCGAGTTCCGCGGCTCGCGCGCTCCCGCGGTGGTGCGCGACATCCGCAGCGAGCACGCCTTCTACCTGCAGAACTCGCGCGGCGACATCACGATCGAGAACGTGCACGCCCACCGACTCGGCCGCACGTTCGCGCAGTTCACGGCGCGCGAGAACGATGGCGCGCCCGGCACGGGCACGATCCGCGTCGAGCGCTGCCACATCGAGGACGCGTGCATCGCCGCGGGCGACAACTACAAGGGCGGCTCGGCGATCACCTTGGCCGGACGCCACGTGGGCACGGTGATCTTCAAGAACAACGTCGTGCGCGCGGGGTTCGCGCGCGAGCTGTGGCGCCTCACGCGGCCGCCGGCGCCCTATGGCTCGGGTGCGTTCGTCGCCTGGGACGCCGGCGGCCAGCGCAGCGGGACGTTGGTGCTCGAGGGCAACACCTTCGAGTTCGCGAAAGGCTGCGGAGACCGGCCGCTGGTGCAGATCGCCGGCTGCCGCGACGTGCGGCTCGTCGGCCGGAACCGCTTCATCTCCGGCGGGCCGATCGCGCTGCTCCTGGACGGCGAAGGCAACAATCCGGTGCTCAAGTTCTCCGCCGCGGCCTCGACCGTCATCGAAGGCGGCGACATCCGCATCGGCGCGAAGCGCGTCACGCTCGAGGAGTTGCTCGCTTACAAGGGCCTTCCGGGCGCTCCGGCCGCGCCGCCTGCCGCGGGCGGCAACAAGTGAACGTGTCGGCGAAGCGCGGAGCGCGATCGAGCCTCTGCCGCGGTGCGAATCAAACGACTCGGCGCAGCACGAAGGCTGCGCCGAGGGATTTTCAGGTCGGAACCGACGGGTTCCGTCACCGCTTCGGATCTTCGATCAAGCGCCGATCTTGATCTTCGAGAGCTGAACGAAGCGCGCGGCCCGCTCGCCGCTCTTCGTGCCCTTGTACTTCTCGGCGAGGGCGTTGACCTTCTTCACGCTGCCCTCGTCGAACGGCTTCTCCGTGGCGAGCTTGTCGAGCAAGGCCGAGACGGCCTTCGACGCCTCGCGCTCCCGCGCCATGTCCGGTTCCGCGAGGCGCGCCGACTGCTCGGCGACCTTGGCCGCGAGCTCCGCGTTCGCCTTCACGCTCTTCTCGAGCGCGGCGAGTTGCTTCTCGGCCTCGAAGAGGTGGCCTTCGTCGATCATGCGGCCCAGTCGCTGGACGCGCGCGATCGTGCGCGACTCGAACTCGGCCTTCGTGGCCTCGCTCTGTTCGTGCTGCACCTTCTCGCACTCGGCGATCGCCGCGGCGACCTCGCCCTTGTGGAACAGCGTCCAGGCCTTCTTCAATTCGCCCGGCGCGCTCTCGGGCGGCTTCTTGGACTTCTCGATCTCGGCCTCGATCGCTTCGGTCAGCTTCTTGCCGAGCATGCCCGGATGACCCTGCATCAGCAGCGTGCCGTCGACGCCGATCAACGCCGTTTCCGGCAGGCCGCTGCCGGTGGTTGCGAAGGGACGCTCGTCGGTCCACATCGCGGCGTTGCCCATCCACTTCATCTTCCAGGCGAACGCTTCGTAGGTGTCGCGGTCGGCGCCCTGACACTCGACGAAGATCACCTGAAGGTCGTCACCCAGCTCGCGTTGATGCTTGACGGCGGTCGGCACGGACCCCCCGATGCAACCACCTCAACGCGTGCCCCAAAAGTCGACCAGAACGGGCTTGCCGCGCAGCTCCGCGAGGCTCTTCAGCCCCAGCGCGTTCACCGGCGCGGTGGAGAAGCGGTAGTCGACTTTCGCGCCGACTGCTTCGGTGGGCACGGCGGAGCGCAGCAGCGCCAGGCCGGACAGGGCCAGGCTCGCGGCCACGACGGGGACGAGGAGGAGTTTCATGGGAGCTCCTGGAGCGGAGTTGGGGTTCGGCCCCGAGCCGCAAGGGACCCGCGGTCCATGCTGGCGCGGCGCCTGTTTTCGTCCTCAACCGTACTCGCGCTGGATCGCCCGTGCAATTGCGCGAACCTTCGCTGCGCTGCGACTTACTCGACGCGGGGCGCGACCCCGATGTCGGCCAGCACGATTCGGCCGGCCCAGGCGCGCGAGGCCGGCAGCGCGAAGGCGAGCTTGGGCGCCGCGAAGGTGACCGTGAGGTCGGCGCGGAAACACGGGTCCGCGACCGCGCCGGAGTCCGCCTCGAGTCCGGAAGGCAGATCCAGCGCGAGTTTCAGCGGTGCACGAAGCGCGTTCGCGGCTCGGATCCAGCTCGCCAGCGGTTCGCGGGGCGCGCCGCGCGCACCGGCGCCGAGCAGTGCGTCGACGACCGCGTCGGAGCGCTCGAGGGCCGCGATCAACTCGTTCCCCCGCTCCGCCGGCTCGCCCTGCGCGCCGGTTTCGCGCACCGCGATGCCCATGCGCTTGCACACGCCGCAAAAGAGCGCCGTGTCCCCGCTCAACGACTCCGTCGGGACCGCGCTGAACACTTCGACCTCGTGGCCGGCGTTGCGCACGTGCCGCGCGAGCACGTAACCGTCGCCACCGTTGCCGCCGCGGCCGCAGAGCACGACGACGCGCCAAGGCGGCGCGCGGCGGCCCGCGGCGAAGGTCTGCGCGCGCAACTCGCGCAGCAGGACTTCGGCGGCGTTGCGTCCGGCGTTTTCCATCGGCACGCAGCTCGGAAGTCCGAGCTCGCGAGCGGCGAACTCGTCGAGGGCGCGAAGTTGGGCGGCGGACAGCGCGGTCGGTTCGTGCATGATGAAGGTCGAGAGTACGCTCTCGCGCGCTCCAGCGATGTCCGCAGCTCTCCGCAGCCTCTCCTCGATCGCGCTGGCCGTCTTCGTCGCGCTCGCGTGCGCCTGCGACGCCGAGGCGCCCGACCCGCGCCGCTCGGTGCTGGTGATCGTCGTGGACTCGCTCCACGCGGGCCACGTCTCCGCGCACGGCTACCCGCGCGCCACGACGCCGCACTTCGACGCCTTCGCCGCCGCGGGCGTGCGTTTCGAGCACGCGTACTCGCAGAGTTCGTGGACGCTGCCTTCGACCGCGTCGCTCTTCACGGCGCTCGAGCAGGAGCGCCACGGCGTGCGAACCTTCGACGACCGTCTTCCGCGCGCGCTCCCGACGCTCGCGGAGCGCTTCTCGGCGGCGGGGTACCGCACCTGCGCGATCGTGCAGACGCCGGTGCTCTCGGCGCGCCACGGACTCGACCGCGGCTTCGAGCGCTACACGGTGCTGGACCACTCGCACGCGAGCGTCGAGAAGGCGCTCGCGCTCGCCGAGCACGCTTGGACGCGCGAGGACTCGAGGCCCTTGTTCTTGTACGTGCACCTCGCGCCGCCGCACATGCCCTACCAGCCGCCGGCGCCGTTCGCGGAGCGCTTCGGCGAGACCCACGCCGCGGTCACGGGCTCGATCGCGGACTGCCGGCGCGTGCACCGCGCGCGGCTGGCGCCGGAACACCCCGAGGTGCGAGCGCTCGCCGCGCGCTACGACGACCACGTCGCCTACGCCGACGACCGCGTCGGTCGATGGCTCGACAGCCTCGCCGCGCACGCGCCGAGGGCCGATGCGTGGGTCGTCTGGACCAGCGACCACGGCGAAGCGTTCCAGCAGCACGGCAGCCAGGGTCACAACGCGACGGTGTACGAAGAGATGATCCACGTGCCGCTCGCCCTGCGCGCTCTCGACGGCTCGCTCGCGCCGCGCATCGTCGCGGGAGCGGTGAGCACGATGGACGTCGCGCCGACCCTGCTCCAGTTGTGCGGCTTGGCGCCGCTCGCGGTTCCCGGCGCGGGCGAGTGCGCCGGAGTCTCGCTCGCGCCCGTGCTTGGGGGCGGCAGCGCGCCCGCGGAACGCACGCTGTACTTCAGCTCGCGGTACAAGGACGACGAGGCGCAGCTCCACGCGGCGGTGCGACGGGGCCGGTGGAAGTTGCTCGCGTTCGGAGCGAGCGAGCGCGTGGCGCTTCACGATCTGGGTGCGGACCCCCACGAGCTCACGGACCTGTCGGAGAAGCAGCCCGAACTCGCTGCACAGCTCGACGACGAGCTGCGAAGGTGGCGCGCGACGCTCGCGCCGGCGGAGCGCGCGCCCGATCGATCGCCGACGCGCGAAGCGTCCGATCGAGCGCGACTCGGCGAATTGGGCTACACCGCCGACGACGCCTCGGAGCGCTGAGCTCGCAGCGGACCTTGGGGTCCCCGCGGCGCCCGGCGAGCTTCTCCGCTCACTCCGCGCGCTTCGTCACGTCGTCGCGCACGTACAGGATGTAGTCCTGCACCCAGCCGTAGGGAAGCGACGCAGGCGCCGGGTCGAGCGCCGTTTCACCGCTCACGTTGAAGCGTGCGAGCGGCTCGTAGTGCTCGTGTACGGGATGGCTGAGGAAGGCGCCCAAGCGACGCTCGTTGACGACGATCATGAAGTACTCGGGCCGAAGCGCGTCGACGACTTCGGGCTGATCCGGGTACTCGCGCGCCGGCGGCCAGACCAGTCCTTCGCTGTCGAGGATCGTCGCGCGCGAGAAGTACCCCGCGGCGCCGATGTCCGAGGCGAGCAGGCGCTGCTTGTTCCCAGCGAGGTCCAGGCGCTGCAGCAACTGGCGCAGCGGCTCGTAGACGCGCGGAGTGACGAGATCGGGCGTGAGCGAGACGAAGACGAAGGCCACCAGCGTTGCGAGTCC
Source organism: uncultured Planctomycetia bacterium (assembly GCA_937952135.1). GTDB lineage: Bacteria > Planctomycetota > UBA1135 > UBA1135 > WYBT01. Next base: position 13,711 of record CALFYL010000126.1, read on the forward strand.
GGCGCCGACGGCGGAGAGGCTCGAACGCTTCGAGACGGCCGCCTCGGCGGCCTTGGCCAGTTGCGCCGGAGCGCCCGACGAGCGCGCGATCCAAGCTCGCACGCACTCGGCGCCGAGCCCCATGCCGATGCACGCCGCGGTGAGCGGCGCGTAGAAGTACCAGCCCCAGGTCTTCGCGCCCGACACGATGTAGGCCAGCGGAATCGCGCAGGCGAACCACACGAACGCGCGCAAGCCGCTGCTCGAACGCACCGCCTGCACCAGGCCGCACACCGTGATGGGCGCGAGCACCTGCAGCAACGTGGCCGGCGCGAAGCCCTGCAGCACGGTCGAGGCCGCGCGCACGACATCGAGCCCGAGTCCGTGCCGGCCGGCCTTCGCTCGCACCGATTGCGCGATGGGCGAACCGTAGATCGCGGTCAGGATCCCGGTGCTCGCGAGTCCGATCGCAACCACGGGGGCGAGCAGGCGCCCCGCGTCTCGGAACGTGCGAACGTGGCACACAGCCAAGGTGGCGACGAGCAACACGCCCTCGGGGCGCGTCGTGCACGCCAAGGCCGCGAGCGTTCCCGACAGCACCAGGCGGCCGCTCGAAGCGGCGGCGGCGGCGCACACGGCCAGCGCGATGAACAGCGGCGGCTCCATGCCGCCCGTGCTGATGCGGCCGACGTGCGGGAGCACCGCGAAGCACAGCACCGTCAGCACCGCCGCGATCGGCCGCGCCGCGAGGCTGCGCGCCATGACCCAGCCGACGACCGCGTCGCACAGCGTGTTCAAGGCCAGAGAGGCCGGGATCACGTCGACGCCCGCCTTCGCGAACAGCCCCAGCAGCAGCGCGTAGAGCGGCGTCGTCGTGCCGAGCACCGGCTCCCAGTCGGCGCCCGCGTTGTAGACCAGCCCGTGGCCGGCGCCGAAGTTCTCGGCGTAGCGGTAGGTGATGAACGCGTCGTCGTAGATCGGGAACGAACGCACTTGGAGCACCCGGCACGCCACGACCGCCGCGGCGAGCCAAAGGGTGCTCATTCGCCCGAGGGGCGCAGTGGGTTGGTCGGGGTCGGCGGCGGGCACGAAAGGGGGAGGGGAAAGCTCGCTATCGACCGGAGGACCGCGCCGGGAGTAGCCGCAGGGGGCGGCAGACCCCGGGGCGTCCACCCGCCCCTCGCCACGCTCGCGCTCGAGTCCAAGGGTCCCGCGAGACTCGCGGGCCCATCGACGGCCCCGCCGATGCTATTCGCGCAGCGCCTGCAGGCGCAATGGCGCCTCGAAAACCCGGTCGCCCCGGCGCACCTTTACGGTCACCGTGTCCCCCACCGAGCGGCCGTCCAGCGCGTCGTAAAGGTCGCGCGGGGAACGGATGACGAGCTCGTCGAGCCCCACGATCTCGTCGATCGAAAGCACCCCGCTCGGGCTCTGGGACGCGGAGCGCAAGCCGGCCTTCTGCGCCGCGCTGTCGTCGGTGACCATGGCGATCCCCACTCCGCGCAGGCGCAGGCGAACGGACTCCTGCTCGCTCATCAGCACGACGCCCAGCCCGGGCCGCGTCACCTTCCCGGTGGCGACGATTTCGCCGACCACGCGCTTCACCGTGTCGACCGGCACCGCGAAGCCGATGCCGTTGTAGGCGCCCGACAGTGTCACGATGGCCGTGTTGACGCCGATCACGCGCCCGCGCGAGTCGAGCAGCGGCCCGCCGGAGTTGCCCGGGTTGATCGCGGCGTCGCTCTGGATCACGCCCGCGATCTTGTGGTCGGTCAGCGAGCGGATCTCGCGCCCCAGGCCGCTGATCAGGCCGCTGGACAGCGTCTGGTCGAGCCCGAAGGGATTGCCGATGGCGTACACGTGCTGGCCGACGAGCAGATCGGAGCTGCTGCCGATCGCGATGGGAGCGAGCGGCGCCTTCGGCGCCTCGGTCAGCTTGAGCACCGCGAGGTCCTGGTGCGGCGCCGTGTTGACGATGCGAGCGCGGTACGGATGGTCGTCGCCCGCGAAGCGCACGTACACCGCGTCCGATCCGCGCACCACGTGGAAGTTGGTGACGACGTGGCCGTCGCGGTCCCACACGAAGCCGCTGCCCGAGCCCTGCACCGCGTCCTCGAAGCTGCGCCGCGTGGCGATTTTCGCGACGTTCGTCACGTGCACGACGCCAGGCGACGCGCGCCGGAAGACATCGATCGTCGCCCTTTCGGCGCCGGTCAGCTCGGCGTTCGCGTCGAGGTTCGCGTCGAGGTTCGCGCCGCGCTCCGCCCGCGCTTCGCCGCGCTCGGCTCCCACATCGCTCGACCACGCGGCGCCGGCGGACTCGCCTTCGATCGCGGCTGCAAGCGCTGTTTCGCCCGGCTCGAGCGCCTCGGGGACGCGGGCCCCGACGACGCGCCACGAGACGAAGGCGAAGACCAGCGAGAGCGCCGCGAAGGCGAAGAGGTTCGAGCGGCGCTCCGGGGACGGACGGTCAGCACGGGAGATGTCGATGGTGCGCATAGGGCTCGGATACGTGGCCGCTGCGTGCGGCGTTGGCGAAGGGCCGCGCTCGTGGCGGCCTCAGGGCTCCTCGCCCAACAGTCGCTCGCATTCCAGCCGCAGACGTTCCGCTTGTGCGAGAGCTTCGGCGCGCATCTGCGCCCAGCGCTCGACTCCGGTCTCCTCCATCTCGTCCAGCCGCCGCTCGAGCGAATCGCACAGCGCCGTCACCTCGCGCAGCGCCGCCTGCCGCTGCTCCTCGGTCTGGACCTTCACGTCCTGTGCGAGGCCGTCGAGCGAAGCGCGCAGGTCCGCGTACTCGGTCCGCAACTTCTCGAGCGCCTCGCGACGGCCCTCCGCCGTCGACTCGTCGAGCTTCGCGAGCGCCTGCCGCAGCCCCTCGCGCGCCTCGTCGAAGCGGCGCTCCACGGCCTGCGACTCGCTCGGCCCGCAGGCCGCGATCAGGGCGCCGCCTCCGAGCGCGACGCCGATCCAGCCCACGCCGACCCATCCCACCCTCGCGAGAGTCGCGCTTCGGATGCTGCTCGTTCGAACCATGCTCTCGTGCTCCGCGGCCACCGACCTGGGCGCGAGCGGCGCCGGCGCGCGCCGCACCGGGAACGAGCCCCTCGCTCACCCTCCGCGGCGAGTGTACCGCCCCTCGCGCGCGAGCCGATACACTCAGGCGAGCATGGCGATCGAACTCAACAGCGAACCGGTCAAGTACGCGCTGATCGCGTTGAGCGCGCCGGTGTGGCTGCCCTTCGCGAAGGCGCTGTGGCGCGAGTTCAACGACTCCCTGCGAGACGAGGGCGGCCTCCTCGGCGACGCTCCGAGCGCCGCCGAGCTCGCGGCCATCGAACGCGAACGCGGGCGCTTCGAGTCGGGCATGGTGAACATCACCTGGGCGGAGCAGGAGCGCCTGGAGGGCGGCGGGCAAGTCGACACGCCCGCCCGCCACCAGCCCGCCGCGCCGGCGCGCGCGCGCGGCTTCCGCCAGCGCTGACGCGCTTACGGGTGCACGAGCACTTGCAGCGCGTCGGTCACGCTGCAGCCGAAGGCGTCTTGCTCGTCGGCGTACCAGACTTGGAAGTAGATGTTCTGGCCGGCCATCCACGGCGCGAGCGGAATGGCCCGCGTTCCGTAGCCGATGAAGTCGCTCTTGAAGCGCGGGTAGCGCGTGAGCGGCGGGCGCACGCGCAAGCGGCCGCCGCAGTACGGCAGATCCGTCGGCGCGAGGCCGCTGAACACCGTGCACCACACGTTGGACAGCGCGAGGTCGATCCCGATGGAGAAGTTCTGATCGGTGACGCTCGGGAAGCCGCTCCAGCGCACGGTCGCGTAGCCGCCGTCCGAATTGAGCTTCGGCGTGCCGTAGGAGATCGGGTGCAGCACGAGCTCGAGCCGCGTGACGAAGCCCTCGCTCAGCGCCGTGATGTTCCACGCGGGCTGGAAGGCGTTGGGGGTGGTCGGGAGATCCGCGCCGCGCGTTTGTCCCGCGAGCACGAGCACGCCTTGCGCGTCGGTGCGGATCGCGGCGATGCGCTCGGGGTTGCGGCCGCCGAAGTAGGTCGCGTGGTCGACGCTCGCGAGGTTCGGAGCGAAGCGCACGAGGAACGCGTCGAACTCGAACGTGCTCGCGGTCGTGTCGAAGCCGCGGTCGAAGGCGCCGGGTGTCGTCTCGAAGTCCGCGCTGAGCGTCTCGCCCCCCACGATCAGCCGATTCTGCGCATCGAAGTGGAGCGCGTTGACCGCGTCCTCGTCGCTGCCGCCGAAGAACGTCGAATGCAGGAGCGTGTTTCCACTCGGCGCGAGCTGCGACACGAAGCCCTCCGACTGGCCTTCGAACACGGCGTCGTGGGCGGTGGCCGAGAGCGGGTGCAGCGGATCTTCCGTGCGGCCGCCGATCCACAGTGAGCCGTCGTTTCGCGCGACGAGCGCGCGGACCTCGTCGAGGAGCGCTCCGCCGAAGTACGTCGAGTAGACGAGGTTCGCACCCTGGGCGTCGAGCCGCGCCACGAACGGCTCTTCGAAGCCGTCGAAACTCGCGTCGAAGGCGCCGAAGGTGGTCGGGAAGCCGGGGCCGTACGCCATGCCGGCGAGGCTCACCGCGCCCGAGGCATCGAGGGCGATGTGTTCGGCGAGCTCCTCCGAAGGGCCGCCGAGGTACGTCGACCAGCGCACCGAGGCGCCGTCGGGCGCGAGCTCGAGCGCGAAGGCGTCTCCCGCGAACGAGCCGCCGTTGTAGCTCGTGTCGTACGCGTTCGCGGTCGTCGGAAAGCCCGAGCCGCGCGTCGCGCCGACGAGCACCGGCGCGCCGTCGGGGCGCAGCGCCATGTCGCCCGCGAGCTCGCGCGACGCGCCGCCGACGAACGTCGACCACTCGAGCGCGTCGAAGCCCGGCGCGAGGCGCGCGACGAACACGTCGCTCGGTCCGTCCATCGTCGTGTCGAATGCGCCGGGCGTGAACGGGAAGTCGGTCGACGTCGTGTCGCCCGAGACGACGGCGCGGCCCGCGGCGTCGAGCCCGAGCGCGACGATGCGGTCGTCGCCGGCGCCGGCGATCAAGGTCGAGCGGAGCAGCGTCGAGCCGTCGGCCGAGAGCACGCTCACGAACGCGTCGAGCCCCCCCAGGTAGAACGGGATGAACGCCCCCGGAGTGGTCGGGTAATCGATCGACGTGGTGTGGCCGGCGACCACGACCGAGCCGTCGCTCGCGAGCTCGAGGGCCGTGATCGACTGCTCGTACTGTCCGCCGAGGTAGGTCGACCAGTGCAGCGCCGGATCGATCCACAGCGCGGAGTCCGCGGCGCGGCGCCGCACGTCGAGCACGAAGCGTTCCCCATCGAGCAGGCGGTACGAGCACGCGACGGGCCGCGGACCCGCCCCCGCGAATTCGAAGGCGACCGGCGGCGGCAACGTGAGCTCGCCGAGCCCGGTCTCGACGCGCAGCGCGCCGCTCTCGTCGACGGCGAGCCCGCAGTGACCTTCCCAGCGGAACACCAGCGCACTCGCGTCCGCGCCCGCCGCGACTTCGAGGTCGTACTCGAAACTTCCCGCCGTGGCCCGCGCGACGAGCGCGACTCCCGGCGCCAGCTCGCGCAACGCGACCCGTCGGTACTCGAGACTCGAGCTCCTCCAGCGCGACGGATCGCTGCCGACGAGGCGCGTGCGCTCGCGTTCGAGCGGTTCGCGCGCGTCGACGAACTCGGCCGGCGCGGGCCAGCTCAAGCGCAAGCTCCACGCGGGGCGTGCGCTCGCGTCCGAGCCGCTCGACGCCGAGTCCGACGCCGCGGACGTGTCGTGCAGCGCCAAGGTCCAGCCCTGCGCGTCGAGCCAGCCCTGCACTGCGCCGCACCGCGCGTGGAACAGCACGTGGTCCGGCCACTCGCCGAGGTTGGGCGCGAAGCTCGCATCCGCCGTGCCGAGCGCTCGCGCGGCTTCGCGCAACGGCGCGCACGGGACCGCGAGCTCCTGGGGAGATGGAGCTCGAACGAAGGCGGAGATCGGGACCACTGCTGCCGCGAGCCACTGCATCATCGATGTTCCTCGCTGTAGCGGAGCGCCCGCGGCCCGTGCGTCGACGCGACGCCGCGCGCTCCTTCCTTCGAAAGTGTAGAGCTTCGAGGCGCAGGCGCTCCGGTCGTGGCGCGCCAAAAAGCGTGGCGTGGCGCACGTCGGCTCCAGGCGCCATCATCTGCGCGGTCCCGCCCTTCCACCGGTTCGGGCCTCCCCCCCATGCCCACGCGCCGCGACGTCCTCAACGCGCTCGGCTTGCCCCTGGCGGCCAGCCTGACGAGCGCTTGCTTCAGCGGGCCCGCGCGCCGCGCGCTCGAACCGTTCACCGACGGCCCCGAGCTCACGCCCGAGCAAGTCGCGGCCGACGAAGCTCGCTGGAGCGGCCTGCAGTCGGCCTTCACCATCGACCGCGGCGTCGTCAACTTGAACAACGGCGGCTGCTGTCCGTCGCCGTGGGTCGTGCAGGACGCGCACAAACGCCGGCTCGATTTCTCGAACCAGCTGCCGACCTACAACCTGTGGCAGGTGCTCGAGCCGCAGCGGGAAACTTCGCGCGCCGGCCTGGCGCGAATGTTCGGTTGCGACGCCGAGGAGATCGCGCTGACCCGCAACGCCTCGGAGAGCCTCGAGACGTGCTTGCTCGGCCTGGACCTCGCGCGCGGCGACGAGGTCGTCACGAGCGAGCAGGACTACCCGCGCATGCTCACCGCGCTCGACCAGCGCGCGCGCCGCGAGGGCATCGTCGTGCACAAGGTCGCGCTGCCGACGCCGTGCGAGGACGAAGCGGAGTTCGTGCGCCGTTTCGAGGAGCGTCTGACGCCGCGCACGCGCCTGCTTCTGATCTGCCACGTGATCAACCTCACCGGTCAGATCGTCCCGGTGCGCGCGATCGTGCAGATGGCGCGGCGCCGGGGGATTCCGGTCGTCGTGGACGGCGCGCACGGCTTCGCGCACCTGCTCGACACGCGCGACGAGCTGGACGTCGATTACTACGGCACGAGTCTCCACAAGTGGCTGCTCGCACCGCACGGCACGGGCATGCTGTACGTGCGCAAGGAGAAGCTCGGCGACCTGTGGCCGCTGATGGCCGCTCCGGAGTCGATGCGCGACAACGTGCGCAAGTTCGAGGAGATCGGCACGCACCCTGCGGCGCAGTTGGTGTCGATCTGCGAGGCGCTCGTGTTCCACCACGCGATCGGCTCGGCGAACAAGCTCGCGCGGTTGCGCTACTTGCGCGACGCGTGGGCGCGGCGCTTGCAGGCCGCGAGCGACCGCGTCGTGCTCAACACGAGCTTGTCGCCGCGCTTCGGTGCGGGCTTCGCGAACGTTCGCATCGAAGGCGTCGACACGGCTGGGTTGCAGGCGCACCTGTGGTCGAAGCACCGCATCCTCACGACCGCGATCCTGGCGCCGTTTCCCGCGTCCACGCACGGTCTGCGCGTGACGCCGAACGTCTACACGACGCTCGAGGAGCTCGAGCGGTTCGGCGACGTGCTCGAAGAAGTGCTCGCGAAGGGACTGCCCGCATGAGCTCGCGCACCCTTCGTTGCGCGGCGCTCCTCCTCGCGGCCTCGTGGTTTGTCTCGTGCAGCACGGGCCGCGCGCACCGAGTCGTGCGCTCCGAGGCCGCGCCGGCGCCGATCGGGCCGTATTCGCAGGCCGTCGAAGCCCGCGGAACGCTCTACGTCGCCGGACAGATCGGCGTCGACCCGCGCACGGGCGAACTGGCCCCGGGAGGCATCGAAGCGCAGACGCGGCGCGCGTTCGCGAACCTCGAGGCGGTGCTCGAGGCCGCGAACTTCTCCGCCGCGGACGTGGTGCAAGCGACCGTGTACCTCGCGGACCTCCGCGACTTCGAAGCCATGAACGCGGTCTACGCGGAGTTCTTCGGGAACACGCGGCCCGCGCGCGCGACGGTCGGTGTGAGCGCGCTGCCGCGCGGCGCGCGAGTCGAGATCGCGCTGATCGCGGTGCGAGCGCGCGAGTGATCGCCGTCGGCGTCGACTACTGGCTGGCGGTCACGCACGCGCCTGGGGCCGGGCGCTACGTGCGCGAGCTCGTGCGCGCGCTGGCGCCGCGCAAGGACGAGCTCGAGCTCAAGCTGCTCGAGTTCGGGCCCGGCGCGCGGGTGCTGGGCGAGCCGCACCTCGGCCTCGAGGGCTTCGAGGGCAGGCGCTTGCGCGTGAAGGCGCCGCGCCGGCTGCTCGACTGGAGTGCGCGCGTCGGACTCGGCGCCGACCGCTGGCTCGGCGGCTGCGACTTGTTCCACGGCCCGTTCGCCGGCGCGCCGCGGCCCTCGCGCGCGCTGCGCACCTGCTCCGTGAGCGAGTTCCCCCCGCCGGAGCGCGACGAAGTCTTCGGCGCCGAACTGCGCCGCTGCGCGGCCGTGATCACCTTCAGCCGCTACGCCGCGGAGCAGTTGGTTCGCCGCTACGGGATCGACGGCGGTGCGGTGCACGCGCTGCCGGTCGGTTGCGAGCACTGGCGCCGCGCGCTGGGCCGCGAGCTCCCGCTCGAGTCGCCGCCGCGCGTTCTCGTGCTCGGCCGGCTCGACGAGCGCCGCAACCCGCTCGCGGTGCTGCGGGCGTGCGAACAGCTCGTCCGCGACGGAACGGACCTGCGCCTCTCGTACGTGGGCAGGCCGGGCGACGCCTATGACGCGCTCCGCGCCTACGTGACGCGCAGTCCGATCTCGTCGCGCGTGAGCTGGTCGTCGGCGCCGCGCGAGGAGGAGCTGCCGGCGCTCGTCGCGCGCGCGGCGGTGCTCGTGCACCTCAGCGACGGCGAGTTGACGCCTGTCACGCCGCTCGAAGCGCTCGCCCTCGGCTGCGCCGTGGTAGCGACGCGCGCGCCGGCCTTCGTCGAAGCGCTCGGTCCGCAGGCGCTGTGGCTCGACGCACCCGCCGCCGACGTCGAACCCGCGCACCTCGCCGCGCACATCGGGACGGCGCTTTCGCAGCGCGACGACGTCCGGTTGCGCCACTCGCGCCAGGCGCTGGCCGCGGCCTATTCTTGGCGGCGCCACGCCGACCTCACGCTCCAAGTCTGGCGCAACGTCCTCGGCGAGGACGGCGCCGCCTCCCCACCACGACGATGACCGCGCGCTCCACCCTCCATCCGGCCTTCCACCTCGCCTTCCCGGTCGTCGACATCGCGGCCACGCGGCGCTTCTACGTCGAGGTCCTCGGCTGCGGCGTCGGCCGCTCCGCGGAGCGCTGGATCGACTTCGATTTCCACGGCCACCAGCTCTCGGCGCACTTGATCGACGAGCGCGATGCCCGCAGCGCGACCAACCCGGTCGACGGCGACAACGTGCCGGTCCGGCACTTCGGACTGATCCTCGAGTGGAACGCGTGGCACGCCCTGCGCGATCGCCTGCGTTCCCAGCTCGCGGCGCGAGGCGAGGCCTTCCTGATCGAGCCGCACGTGCGCTTCCAGGGCGAGATCGGCGAGCAGTCGACGATGTTCCTCGTCGATCCCAGCGGCAACGCCCTCGAGTTCAAATCCTTTCGCGATCCGTCGCGCGTGTTCGCCGCGCACTGAGTGCTTCGCGGTCCGCCGAGGCGCTCCGTTCAGTTGCAGAGCGTGAACTGGAGCGCGTTCGTGAGGCCGGTCGGGATCGCGCTCGCCGGATCGCGCTGCCAGCCTTGCGCGTAGATCGTCGTGCCGGCGGCGAGGCCGCGCGACAGCGCGTACGCGTGCGTGAACCCGAAGGCGTAATGGCCGGAGCAATTGTCCGCGCCCGGCGTGCCGTTCGAGTTCTGCAGCGGCGTGCGAACCGTGGGCGCGCTCACGCAAAGCGTGCCGCCCTGGAACGGCGCCGCCGCGGGCGCGAAGCCCCAGAAGAACAGCCCGTTCTTGTTGTTGATCACCAACTGCGCGCGCAGCGTGAAGTTGTCGAGCCCGCCGAGCGTCGGATGGCCGGTGGCGTCCATGGAGGGCGCGCAGCCCTGGCTGTTCACCTTCGCCGTGCAGTACGCGATCGGGCTCGGGCAGTGCAGCGGCAAGCACGTCGTCTCGGCCCACGTGCGCATGTCCGCGACGCTCAGCGGATGGAAATAGGTCGTGATGTTGTTCATGCCGCCCGGGCACAGGTGGCAGTAGCTCATCAGCGTGCCGCTCGAGGTGCACGAGCTCGACGTCTGGCACGCGCCGTAGTAGCCGCTCGGCGCGCACGTGTCGGCGGGCGTCGGGCAGTAGTCGTGCGTGTGCGGCGCGCCGAAGTTGTGGCCGATCTCGTGCGCCAGGACCATGAAGTCCCAGTTGCCCGAGTTCACGCTCACGGGGAAGGTCACGCCGCCGCCGATGTTGCCCGAGACCGAGAAGTTGTAGGGCGGATTGCACAGGCCCGGAAGCCACGCGACGCCGCCGCCGAGCGACGCGCCCGAGAGAAACGCGCCGAGGTGCGCGTTCGTCGGGATGTTGCCCGCCCAGGCGGCTTGGAACTCGTACAGCATGTCGACCGAGTTGCCGCCCCAGTCCGGCGTGCTCCAGGGATCGTTCGAGGTCGTGTAGAGCGCGACGTACGGGTACGTCAGCACGGTCTGGATCTGTTCCTCGTAGCGGTAGCTGACCCAAGTGAGCAGCGTCGTGACGTACGCCGTCTGCGCGGCGAGATTGCCGCCGAAGACCTGGTTCAGTTGGTAGTCGGTCTCGATGGCGACGCGTGCTTCGAGCAGCGGCGCCGAGAGCGCGAGCGGACCGCTCGGCGTGTTCGACGCCGTCGGCTTCACGGTCGGAGTCGCCGCGCCTTGCGAAGGCGTCGCCGTCACGGCGTTCGAGGCGCACAGCGGCGGACGAGGTGCGCCCGAGGCGATCAGCGCCGTTTCGCTCGTCATCGCGATCTGCGGCGCGCTCCAATCGCCGCCCGCGCCCGGACCGCTCGCGAGGTGGAACAGTTCCGCGCCGCGGCGGATCCAGCCGCGGCAACCGACGCTCGAGAACGACAGCGCGACCTCGTCCTGCGGCGCGCCGCGCACGTGGCCCGTCCAGAGACTCAAGCTCACGTGCTGCGTCGGATCCTCGAGCGGCGCGCCGTCGAGTACGAAGCCGAAGCGCCGCGCAGCGACGTCGACGCGCGTGACCTCGAGGTCGACGGCGCCGGTCGGCAGCGGCGCACCCAGCAGCACGAGGTGCTCGTTCCCTTCGAGCCGCGCGAGAGCCCCAGGCGCAAGCGCGAGCTCGACGCGCTCCGCGTCGCGGTCGAGAGCGCGCAGCGGGAAAGCGAGTTCGTGTTGCGCGGCGGCGGCCGGCAGCGCGAACAGCGTCGAAGCGGCGAGCGCGAGGCGGCGGCGGAAAACTCGATTCCGTTGGTTCATGGGGGGCCTGATCCGAGCTGGGCGGCGCCGCGCCGACCGTTCGCGAGGCGCGCGGTGGTCGACAAGCATGAACGGAATGTTCAAGCTCGGTTGAGACGCGCTCGCTCTACTTCCGGTTCCATTGTAGGAAACGCATTTTCTGCGCGCCGCGCGGCGGCACGCAGCATCCAACGCGCGCGTTGCGACCCACTCGCATGTGTGCGAGCCCACCCTCACCCATCGATTCTCCCATGAAACTTCTCCCTGCCCTCGCTCTCGCCCTCACCCTTCCGGCCGCGACCCTCGCGGCCGCGTCGTTCGCGCCGACGGTTTCCGCGCTCGCAACGGCCGCCCCCGCGCAGGCGCCGACGTACAAGATCGACTCCGTTCACTCGAGCGTCCTCTTCCGCGTGAAGCACTTCGGCGTCACCAACTTCTACGGCCGTTTCAACAAGGTCTCGGGCGAGATCCTGTGGGACGCGAAGAAGCCCGAGACGGGTTCGATCTCGGTCGAGATCGACGCCGCGAGCATCGATTCGAACGACAAGAAGCGCGACGAGCACCTGCGCAACTCCGACTTCCTCAGCGCGAAGGAGTTTCCGACCATCTCGTTCAAGTCGAAGTCGGTGAAGAAGAAGGGCGAGCAGCTCGAGGTGAGCGGCGATCTCACGCTGCACGGCGTCACGAAGTCCATCACGACGTTCGTCGACAACACCGGCGAAGCGGACTCGCCGTACGGCTACCGCGCAGGCTTCGAGGCGATCTTCGACATCAAGCGCTCGGACTACGGCATGGAAGGCGTCGACGGAATCGGTGACGAGGTGCGCATCATCGTCTCGCTGGAATCCATCAAGTCCTGAGCTCGTAGCGTCTGGACCGGGGGATTCCCCCGCTAGATCGAACCGGCGGCGCTTCGCGCCTCCGCCGCGACGCGCGGCCGCAGCCTTCGAGCTCGGCCGCGCGTCGTGCGTTCTGACTCCGCCGCCTCCGACGCCGCCCTCGGCGTCGTCAGAGACTCTCGAAGCGCAGGTGCTCGGTCTCGTCGGCGCGAACCACGACGTCCTTGCGCGGCCTGGGCCGATCCTCCACCCGCGGGTCGAGTTCCGCACGCCACTTCCCCGGCGCGAGCGCCGTGAACGACGCGCGGCCCCGGCTGTCGAGCGTCAGCGCGCGCGTTTCGCGCCCTCCCGACTCGTCCCGCGGTCCGTCGACGCGGCGCAGGATCGCCCGCGGACGCGGACCGCTCGCCGGCAACTGCCCGAGCTCGATTTCGACCCGCCCGGCGCTGGGCAGCACCAAGTCTCCGAGCGACTGTTCGGCGCCCGGGACGAGCGCGAAGGGCTTCGTGAGCAGCACTTGGAAGCGCGGGTGGCGCACCTCGATCGCGAGGCGGTCCGCGGGCAAGCCCTGCAGCAGGAACGTGCCGTCGGCGCCGGTCACCGCCGCGGGCGCGCCGTTCAGAAACGGTGCGAAAGGCCGCTCGCGGCGGTTGCGCGGGTTGGTGACGTTCTGCCAGCGACCGACGATCACGTTGGCGTCGCTCACTGCGTCGCCGCGCGCGTCGACGATGCGCCCGACCACCGCGTTGCGCGGCAGGTCGATGTCGAGCTCGCGCGCCTCGCCGTCGTGCTCGAACGCGGTGCGCGTGGGCGTGAGGAAATCGGTGTGCGACACCGACACGGTCCAGGCCCCTACCCCGAGGTTCTCGACGCGGTAGCGGCCCTGCGAATCCGAGCGCACGCGCAGAGCTTCGCCGCGCCCGGTGTAGGCCCGTGGGTACGAGCTCGGTCCAGGGGAGAGCGAGACCGTCGCGTTGGGCAGCGGCCTGCGCGCGGAGGTGATGCGGCCGCTCAGCGTTCCGCGCGGGAGCGCGACGAGCTCGAGCTCGCGCTCCTCGTCCGGCGCCAGCACGACGAACGCGGTGGAGCTCGAGTGTTCGGTGGCAGTCCGCGGCCCACCGACGCGCGGTTCCACGAGCACGACTCGATAGGCGCCCGGCGTGAGACCGACGAAGGTCGCCAGGCCGGCGCTGTCGGTGTTCTCCGTGTGCTCGAGCATGCGCAGATTCTCCGCGGGACCGATGAGCACGTTGGGATCGCGCTGCGCGTGCACGGTGCGCGAAGCCGCTGGCTCGCCGTCGCGTTGCGTCACTCGCACGCGCAGAGTGGCGCCGGGAGTCAACACGAGATCGAGGCGCTCTCCCGCGTCGCGGAAGCACACCGGCGCCAGGCTCGAGGAGGCGAAGCGGTCGTGGCGCGCGAGCGCTTGGCCGCACGCGCCGTCGCTTCCGAAAACCGTCGCGAGTCCGTCCGCGCCGGTCAATTCGCTGCGCAGGGTCGACGAACGTTCCCCGTCCGGGGCCTCGTCGAGCTTGATCCACACTCGCGCGCCGCTCACGGGCTCGCCGTCCTGCGCCGACACGACCCGGAATTCGAGCCGCGGCCGCGGTCGGAGCGTGAACTCGCCGAGGTCCAGCTCCGCTCCGGGACGGAGATCGAAGGGCTCGCTCTCGAAGAAGTAGTACTCGTCGTTCGAGAGCGTCAGCAGCGCGCGCTCGCCGGAACTCAGCCGTCGATCCGAGAGCACTTGCACGCGCCCTCCGTCGATGTCGCGCGCGACGGCTTCGAGCTGGCGCCGCCGCATGTTGGAGTCGTTCGCGATCAGGCGCGTCGTGAGCCCCTCGATGGCCGCGCCGGTCACCGCGTCGCGCGGCGCGAACGTGATGGAGTTCACACCGCCGACGCGGAGCTCCACGTCCTCGTCGCCCGCTTTCGCGCTGGCGTTGGCGTCGAGCGGAACCTCGCGCCGCGTCACGGCGCCTTCGCGCAGGCTCGCGCTGACTCGATAGTTGCGGTCCGCCGCGAGCCCCTCGATCCGGAAGCTGCCGTCGGACTGGACACCGGCGACGCGCCGCGAGATGGCGGCCTCGCCTCGCGGCGTGCTCACGTCCCCCGAAGTGTCCGCGCGCACCTCGATCTGCTCGAGCTGCGGCGCGTACGGACCGGGAGTGACGATGACTCGGCCGGCGATCGACGCGGAGGGCGGCAGTTGGAGCACGAGGCCGCTGCGGTGTTCGCCGGGCGCCATCGTCGTTCCGTGCGCCGCGAAATCGGGGTGCTCGGGCGCGTGCACGAGGATCGTCCAGGGCCCCACGGGAACTCCGCGCAGGTCGAACCCGCCGGCCGCGTCGCTGCGACCGAGCACGAGTCCGCGATCTCCCGGGCCGCGCCCGAGGACCGGCCGCTCCGTGTCCCACGGCCGCACGAGCCACGCGTCGGCGACGGGCCGACCGCGCGCGTCGACCACGACCCCCGCGAGCCGCGCGCCGAGGGACACCTCGAGGTCGCCGACGTCGTTGTCGACGTCCTTCTCGATCAGCAGTCCTTCGATGTCGAGCGGCGCGTGGTCGAGGGAGCGCAACGCGGCGCGCACCACCCCCACCGGGGCGCCCTCGATGCAGAAGCGACCGTCGGCGGCGGTCGAGCCTTCGCGGCGCGCGTCGTCCCAGGCGGCGGAGTCGAGCGGAGTCGAGGGACCGCGATCGGCGGCGGCGCACAGGACGCGCACGCCCTCGACCGGCTGGCCCTGGGCGTCGATCACCCGGCCGCACAAGCGCGTCACCGCGCGCGCGGCGCCGGAGTCGACGAGCTCGCTCGCGAGCTCTCCTTGCGCGAGTTCGCTGCGCTCGGGACCGGCCTCCTCATCGACGCGCGACAGCTCGTTCGGGTGCGCGGGTTCCTGCGCCGACGTCGACGGTGCGCTCGCGGCGCTCGACGGACTCGCCGCGGACTCGGCATCGGTGGTCACGAACCACGCCAGCGCTCCCAGAGCCAAGCCGAGCCCGAGCAGGAGGATCCAGAGTGCGCGCATGGAAATGGGTTGGGGCGCCGCGCCGCGAGTTTCGCGGCCGACGCCCCAGCGTACGTTCCGTCCCGGGCTTCAGCCCAGCTTTGCGAGCGCTTCGCGAACCGCGTTCATGTCGCGCGCCTCGGGGGTCTTCTCCTGCACCTGCACGAAGGCGACCTTGCCGTTCTTGTCGACGATCACCGTCGCGCGGTGGCTGATGAAGCCCGCGGGGTGCAGCAGGTCGTAGAGCTTGGTCACTTCGAGCTTGGGGTCGGCGAGCAGCTCGTGCTTGATGCCGCGCTCCTTCTTCCAAGCCTTGTGCGACCAGGTCGAGTCGCGGCTGATGCCGACCATGACGGCGCCGGGGACGTTCAGCGACTGGTCGGTGGAGAGCGAGCAGTTCTCCTTCTCGCAGGTCGGGCTCCAGTCCAGCGGGTACCAGAGCAGCACGACGTTCTTGCCGCGTTGCGCCGAGAGCTTCCAATCGGCTTCGTCCTGGGTCTTCAGCGTGAAATCGGGGGCGGTGTCGCCGACGTGAATGGCCATGGGGTTCGCTTCTGTCTGCGGCCGCGTGCGAGGGGCGCGAGGCCTGGATGTTGGTCGTGGATCGACGGACGATCCGAAAGTCGTGGGAGTTTACGCAGGCGCCTCGCGAAGCTCCAGCTAACGCGGCAGGGTCTCGATCTTGGCCGCGAGCACGAAGTCCGCGCGGACCAGTCCGTCGATCTTGTGCGTCCAAACGGTCACCGTCACCGAGCCCCAACGCAGCAGGATGTCCGGGTGGTGGCCTTGGGCTTCGGCGATCGCCCCCACGGCGTTCGTGAACGCGAGCGCCTGGCGAAAGTCGGGAAAGTCGAAGCGCTTTTCGAGGTGGTGCTCCTCGACGACGCGCCAGCCGCTTCCGAGTTCCGCGGCCAGCGTCGCGAGCGCAGCGCCCTTCAGCGGCGGCGCCCCGCCTCGGCACGGCTCACAGGTGTCTTGGGAGAGAGCGGTCAGGTTGCTCATGGTCGACCTTTCGAGTCGTCGGGAAAGCGCGGGAAGCACCCGCTCAGCGATGGAATGAGGGACGGGCGCGGCCAAGGCAGCGGGCGAGCGCGGTACTCTTGGAACGAGTCTGCCATCGGCGCAACCATGAGTGACACGCCCAAGATCGCCCTGACCGTCGCCGGATCGGACCCCTCCGGCGGCGCGGGTATCCAAGCCGACCTCAAGACCTTCTCCGCGTTCTCGGTATTCGGAGCGAGCGTGATCGCGTCCCTCACGGCGCAGAACACGCGCGAGGTCCGCGCGATCCACGATCCGCCGGCGGAGTTCCTCGCGGCGCAAATCGACGCGGTGTTCGACGATCTCGACATCGCGGCGACGAAGCTCGGCATGCTCTCGAGCACGGGCGCGATCCTGTGCGTCGCGGAGCGCTTGCTTCACCACGGGGCCCGACACGTCGTGCTCGATCCGGTGATGGTCTCGAAGAGCGGCTCGCGGCTGTTGGCGCCCGACGCCGTCGAAGCGCTGCGCACGAAGCTCGTCCCGCTCAGCGAAGTGATCACCCCGAACCTGCCGGAAGCGGCGGTGTTGCTCGGCATCAGCGAGGGCGAGGTGCTGGCGGCGCCGCAGGAGGCCGGCAAGCGGCTGCTCGGGCTCGGCGCGCGCTGCGTGGTGTTGAAAGGCGGCCACGCCGGCGGCTCGTTCAGCGACGATCTGGTGTTCGAAGCCGGGGCGACCGGCGGCGAGATCGTGCGCTTGAGCGCGCGGCGCACACCCTCGAACAACACCCACGGGACGGGCTGCACGTTTTCCGCGGCGATCGCGGCGGGACTCGCCAAAGGCAAGCCGCGCGCGGAAGCCATCGCGACCGCCAAGCGCTACATCGGCGCCGCGATCGAAGGCTCGCGCGAATGGACCGTCGGCCGCGGGCACGGGCCCGTCGATCACTTCCACAAGTGGTGGAAGTAGGGCCGTTCGAGCGCGAGCTCAGGGCTGCGTCGAAGCCGCCGCGGC
Organism: uncultured Planctomycetia bacterium; assembly: GCA_937952135.1. Lineage (GTDB taxonomy): Bacteria > Planctomycetota > UBA1135 > UBA1135 > WYBT01. Next base: position 30,828 of record CALFYL010000126.1, read on the forward strand.
GGCGCGACGGGCCGGAGTCGAGCACGCCGTAGGCGCCGCGCAGCACGAAGGGACCTCGGCCTGCGCGCCAAAGCTTCCGACGAACGCGTCGTTGTGGCCCGAGCGCTCGAACGTCGGCGCGAGGCGCGCTTCGCTCCACGCAAACTTGTTCGTCTGCGCGACGAGACGTCCTTCGACGCTCTCGAAGGGTTCGTACCAGACGTTGTACGGCATCTTGCAGCACTCGCGGTCGGGCATCGCGGAGCCGCACACCGCGAGCGTGCCTGGGACTTCGAGACGGAAGTGTTCGCCGTCGCTCGCGACGTCGAGCTGCAGCGTCTCGACGGCCAGTATTTCGCCGAGCGCGTCCGCGTGCGCCTCGCGCACCCACTTCACCGCGGCGTCGCGCTGGGCTTGGCGGGCGCTCGCGTCGACGTACACGATCGATCGGCGCGCCGCCTCGCTCGCGAGGTTGTCGCTCGCCGTCACAGCGGCCGCGATCTCAACGCCGGCGAGCGACACGCCGTCGTAGCTGCCGCCTCGCAGGCGCCAGCCCAGCACCGCGGACTGCCCTTGGGTCGTCAGCTCGCCGTTGTAGTGGCACGCGCCGCCGTACACCGAGGCGTTGCGCGCTTCGACGTAGTCGCCGAAGGGTGCGCGGGTCGTCGACTCGTCCGCCGCCTCGGAGCCTCCACTCAGCGGGCAAAAGCCGTCGCAGCAGAGCATCTTCACGCCCAAGGCGCCGCCGAGGCACAGCGAAAGCACGAGCAAGGTCTTCATGGTGTCGGTTCTCCTCGGGTCGATTCGGTACGCGATCCGCTCGATCGCGCGAGCCTCCGAGCGCGCCTCAAGCTCGAGGCGCGTCCGGAGTTTCCGCGGGCCGCTCGAGCAGCGACTCGAAGCACTTGCGGCCGTGGCGGCAGTCGTCGGGGTGCACCGGATCCTTGTCGGGCCCGATGCGGTCGTCCGTCCGCGCGCACCACGCGTCGTTCGACGCGTCGAGCACCTCGGCGCTCGAGCGCGGCGGCCGGCCGAGAAGATAGTACTTCTTGCTGCGCAACTCGGCGCAAATCGGGAACAGCGAGTGCGCTTGGGGCTGGGCGTCCATGGTCGGGGCTCCGTGGGGCTGGCGGACGGTGTCGTGGGTCCCTTGCTTCAGCTCGCGGCGAGCTTGCGCAGCGCTTTGGTGATCAGCGCCTGGGTGAGCATGATCTTGTAGGCGTTGTGCTCCAGCGGCTCGGCCCCGTCGAGGGCGAGCTTGGCGGCGAATTCGCACGTCGCCGCGTCGATCTTGCGGCCCACGAGGGCCTTCTCGACCTTCTCGCAGCGCCACGGGATCGGCGCCACGCCGCCGAGCACCAGCCGCGCGTCTCGGATCTTCTGTTCGGCGTCGAGGGCCACGCGCAGCGCGACCGCGGACAGCGCGAAGTCGTAGCTGCCGCGCTCGCGGAACTTCAGGTAGGTCGAGCGCCAGCCGCTGCCGACAGGCGCCGGCACGACGACCTGCGTCAGAATTTCCTCGCTGCTCAGCACGTTCTCGCGCAGCACGCTGCCTTCGGACGGAAGGGTGAAGAACTCCTCGAGCGGGAGCTTGCGTTCGCCGCGCTTGCCGCGGATCACGGCCTGGGCTTCGAGCGCCACCAACGCCGGCGCCACATCGCTCGGATGGACGATGTACGACGGCCCGCCGCCCAGGATCGCGTTGTACTTGTTGAGGCCGCCGTACGCGAAGCACTCCGAGCCCCCCTTCTTGATGCAGACGGCCTGCTCGTGGCGGTAGTACCAGCAGCGCGGACGCTGGCACAGATTGCCGCCGAGCGTGCCGAGGTTGCGGATCTGCAAGCTTCCGACGGCGCCAGCGGCCTCCGCGAGCGCCGTGCAGCGCTCGCGCACCGCGGCTTCGCCCTCGATGCGCGAGAGCGTCACCAGCGCGCCGATCGTGAGCGCGCCGTCGGCGCCGAGCTCGATGCGGTCGAGGCCGGGCAGCGCCTTGAGGTTGACGAGCTGGTCCGGATCGATGAGGTGCTCTTTCAACTCGCCGAGCAGATCTTGTCCGCCCGCGAGGAGCTTCACCTTGCCCGCGCGCGGGTCGCGCGCGCCGGGAAGCGCCTCGAGCGCCGCATCGAGGGTCTTGGGTTGGATGAGTTCGAAGGCCTTCATGGTGTGCTTGGCTCCCTACCCGCGCTTCATTCCGCGCAACGCCATCAACAGCTTGTCGCTCGTGAGCGGCATCTCGCGCAACCGTGCGCCACAGGCGTTCATGATCGCGTTGGCGATCGCCGACTGGCCCGGCACGACGGCCGGCTCGGCCATGCCGATCACGCCGCGCGTGTCGGCGTCGTCGAGAACCGACTGCACGAGGCCGATCTCCTTGCAACCGGCGATCTTGTAGTCCTCGAGGTTGGCGTTGAGCACGATCCCGAGGTCGGGGTCGATCACGCGTTCTTCGAACAGGCCGTACGACAGCGCTTGGATCATGCCGCCGTTCAGTTGGCTGCGCGTCGCCATGCGGTTCATCACCAGGCCGCAGTCCTGCACGCCGACCATGTGGAGCACCGCGATCTCGCCGGTGAGCGTGTCGACCTGCACCTTCGCGGCCTGGGCGCCGCCGACGCCGCTCGCGGCGAGGTGGCTCTGCCACTCGCCCTGCGCCGAAAGGCCCTTCGTGCCCAGCGCGGCGCACGCGTCCTTCCACGCGATCCAGTTCGAATCGGGGTTCGTCGAGTCCTCGATGCGGCCGCCGGTGCAGCGCAGGTTCGCGACCGGCACGCCGAGCAACGTCGAAACGTGCTCGAACATCGCGTTGCGCGCGTTCCACGCCGCATGCTTCACCGCGGGCGCGAGCGAGGCCGTCGTCGTGCTTCCGCCCGAGGCGTTCGCCGCGCCGTAGGTCGAGCGGCCGATCTTCGCCGAGACCTGCGACATCTCGAGGCCGAGTTCTTCGGCCACGACCGCGGTGAGGTACGTGCGCGTGCCGGTTCCGAGGTCTTGGGACCCCGAGAGCACCTCGACGCTTCCGTCGGCGGCGATGCGCACTTCGACCTTGCACTCCGGCCCGCCGCCGCCGCCCCAGGTCGCGAGCGCGAACCCGATGCCGACCTTGACCTCGGCGTCGGACTTGTCGGGCGCCGTGCGGTTGGGGTGTTTGTTCCAGCCGATGAGCTCGGCGCACTGGCGCAGTTGACGCTCGTAGGTCGCGCGCCGGTTCTCGGGGACGTTGCGCACGCGGAACTCGAGCGGATCCATGCCGATCGCGTACGAGAGGTCGTCCAGGAGGCCCTCCATCGCGAACGACATCTGCGGATGGCCCGGCGCGCGCATCGCCCGCGACGAGTCCGTGTTCGTCAGCACGCTCTTCACTTCGACGAAGCTGTGCTTGGGCCGGTAGATGTAGGGCTGCTTCTGGTTCGAGCCTTGCCCGACGCCGCCGTGGCGCATCACGCGGCCGACGAACGCGAACAACTCGCCCTCTTTCGTCGCGCCCGCCTTCAGGTAGTGCACGCCCCCCGCACGGTTGCCCGCTGCGAGGAATTCGGTCGCGCGGTCGAACAGCATGTGCACGGGCCGGCCGAGCTCCTTCGAGAGCCGGCACGCGGCGTCGCCTTCGAGCCCGAGGCCGAACTTCGCGCCGAAGCCGCCGCCCATGTGCTCGACGACGGCCGTCACCTGGGCGCCGTTGAGCCCGAGCTTCCGAGCCGCGTCGCCCGGGATCGTGAACGTGCCCTGGGTGGAGGCGTAAACCGTCGCCGAATCGCCGCCGCGGTAGTCGACCACGACGCCGTGGGTTTCGAGGCACGCGTGGTGCTGCACCGGAATGCGCCACTCGCCTTCCACGACCGCCGCGCACTGCGCGAACGCGGCGTCCACCGCGGCCACATCGCCTTCGGTCTCGTGCACGCGCACGTTCTCGCGGTTGCCGGAGATCTTCGGCGCGCCCGCGGCGAGCGAGAGCTCCGGCGTCACGGCGTGGCGCTGCACGTAGTACTCGACGAGGATCGCGCGCACTCCGTCTTCCGCGTGCTCCGGCGTGTCGGCGGCCACGGCCGCGATGGGCCGGCCGATCCATTTCACTTCCTCGGACTCGAGCACGACCGCGCCGTATACGCCGGGGACCTGCTTCGCCGCCTCGAGGTCGATCTTCTTGATCTTCGCCCAGGGATGCGGGCAGCGAAGCACCTGCGCGAAGGCCATGCCCGGCAGCCGCACGTCGTGCGTGTACACCGCGCGGCCCGTGACCTTGTCGGGTCCGTCGACGCGCGGAAGGTCGTGGTTGACGAGGCGCAGCGCTTCACGCGGGCCCCAGGTAGGTCCCGCGACGTCGTCGACCTCCTCCCAGACCTCCGTGTCGAGGCCGTTCTGCACTTTGACGACCTTGATCCACTTCTTGCCCGGCGCCGCCGCGCGCGGAGGTGCGTCTTGAACGAGGTTCGCGCCTGCGGCGCCCGTGAATTCGCCAGCGCCCATCACTTGCCTCCCTTGGCGCGCAGCGCGCGTCCCGCCGCGAGCGCGGCGTCGAACAGGTGCGGGTACGTTCCGCAGCGGCAGTAATTTCCGGCGCAGGCGTGCTTGATCTCGTCGAGCGACGCGTCGGGCTTGCGCTCGAGGCAGGCGGTGATCGAGAGCACGAAACCCGGGGTGCAGAAGCCGCACATCGATCCGTCGTGCTCGCAGATCGCGCGTTGCACTTCGTTCAGCTCGCCGCCCTTCGCGACGCCCTCGACGGTCGTGACCTTGCGCCCGATCGCATCGATCGCGAGCGTCATGCACGAGTACACCGGCTGGCCGTCGAGCAGCACGGTGCAGGCCCCGCACGAACCGCGGTCGCAGACCAGCTTCGCGCCGGTGAGCGGCGGCGTGCAGTGGTTGCGCAAGGCGTTGAGCAGCGTCGTGCGCGGCTCGACGGCGACCTTCTGGGCGGCGCCGTTGATTTCGAGCTCGATCTCGGACATGCCCACGTAGCGCACCGCCGTCGGCGCGGCTGCGGCGGCGGCGGCGCGACTTGCGTCCGCGACCGCGCCGCCAGCGGCGAGGGCGCCAGCGCCGCGGAACAGGGATCGACGCGAGAAGGACGGGCGCGGCGCGTTCGCGTCGGCTGCCTTCGGATGCTCATCAGCCATGGAATCCTCCGGTGCGTGGCGGGCGCCGCTCGGCGTCCGTCGTGCGCGGAGTCTACGGATTCGACCGCGCACGAAACAGGCGCGCGACGAGTTCGCTGGCCTGCGCATGGATCGAGCGCACCCGAGTTTGCGAGGATGCGCGCATGAACAACCAAGCCCAACCGCGCCAACTCGCCGTGGTCGGCGTCGACGCTCAGGATCATTCGGACGATGCGGTGGTCATGGCGTTCACGCTGGCGCCGAAGCTCGGATTCGAGGTCGAACTCGTGCACGCCACCGATGTCGACAACGATCTGTGGCTGCAGATCGACCCCGTGGGCGTCCAGCGCGCGAAGGACACCGCCGCGCGGCGGCTCGACAAGGCGCTCAGCTCCGCCGGAATGGTCGGACTCGACGTGGCTCGGTCGCTGCGCATCGCGCCGGGCAAGGCGACCGCGGCGTTGCTCGACGCCGCCCGCGAACGCCGCGCCAGCCTGATCGTGCTCGGCGCGCACCGTCGAACGGCGCCCGTGGACATCGGCGACACGGTGCGCGCGGTCGTGGCCCGCGCGAGTTGCCCCGTGCTCGTGCAGTACAGCCCGCCGGCGCCGATCCGCCGCATCTTGTGCGCGATCGACCTCGGCTCGAGCGGGCTCGCCGTGCTCACGCTCGCGCGCGACTGGGCGCGCGCGCTCGGCGCGGAGCTCGTGACGCTGCACACCTTCGTGCGCCCGCAGCTCGGCTTCCTGCTCGGCTACCCGGTGCAGTTCCCGGCGAGCATGGTCGAGACGGCGCGCGAGACCGAAGAGCGCGAGTTCCGGCGCATGCTCGAGCCTTTCGACTGGCGCGGCGTGCTGCACCGCGAGCTGTTCTACGAAGCCGATCCCGCGACGGACGTGCTGAGCGAACAGGAGAACTACGACCTGCTCGTGCTCGGCACGCACGGCCGTCGCGGGCTGGCGAGCGTGATCGTCGGAAGCGTGGCGAGCACCGTGCTCCGCGGTGCGAAGCGCCCGGTGCTCGTGTTGCGCACGATCTGAGCCGCGCCGCTACTTCGCGGCGGACAGCATCAGCGAGCTGAGGAGCCGCGAGAAGCGCGCCGGGTCGGGGAGCGGCGAGCCCTCGGCGAGGAGCGCCTGGCCGAGGAGCAGGTCGCTCCATTCCTTGAGCTTCTCGGCGTCGCCCGGCGCGCCGTGCAACGCTCGGAGGCGCTCCATCAGCGGGTGCTGCGCGTTCAACTCGAGGATGCGTTTGCGCTTCGGCGGCGTGCGTCCGGTCTGGCGCATCATGCGCTCCATGTGCGGCCCCACCGAGCTCGGGTCGTCGACCAGAACGGCGGGGCTGTCCACCAGGCGGCTCGAGAGGCGCACGCTGTGCACCTGGCCGCTCAATTCGCTTTCGAGCCGCTCGAGCAGCGCGCGGTACTCGCGCTCGCGCTTCTCGCGATCGAACTTCGCGGCCTCGCTCTCGTCCTCGAACTCGGTCTTGTCGAGCGCGACGAGTTGCTTGCCCTTGTACTCGGTCAGCGAATCGAGCAGCCATTCGTCGATCGCGTCGGTGAACAGCAGGGCTTCCCCGCCGCGCGCGCGCAGCGCCTCGACGTGCGGCGAACGGCGGCCGGACTCGACATCCGCGCAGCGCAGCACGTAGAGCTTCTCCTGGCCCGCGGGCAGCCGCGCGATGCACTCGTCGAGCGTCACGAGCGTGTCGTCCTTGGTGGAGGCGCAGAGCATCAGCGCCGCGACCGCTTCGCGCTGCTCGCGCTCCATCACGACGCCCTCCTTGAGGATCGCTCCGAAGGAGGCCCAGAACTTCGCGTAGTCCTCGCGCCGATTCGCGAGCAGCGAAGCCAGTGTGTCGAGCGTCTTCTTCACCAGGCGCTTCTGGATCTGACCGAGCGTGCGGTTCTGCTGCAGGATCTCGCGCGAGACGTTGAGCGGCAGGTCCGAGCTGTCCACCACCCCCCGCACGAAGCGCAGCCACGGCGGGAGCAGCGACTCGCACTCGGCCATCACGAAAACGCGCCGCACGTAGAGGCTGATGCGCGACTTGTCGCGCTGCGGGTCGAACAAGTCGAACGGGCGTTCCCGCGGCAGGAAGAGCAGCGCGGTGTACTCGCTCGCGCCCTCGACCTTGAAGTGCACCGTCTCGAGCGGGTCGGTCCACTCGTGCGTGAGGTGTTTGTAGAACTGGGCGTACTCCTCGGGCTTGATCTCGTCCTTCGGCCGCATCCACAGCGGGCGCTGGGAGTTCAGCGTCACGACCTCGACGCCGTCTTCCGCGGTGCTGCGCTTGAGCGTGCCGTCGCCTTCGAAGTGGCTCGCGGCCATCTCGATCGGCCACTCGACGAAGTCGGAGTACTTGCGCACGAGCCCGCGCAGCGCGTCGGGGTCGCTGAAGTCCTGGTGCTCGAGCGCTTCCTCTCCCGTCGCGTCCGGCGTCTCGGCGGCGCGCAGGTCGAGGTGGATCGTCGTGCCGCGCGAGCCGCTCTCGAGGTCCTCCAAGGTGTACTCGCCGTCGCCGCGCGACGACCAGCGCACGCCCTTGGCCTCGCCAGCGCGCCAGGTCTCGACGGTCACGCGTTCGGCGACCATGAAGCTCGAGTAGAAGCCGACGCCGAACTGACCGATCAGCTCGGGTCGCTCCGCTCCGCGCTCGCGCAACGCTTCGAGGAACTTGCGCGTTCCCGAGCGCGCGATCACGCCGAGGTTCTCGACGACCTCTTCGCGCGACATTCCGATGCCGTTGTCGCTGACCGACAGACGGCGCGCTTGCGGGTCGACCGTGAGCCGGATGCGCAGCCGCGGATCCGCCCCGAAGAGTTCGGGCCGCGTGAGCGCTTCGAAGCGCAGCTTGTCGAGGGCGTCGCTCGCATTCGAGATCAACTCGCGGAGGAAGATCTCCTTGTGCGAGTACAGCGAGTGAATCATCAACCCGAGGAGTTCCTTCACCTCGGCTTGGAAAGGCTTGGTTTCCGTGGGGCTCATGGGTTCCAGAAAGAAAGGGTTCTGCGGACTCGAGTCCGCGGCGACGAATCGGGCGCCGACGAAGACGCGAGCTTGGGGGGCGACCGTTGGAGGCGAGTCCCGCGACGGCGCGCGCGGAGTAGAGCGCCGCGCCGGCGTGCGGCGCGGATTCGAACGGACACGAACGAGGCAGCGTCGAACGCGCGCGCTGCTCAGCGCTTCTGTCCGGGGCGGCTGCCGCGCTTCGGCGGCTCGATCACTTCGTTGACGTCCGCGCCGTCGCGCACGGTCACTTCGACCGTGAGCGGTCCGCTGTAGCGGCCGATCTGGCTCACCGGCATCGAGCTGCGGCCGTCGAAGCGCGTCTTGTGGACCGTGCTCGAGAAGCTCTCCTGACCCTGGAGCTTGAACGAGTGCGCGCGCCCGGCATTCATGTCCCACAGCAGCGTCGCTGTGCCGATCGCGGTGAACTCCACGGGAACGCTCTCGATGCGCGCCGGCTCGCGGCGCTCCTGCTCGGGCATGGCCATGATGTAGAGCATCGTGCGGTCGACGACGCTCGCGAGGTTGAACTCGAGCTCGATCACGGCGACGTCGTAGGTTTTTGCCGCTCCGCCCTCGCGCTCGCCCTCGCCCTGAGTCTGGGTCTGGGTCTGGGGCTCGGTCTCGACTTCCTGTCGCCGGCCGCGGTAGGTCGCTTTGATGTCGCCGCTCAGTTCCGCGCCGAGCGCGTCGGCGAAGTCCCCCGCCACGCCGAGCTCGACGAGCCGTCCGAAGAGGTTCGGAGTCGCGGGCGTGATCTTGAGGTTGCCGCCGGGCGCGAGCGCGCCGCGCAGGGCTTCCGCGGGCACGTCCCACTGCGCGCCGACTTCGACCTCGCCCTTCGGGAGGAACTCGACGAACTCGAACCCACCGCGCAGCTCGTCCAGCCACGGCTCTTCGCCGTCGATGTCGACGTAGCAGCGCGCCCAGTCGTTCAAGCGCTCGACCCAGGTGAAGCGCACCTTTTGGCGGCGAAGCGGACTCGCGCAAGGAGCGTGCTCGGTCAACACCATTCCGTTCGGACGCGTGATGTTGGCCTTCGCGTTGATGACCGAGTCGCGGATCTGGCGCGTGAACTCGAGCGGCTTGCCCTCGCCCACCCGCAGGTAGTGATCGAGGAACTCGACGCGGTGCGTGGAGGAGATCCAGCCGGCCGTGCCGTCGGACACGTACGGCAGATCGCCTTGCACCACGCCGTTGTCGTCGATGCGCAGCTCGTGTCCGGCATTGAAGCGCTTGTGCGACTTCGAATTGGCGGCAGGTTTGAACTCGAGCCGATCGCCGGCGCGCGCCTCGAGCGGCGCGGTCAAGGCGCCGCAGGTGACGAGCAACGAAGCGAGGAGCGAGCGCGTTCGCGGAGCGTTGAGCAAGTTCGACATGGAGGACGGGAGCGAGCTGGGTTCGGCGGGACGGCGGTTCGCGCAGTCGTGGGTGAAGTCGTTCGCGGCGTCGTTCATTGGCCGTTCGAGTCCTTCGGACGCACCTTCACGTCGCCCTCGGGCTTGGGGATGCGGTCGTTGACGTACTCGCCGGTCAGCTCGTCGTTCGGCGTGCCGTCTTCGTTCCAGTAGCGCCACATGCCCTGGCGCTTGCTCGTGACGTAGTGGCCTTCGCACTGCTTCTGGCCGTTCGGGAACCACATGCGGAAGGGGCCCGAGAGCTTCCCGTCGCGCCACTCTTCGACCGAACGCTTCTGAGCGTTGTCGTGCCAGCTCGTCCACGTCCCGATCATCTTGCCCTGGTCGTAGGCGCCCTCGGCCTGCAACTGTCCGTTCTCGTGCCAGCGCTGCCACTTGCCCTGTTCCTTGCCGGCTTCCCACGCGCCGAGGAACTCCTTCTGACCGTTGCGGTGCCACTTGGTCCATTCGCCGGTCTGACCGCCAACGTCGTACACGCCTTCGCTCTGCTTGGCGCCGTTGTCGTGCCACGCGGTCCACTTGCCCATGGCCACGCCGTCGGCGAAGCCGCCCTCCTGCGCCTTCGTGCCGTTCATGTGCCAGAAGAGCCAGGGTCCGTTCTGCAGGTCGCGGCGGTAGGCGCCTTCCTGGTACTTCGTCTTGCCGTCGTCGTAGTACATCACCCACACGCCGTCGCGCAGGTTGCCGCGGTACGAGCCCTCCGACCGCAGGTTGCCGTTCGAATACCACTCGCGCCAAACGCCTTCCTTGAGGTCCTTCTCGTAGCGCCCTTCCGAGATGCGTGTGCCGAGCACGTGGTACTGACGCCAGACGCCGGTCTGTCGGCCCTGGTCGAAGGCCCCCGCGCGCGCCGGCGTCTCGACGCCCGGGTGGTAGAAGATCCACTCGCCTTGCCGCGCGTAGTTGAGGTAGTCGCCGATCGAACGGCGCTTGCCATCCTCGAAGTAGTGCACCCAGCGTCCCTCGCGCCGGCCGTCGCGAAGCTCACCTTCGGCGGCGACCGCTCCGGACGCGTGGCGCAGAGTCAGATCGGTGCGCTTGGGCAAGTCGAGGGGCTTGACCTCCTTGGCCACCGCCGAATCCGGGCCGGGGATCGCCGGAGAAGGGCGCGCTTGAGCGTGGAGCGGGTTGGCCGACGCACCGAGCGCGGCGGCGAGGCACAGGACGAAAGGGCGCAGAATCATGAGAAGGGAGAGCGTAGCAAAGCCCGGCAAGCGAGCCGACCTGAGGACCCGCCGACCGTCGGCGCCGAGCTTGGCGACGACCGCGGTCGAAACGGCGTGAGGAGTCCGCCGGTACGACGCCGCTCGCGGATCGTGAGTTCGCCCGGTCGGGCGCGCTGCGCCTTGCAGCGACTATCCGGGCCGCTTTCGCGGCACTACACTGCGAGACGTGGACGATTTGACTCGCTCGTTCGAACTCGTTGTGCGTGCGCAAAAAGGCGACGAGCAGGCGCTGAACCGACTCTTCGAGCGCTACTACGACCGTGTCAGGCGGATCGTCCGCATGCGACTGGGGCCCTCGCTTCGCACCCAGATCGAGGACGGCGACATCCTCCAGGAGACCTTCGCGGCGGCGGTCGAGGCCTTCGAGCGCTTCGAGATGCGCGAGGAGTCGAGCCTGATCAACTGGCTGGCCAAGCTGGCCGAGCGCAAGATCATCGCGGCCGCCGATTACCACTCCGCCAAGAAGCGCGACGCGCGGCGGGAAGTCCGCATTTCGTCGCGCTCGCCCTTCGACGACTCCAGCGCGATCTCGCTCGACCTCGCGGCCTCCGCGGAGGCGCCGGGCGAGCAGGCAGCCAACGACGAGCTCAAGGTCATCGTGGAAGACTGCGTGGCCGAGCTGCCCGTCGAGTACCGCGAGCTGATCCTGCTGCGCGACTACGCCGGGTCCTCGTGGGAGGAAGTGGCGGGCGAAACGGGCCGTCCGAGCGCCGAGGCCGCGCGGATGATGCACGCGCGGGCGCTGGTGGAGCTTTCGAAGATGGTTCGCGCCCGCGGCGTGCGCTGACGCGACCCCCGCTCCCCGAAAAAGTCGGCCGTTGACGTCCCGGCGCGTCCGAGCGAGGTCCCGCGCGGTCCCGCCGGCCCTTCGGCGCCGCAAAGTTGCCTAAGCGCCAGGATGGGGCATGCTTCGCGGATAGAGCCGCGTGCGCGGGGGCTGGACGAAATCGGGCGCCTGGGAGAGAACTGAGCTGGAGAAGTCTGTCGAGGCCGATCCACCTGCGCCTGTCGACGGGGACCTCGCCTCGGCCGACGCCCGGCGGCGCCTCGAGCGATGCTGACGAAGGCTTTTCCACGCGCCGCGGACCACGAGCCATGCGAACCCTTCGACACGAACTCCGATCCGTGCGCGCGCTGAGCGTGCTCGTGCTTTCGTTCGCCGCGCACGCGCAGAGTTCGGCGCCGCCGAGTTTCGAGCTCGCGTACCCGTACGACTCGGGCTGGCTGCGCTCGGACCCGCAGCAGTCGACGGTGGTGGCGTCGCGCACGTTCACGGTGGCCGGCGCGCCGTGGATGCGCCTTCGCTTCCAGTCGCTGCTCCTCGGCGAGGGCGTGACGCTCCGCATCACCTCGTTTGCCGACGGCGCGGTGCAGGAACTCGACGCCGCGAGCGCGCGGGAGTGGAAGCAGACGAGCGCGTACTTCAACGGCGACGCGTTGCAGCTCGATGTCGTCGCCGCGCCGGGCGCGGATGCGTCGCGCGTCGTGCTCCGCTCGGTGTGGATCGGCCCGCTGTTCCAACCGCAGTTCAGCGTCTGCGGCCCCGCCGACGACCGCGTGCCCTCGAGCGACGTGCGCATCGCGCGGCTGCTCCCGGTCGGCTGCACCGGATGGATCTTCGAGGACCCCGCGTTCTGCCTCTCGACGGCCGGCCACTGCGCGTCGTCGATGTTGCAGGTCGCTCAGTTCAACACGCCGCCCTCGGACGCCGCGGGCGTGATGCAGCATCCGCCGCCGGAAGATCAGTACGCAGTCGACCCCGCCTCGATCCAGCGTCAGAACGCGGGCGTCGGACAGGACTGGGGCTACTTCGGCTGCTTCCCCAACTCGAACACGGCGCTCACCCCCTACCAACGCCAGCGAGCGGCCTTCCCGCTCGTGCCGCCGAACGGTCAAGTCGGTCAAGCGCTGCGCGTGACGGGCCACGGGGTCGATTACGACACGCCGACTTCGTCGTACGCGCAGCAGACGCACGACGGCGTGCTCGAGTCCTTGCAAGGCTCGACGCTGAGGCACGATGTCGACACCACCGGAGGGAGCTCGGGCTCGCCGATCTTCCTCGACGACGGGTCGTTCTCGGTGGTCGGCGTGCACACGCACGGCGGCTGCACGAGCTCGGGGCCGCCGACCGCCAACCACGGCACGGCGTCGAACTACGGACCGTGGGCGCTCGCGCGCGCGCAACCCACCGGGGTGTGCGCGCCGGTCGCGAGCGTCGCGAACTACTGCACGTCGAAGATCAACAGCCAAGGCTGCTTGCCGACGATCGGCGCGAGCGGCGCGCCGTCGATCAACTCGACGAGCGGCACGTTCCTGCTGCAGGCGAACTCGCTGCTCAACCAACGCCTCGGCTTCTTCCTGTACGGCTCGCTTCCGAAGTCGACCGCGTTCCAGGGCGGCGTCCTGTGCGTTGCGCCGCCGCGTCGGCGCACGGGCATGTCGAGCAGCGGCGGCACGGCGAGCGGCGTCGACTGCAGCGGCGCGCTGACCTTCGACATGGGCGCCCAGATCGCCGCTTCGACCGACAGCACGCTGGCCTTCGGCGCGATCGTCTACGTGCAGTGCTGGTCGCGCGATCCCTGGGACCCGCACGGCGCGAGCTTGTCCGACGGCCTGCGCTTCACGATCGGGCCGTAGTTCGGCGCCGTCGCCGCGAGCGCGCCCCTACTTGCTGCCGAAGCTCGCGCCTTCGAACACCAGCGACGCGATGCGCCACTGGCCCTCGTGGCGCACGAACGAGAACAGGTCGGCGCCGCTCCAGCTCTGCGCTTCCTGGCCGGAAGTGTCGATCGCGCGGTAGTGCGTGATCGCGGAGGCGATCGAGCCCACGTTTTCGATGCGGCGCGAGTCGAGCTCGATTCGCAGCGTCGAGCCGCGCCCGCCGCCGTTGGCGTGGCGCGCGATGTAGTCGCCGATGCTCATCACGACGACCGCGGGCGGCGCTCCGAGGCCCGGGCTGCGGATCGTGACCAGCGTCGCGTCGGGCCAGAAATGCTGGCGCATGCGCGTCCACTCGCCGGTCGCGAAGTCCTTGTAGTAGCGCGCGAGCAGTTCGCCGACCTGCGCTTCGTCCGGCAGCGGCGTGACTGGGGCGCCCGACGCAGGCGCCGGCGTCGCGACCTGCTCGCCCGACTTTCCTTCGGCGCCGGCGGGCAGATCGGCGGGTGCGTCCGTGCGCGGCGCGGGCCGGTCCGGCGAAGTCGCCGGTGCGTGCGCGTCCGCGCCGGGTTTCTCGGCCGTCGACTCCTTGACGGCGGGATCTCCAGCGACGGGCGCCTCCGCGGGGCGCTCGATCGTCGCCGGAGTGTCCAACGTGCCTGCGTCGCCGCCCTCGCCCGTTTCGTTCGTCGGCGGCTGGGGCGGAGTCGGCCAGCCGCCATCGCCCGCCGAGGTGTTCGTCGTCTGCGGATCGAGCGCCCCGCGCGGGAAGGCGGAGCGGCAAGCGGGCGTGAGGCACCACGCTGCGCCGAGCACGAGCGCGAATGCGACGCGGGTCGATCGACGTGCCACGCCCGGCTGCGATCCGAATTGCTCGCGCACGATCATTCCCCCACGCGCTTTCCGGCGCGGTAGCTGCCGCTCAGCTCGGTGTGCACCGAGCCGTCGCTGTTCCAGTAGGTCCATCGTCCTTCGCGCAAACCGTCGCGCATCTCGCCCTCCGACTCGCGGGTTCCGTCGGGTCGCCAGGCCAGCGCGCTGCCGTTCGGTCGGCCGCCAGCATAGTGGATCTCACTCTTCTTGACGGCCCCGCCGGGGTGGAACTCCACCTGCGGACCTTCAGCGAGCCCGTTTTGGTACTGGCCCTCGCGGACGAGGAGGCCCTGCTCGTCGTACTCCGCCAGCCGCCCGTGCAGCCGGCCGTCCAGGTAGTTCTCGACGCGTTGCAGCTCGCCGACGGGGTTGCGATAGACCCACTCGCCGACGCGTCGGCCGTTCTCGAACCGGCCGTGTTCGGAGGGCGAGCCATCGAAGAACCACTGCGTCCACGGCCCGTCCGGAACGTCGTCCTTCCAGTTCGTGTACGCGCGCAAGTGCGCGCCGTCCCACCACAGTCGCTCGAGTCCCTCGCGCTTGCCTTGCACGAAGTGCGACTCCTGAATGCACTCGTTCAGGACGTTGTAGCGCCGCATGACGCCGTGCTCGCGCCCGCGGTCGTACTCGACGATCGACTCGGGGATCCCGGTGTCGTAGTAGACGACGTAGCGGCCGTGCTTCTCCCCGCGCTCGTACTGGCCGTCCTCGGCGAGCACGCCGTTCTCGAGCCAGCGCCGGAACGGCCCGTGGTTCAAGATCCCGTCCTCGTCTCGGACCACCGTGCGCGCGCTCTTGCGCTTGCCGTCGGGGAAGAACTCCTCGATCCACTTCGCGCCCTCCGGAGCGGCCGGGAGCGGATCCTCCTGCCGCGCGCGGACGAGCTCCGGAGCGGGCGGCTGCTGGGCCTGGGCCAGAACCGGCTGCGGCTGGACGTGGTCGGGGATGCGCGGCGCGAGGTCGGGGGAAGCCGGCGCGTCGGGTTGGAGCGGACCCGTGGGGGCCGCGCGCGATTGGGCAGGCGCCGCGCGCTCGGCCGGCGCGCCACACGCGACCATCGACGCGGCGCCGAGCCCGAGCAGCGCCGAAAGCGCGAGCCACGACCCGCCCCGCCGGGTGTGCGCGGCAGCGTCGGTCCAGATCGGAGGTTGGCGGTTCATGCGCAGGAGTTCGTCGGCGCCGAACGGGCCCGAACGAAGTCCTGAGCGTACGGCGCCGGCGGACACGATCCAACCGGGCGCCGCGCGCACGCACGGCGCGGCCGGCGGCGGGAATCTCGGCTCGGGCGCGCGCAGGGCCGCATGCGTCCGCGCGCCGGCTCGCTCACGGCGGAGTTTCCGTGCGCCGCCCACCCAAGGAGCCGCCGGCGACCACCTCGTCGTACGCGAGGCCGAGTGCGGCGCGGTAGTCCGTGAGCGAACGGAAGTGCTCCTCGAGCACGTCGACGAGCGACGCCGCCGCGAGCGCCGCCTGTTGCTCGCGCAGGTTGACGCGCAGCAGATCGCTCTCGCCGGCCTGGAGCTGGAGGCGCTCGGCCTCGGCCAGTTGGTTCGCGAGCCGCACGTTCTCGCGCGCCTGGCCGATCCGCAGCCAGCTCTGCGTCAGAGACGACGCGATGTCCTGCACCTGCGCGCGCACGCTCTCGCCGAGGAACTGCGCCTCGCGCGTGAGCTTGGCGATCTTCGCCTGCGTCTCGCGCACCTTCCCGCGCGGCGCGCGGCGCTGCAACGGAAGCTGGAAGCGCAGCAGCGCCGTGAGTTCGAAGGGTCCCTTGTCGTCGATCGCCGAACTCGGCTCGCCCATGTCCTGCGAGCCGACGACCCCCAGGTCGAGGCGCGGCAGCAGGTCGTTGCTCGCGAGTTGCTCCTCGAGCTCCAACCGCGAGAGCTCGAGCTCGATGGAGCGCAGCTCGGGCCGCCGCGCGAGCGCCAGATCCATGTCGTCGGGCCGCAGCACCTGGGCGACGTCGCGCGGCGTCGGAAACTCGTAGGGCAGCGCGTCGTCGGCGGGCACGGCCGGCTGGCCGCTCTCGTCGCGCCAGAAGAGCGACAGCGCGATCGCACTCTGCTGCAGACCGCGTTCGGCGCGCACGAGGTTCGCGCGCCGGTCGACGATCAAGCGCTGGTTCTCGGTGAGGTTGATGGCGGCGATCAAGCCCTCGCTCACGGCGAGCTCGATCTGCTCCATGCGGTCCTCGGCGAGCGCGAGCAAGCGCACCGCGATCTCGCGCCGCCGGCCCCACGCCACCCACTTCCAGTACGCATCGGCCGCCTTGCGCGTCGCGTCGAGCCGCTTCTCGACGACCGCCGGCTCCGCCTGTTCGCGGGCCAGGCGCGCGCGCCACAGTTCGAGCCGCCGCGGATCGATCGTGCGCCCTTGCAGCAGTGGCGCCATCAATCCGACGCGCCACTCGCCTTGGTCGTCGGTCTTCGCCTTGCCGTCGTACACGGCGAAGTCGCCGCGTCCGAGCCGGTAGCCGCTGCTGAGGCTCAGGCCGCCGAACTCGAGCGGTTGCTCGACGCTGAAGTCGAGCCGATCGCTCTCGTAGAAGCCTTCGAGGTCGCTCGAGGCGCTGGCGCCGAGGCGCGTGTCGAAGGCGCCGCGCGCTTGAAGCAGACGGCCCTCCGCCATGGCGACCTCTTCGAGCACCGCGAGGATGAGCGGAAAGTGCAGCTCGACCGAGCGCAGGACGTCCTCGACCTCGATCGTCGCGAGCGGCGCGTCGACGCCTTCGCTGTCAGCGCGCGAGGACTGGCCGAGCACGTGGATCGGCGCCAGCGGCGACGAAGGGTCGGGCTCGGAGAACTGGAACCGTTCGAGCACCGCGGGCGACGGCGGCGCGAGCGGCTCGATGCGCGGCGGCGTGATCTGGCACGCGGCGCCGAGGGCCGCGGCGCCGAGCGATCGCAGGAGCGCGCGCGAGCTCATTGGTCGGCGCCGTCCTTCCCCGCCGAACCGCCCGACGAGCTGTTCGACTTGCCGTTCTTCTTCGCGGGCGCCGATCCGCGTCCGGCGCCCGCGGGCGCGCTGTCCATCGCCGGCGGGAAGGCGTTGAGCTGCCGCCAGATCTCGTAGCCGAGCCGCACCGTGTCGAGCAACAGCCAGCCGTTCGCGCGCACTCCCTGGCGCAAGTAGCGCCGATCGGGCCACGGATCGTCGTTCGGATCGGGCGCCACGAGCACGCGGAAGCGGCCGTCGGGCGCGCCCTGCGCGTCGACCACGAGCACGCGACCGCCGAAGGTGCCGACGGCCACCGACGGCCAACCGGCGAACTGCACCGCGGGCCAGCCCTCGAACTGGATCCGCACCGGGCGCCCGGGGTGGATCAGCGGCGCGTCGATCCCGCGCACCCACAGCTCGACCGCGAGCTCGTCGGCGTCGGGGATCAGCTCGAGCAGCGGATCGCCCTGCGAGAGCAGATCCGCGGAGTTCGCCGCATGCACGCGCAACACGTAGCCGTCGCGCGGCGCAGTGACGGTCTGCGTCTTCTGCCGGTCGAACTTGATCGCCGCGTCGTTCAAGTCCTTCTCGGCGGCCGCGACCTTCGAACGCGCGTCCTCGCGCGAACTGCGCGTGGATTCGATGCGCGCCTGTTGTTCGTTCCCGACGCGCACGACCTCGGTCTCCTTCGCCTGCTGGTCGTTGCGCAACTGCTCGACCTTCGCCTTGGCGCCCTCGACCTTCGCGACGGCGGATACGAAGTCGGCTTCCGCCTTCTGGAAGTCGAGCTCCGACACGACTCCGGCCTCGAACAACTTCGACTTGCGCGCGAAGTCCGCGCGCTTCTGGATCAGATCGGCTTCGTGGCCGTCGAGGTCGCGCTGCGCGATGAGCACGAGCTGTTCGGCGCCGGCCGCGGCGAGTTGCGCCGCCGTGACCGACTGGTTCCTCGCTTGCTCCTGGAAGCCGAGCTGCTGCTCGTACACCTGCACCATGCCGCGCGCCGCGTCGAGCTTCTCGCGCATGAACTGGAGCTGTTGCTCGAGGCGCAGCGCGTACTGCGGATCCTGGTCGCTCAACTCGGCGAGCACCTGGCCGCGCTGCACGTACATTCCTTCCTGGACGTCCACGCGCACCAGGCGCCCCGTGACGGGCGCGGGAATCACCAGCGCGCGGTCGAGCGGATCGAGCGCGATCACGCGCCCTTGCGCCTGCACGTTCTGGACCCAGGGCAGGAACACGAAGGCGGGCCCCAGGGTGAGGAAGGTCAGGAGCAGCAGCTTCGCGAGCTTGCGGACCGCGCGCGGCGGGCGGACGGTCTGGAAGGCGGTGAGCCCGAGGCCTTGGAGTTCGGAGTGCATGGCAGTGCGGAGGCGGGCGCTCGGGGCTCAGGCGCCGGCGGCGGTTCGGTGCAGTGGTCCGCGGGTGAGCGCACCGCTCGGAAGAGAGAGCACGCTGTCGCAGCGGTCGAGCACTTCGGGCTCGTTCGTCGCGATCACCAGCGTCCACGGCGCGCCGCGGTCGAACAGCGCCGCGAGCAGGAGCTCGCGAGCTTCGCCGTGGAGTTCCCCGAAGATATCCGTGACGAGCAACAGCCTCGGACGGCCGGCGATCGCGCGCGCGATCTGCAGCCGCACGATCTGCCCGCCGGAGAGCGGCCGGCCGTGCGCGGTGATCGTGGTGTCGACGCCCTGCGGGAACTGTTCGACCTCGTCGAGCAAGCCGACCGCACGCAAGGCCTCGTGCACGTCGTCGTCGGTCACGAACGCGCGCGTGAGGCGCACGTTCTCGCGGATCGTGCCCTCGAACAGCTCGACGTGGTCGACGAGCGTCGCGAAGCGCCGCAGCGACTCGAGCGAGAGCGTGCGCAGATCTCGACCGTCGACGCGGATCGCGCCCCGCGTCGGTCGGCGCAGCCCCCACATGAGTTGCAGCAGCGAACTCTTGCCGGAGGCGCTCGGTCCGCACAGTCCGACGCGCGCGCCGCTGGGGGCGTGCAATCGGATGCCCTGCATCACGGTCGACGAACTAGGCGCCGACCAGCCGAGGTCGCGCAGCTCGAGCTCCATCCCGCGCGCGCCCGGCTTGAGCAAGTGGTGCTCGCCGCCCATCGGCTCCACCGGCAGATCGAGCAGCTTGCCGACCTTGTCGGTCGCGGCCATGAGGTCGTAGAACGACTCGAGGTGCTTGCCGAGCTTCGCCACGGAACTCACGACGAGCGTGACGATCAGTTCCGCGGCGACGAGCTGGCCGAGCGTGAGCGTGTTCTGCATCACCAGCAGGCCGCCGACGCCGAGCAGCGCCGTGCTGGCGAGGATCTGCAGCACGTACGAGCCGATGTACTGGCGGAACACGACGCGGAAGTGCTCGGAGCGGCGCTCGAGGTACTCGCGGACGAGCCGGTCGGAGCGCTCGAACACGAAGCGCAACGCGCCGCTCGACTTGTACAGCAGCGCGTTGCGCGCGATCTCTTCGAGCCAGGCGACGATCTCGTACTTCGCGCTGCTCTCCGCCTTCGCCGTGCGGATGCCTTGCTTCACCGGTCCGAACACGATCAGCGCGATCGAGCCGAGCAGCAGGATGTCGAACGCGAGCAGCAGCGGGTGGTAGAACGCCAGCACCACGAGGCCGACCACCACGCTGAGCAAGAGCGCCAGGCCGTCCAGCAGCAGGAAGGAGCCGAGTTTCTGGATTTGTGTGACGTCGAGGAAGCGGTTGACGAGCTCGGGCGCGTAATGCGAGTCGTGCACCGACACGGCGACGCGCGGGAGGCGCGCGGTGAGGTCGGAGAGCACGCGCACGAACAAGCGGCGCTGCAGCATCTCGACCACCCACGTCTGCACGCCGCCGAGGATCGCGGCGAAGCTCAGCCCGAGGAACAAGAGCAGCACGACCACGATCAGCGGCGGCAAGGCCCCGCCCAGCGCGACGAAGTTCACCAGCGCCTGCACCGCGAGCGGGGTGGCGAGCGACAGCACGCCGATAGCGACCGCGAAGGTCACGACTGCGACCACGTCGCCCTTGTCGGGCTGCACGAGTTGGATCAGCCGGCGAAACGGATGCAGCGTCGGCGTCTCGTGCGGCGCGGAGGCGGGCGCCGCCGGCGCGGTCTCCTCGTCGGACTCGCTGAGCTGGCCGAGTCGCGCCTTGAGCCAGCGCTGGCGCCGCGCCCCATCGAATCCGACCAGGCGCACGAGCTCCTCGAACTCGAGCTCTCGCCGCGCGTCCTCCTCGTGCGCGCCGCGCGTGGACACGCTCGCGCCGCGCTCGCCGCGCCGCACGACGATCCAGCGAGTCCAAGTGCGCCCCTCGGCGTCGCTCGCGTCGACGGCGGTGAGCAACGGCTCGTCCCAGCGCAGCCATTCGCCGAGTTCCTCTCCGCTCGCCTCCACGACCTCGAGGTTCACGTGCGCGGAGTCGGCGGCGAGCTTCAGCCAATCGAGCGCCGCGAGCGGCACCTCGCCCGAGGACGGCATGGCGCGCTCGAGGCCGTTCGAGAGCTCTTCGACCAGCTCCGGAGCGACCTCACCCGTTGTCAAGTCCGCCAGCGCGCGCGCTGCCGGTTGGATCTTTTCCTGCATCGTCTTCGTGGGGTGTCGGGGCAGGTGGTTCTCGTGGAGCTTCCGTTCGGGGGAACAAAGGTCGTCCAGACTGCCGTCCGCCGCGCGTCGTTGCGAATCGACTCTCCCGACCGAATCGTGCCCGCGCGCCTTCGAACGGGCAAGCCGGACTCGCTCGAGCGGGCGGCGCCGCTACGAAAGTCGCCCGCGAACGTGAGTCGAACCGCCCGCGGACTCGCGCGAGTCGGCGTTCGGTCCGCTGATGCGCCGCCTCCAGCCACGGGGCCGTGCTCGTGGACAGCTCACGCGGAGGCCGGGCCGCCGCCAACTGGAATCGTGGCCCGGCGACCGCCCGAAAGCGGCCTCAGAACGTGCCGAGCTTGTAGAGCTGGCCTTGGGCGATCACCCAGCGCTCGCCCGTCGTGGGATTGGAAACGACACCGGCGTGGCGACGCGCGTGGTCCCAAAACACCGGGCCTCCCGATCCGGACGGGAGACCGAGGCCGGTGACCGTCGTGATTCCGTACGAGCCGGCGCCGTAGCGCACGATGCGCCGCACGGACGTCGTGTCGACGAAGGCCGGCGTGCCCTCGTGATCGAAGCGCAGCCTCCCGAAGTGATTGACCGCGCCCGCGAGGTCGAGCTCCGACCAGTTGGCGCCGCCGTTCTCCGTCACGTGCAACTTCACGACGAGCGGGCCGCCGGAGTTCAAGTTGGACTCGATCGCGTAGACGCGGCTGGGAACGAGCGGATCGACGACGACGTGGTGAAACTCGCCCGATCGCAACTTGGAGAAGCTCTCGAAACCGTTGGTGGTCAGGTACAGCCCGGTGTCGCTGGTGACTTGGCCCATGCGCTGCGCGCGCGGGACCGCGAACCAGCCGCGCAACAGGTTGCTCGGGTCGTGATCGATGTCGACCAGGCTCATCGACGCGGTAGCGGTCTGTTCGAGCGGGTGGTGCAAGCGTGGCAGGTAGTGCCCGATCGCCGGGGCCCACCAGGCGTACTCCAGCTCCAAGTAGCGGTGGCGATCGTGCGCGTGCTGGTAGGTGGGGTGCCAGTTGGCCACCGCCTCGGCGCCGACCCACACGTGATCGAGCCCGGCGCTGACGCGCGTCGCGCGCGAGTACGGGATCGCGGAGCCGGTCCAGGTCTGCGACGGTCCGGACGGCACGTAGGTGTAGCGCACCATCTCGTCGCAGGCCGCGAACATGCGCGTGTCGGTGGTGTCGTGGATCAGCACGTCTTGCGCTACTCCGAGGCTGGTATCCCGGTTGAAAAACGACCACGACTCTCCTTGGTCCTGCGTGCGGTAAATGCCCTGGCCGGAGACGAAGGCGTAAGCCTGCTGCGGGCTCGCGCGACTGATCGCGACGTGCGTCACGTTTGGATTCGCGGCGGGGAGACCGCTACTGCGCGACTCGAACGTCGAGCCCCCGTCGAGCGTGCGGTACACGCCGTTGGCGAGGCTGCCGAAGTACACCACGTTGGGATTGCCCGCCTGGATCGCGAGCCCGGTCAGGCCCATCTCGCGCGTCCAGCCGTTGACGGAGTTCCAGTTCTGCCCGCCGTTCGTGGTCTTCATCGCACCCCAACGCGTCGCCGCGTAGGCGGTCTCGCTATCGGAGGGTGCAACCTGGATGTCGCGCGCTCCGTCCGGTCCGGAGCGCCACTGCCAGCTGATCGGACCACTGCCGGTCACCAGGCCGCGGTAGTAGCGGTCGTGGAACGCGAGGTGAAGCGCCGTCTGACCCTGGTAGCTCCCGACCGCCAGCGACGTCCCGGCGTCGAGGTTCGGGATCACCGAGTTGCCCACGAGCTCGTACCAGGTCGCGCCCGCGTCGAACGAGCGCCGCACGCGGCCGTGGACGGTGGCGCAGTACAGCGTATTCGCTGCAAAGGGGTCCTGTCGGAGAGTCCAGTGGTCGTTGCGGTCGATGTCGGAGAAGACGATCGACCAGGGAGGCGGCTGCGCCGGGCCGGGAACGAACGACTTGAAAACCACTCCGCCCGCTCCGCCGCCGCGGATGCTGCCGCCCCACAACCGGCGGGGCGACGAACTGAAGCGGTCCACCAAGACGCCGTGAATCGTGTAAGCGCCGTCGATCTGCGAGCCCAGATAGAACGCGTGCCACGACTGGCCGCCGTCCGTCGAGCGGTGCATCTGACCGTAGACCGACACGTAGAGCGTGTCCGAATCGTGGGGATCGAGCGTCAACCGATCGGTCCCGACGCCCTTGTAGAAGAGCGTGGTGGTCGGCAACGCGCCGCTGCCCGACCCGTTCGACGGGGTCCAACTCCCACCGCCGTTGGTCGTGCGGTACACGCCGCTCGCGACCTGCGTCGAGCCGACCAGATCCTGAGTCAGCACCCACGCGCGGTTGGCGTCCGTCGGATGCACCGCGATGCCGACGATCGACTGGTAGCCGCCGATGCCATTCATCTTGCGCCGCCACCGCAGCGTGTCGGGAGGGTCGCTCACGTCGGCAGCGCTCCCAACGGTAGAGCATGCGAGCGCGACGGCGATCCCACACGAAAGAACGCGAATACGCGCGATGGAAGAGCTCTTCATGCTGTGGCTCCTGTGGGAACTTGCGACCGGAGGCGTCCCCGGTCGAGCGGCATTGGGGGATCGGGACATCCAGGCGGATGACTCCGGCGGCATCGTATCGCCGCAGCCCACTCTGTGAGACGCACGCGTGCGTCCGCGACGGTCCGGTACGTGCCAGTGGAGTTTGGGTCCCGCGAGTGGGACATTCCCAATACCTGGAAGTAGTCGCATGGACGCCCCCCGGACGCGGGAGTTTGGGACTCTCGTTTCCGCACGCCCGGAAGCGCGGTGTCGAGTGGCGCGGGAGGGCCACGTGCAGCCCCGGCGAAATTGTCGTTCGTGCGACGCGCGGGACGTTGCGAGCGTCGGGGGGCTCGATCTCGAGATCGAGAGAAGTGAGGTTCTCGCGCACCAACAATCCGTCGGTGAACGGTGCAATCCGCCCGCGCCCCGTCGCCCAGTCCCCCTTCGCTCGATTTGCGCGAGTGGCTCACACGCCACCCGTCGTTCCATTCGCTCCGCTGCGGTTCAGGCGGGAAGCGTCCCGGCTTCGTGCGAACCCATATCGGTTGGGTAGGGCCGCCACGAGGTTCATCGAATGGGCGGGAGCGACCGGTTTCACCACGTGGCGATCGAAACCCGCGGCTCGCGAGCGCTTCTTGGCGCAGGTTGCCCCCACCCGGTCACGGCGATCGGCATGACGTTCTTGCCAAAGGGTGCGCGACGAGTGGCCCGGGCGACTTCGTATTCGCCGAGATTCGGAAGGCCAAGGTCGCACAGCACCGCGTGCGGCTCTTGCTCCATCGCTATGCGCACCGCTTCTTGACCGTCGAAGGCAGTTCGCATCTCGTTTCCCATGAGTCTGAAGAGGGTCGACAAGCCGTTCGCCGAGTCGCGGTTGTCGTCCGCTCTCAGCACTCGGAAGCGAGAAGCGGAACCGCCCGATCGACGGATGGGTCGGGAGGGATCTTGGGTTGCTCCACACGCACCGGCAGGCGGACTACGAACACGCTGCCCGTGCCGAGCCCCGCGCTGTGGGCGACGACCGTGCTGCCGTGCAACTCGACGAGCTGTTGCGCAAGCGACAGCCCGATGCCGAGGCCGACCGCGCACCGCGGCGAGGCGCCGTCGACCTGCGAATACCTCTCGAAGATGACCGACGACTTGTCCGAGGGGATGCCGATTCCGGTGGCTTTCATGAAACCACGATCTCGTCGCCTTCGATCTCGGCCCGGATCTCGATCCGCCCGCCGCGGTCGGTGTGTTCGATGGCATGGCTCTTCAGTTTGAATACCTGCGTGAGCCGCGCAGGGTCCGCGTTCAGGCAGGCCGGTCTGGGAGGCAGCGAGACGGTGAGCTCGCGCCCAGCCATGTCGAGTTCCCGCGGCATGCATCGACGGCGCGCGCGACCAGGTTTGCCAGTTCGATTGGCCCGTCTCAGCACAATCTCTCCGCGGCCGATGCGATGGACGTCGATCAAGTCGTCGAGGAGGCGTATCAACTGCTGGATCAACGGGTCGATGTCCTCCAATTCCCATGGCTGTTCCGACGTCGGATCCGCGCCGACGCGGAGGATCCTCACGGCATTGCGAACCGAGGAGAGCGGATTGCGAGGTTCGTGCGCCAGCGTCGCGAGGAAATCGTCCTTCCACGGAGCTGATCCGCGCGTCCTCCTCCGCGATGCGCTCCTGCACGATCATCGACTGGTTGAAGGTCTCGCGATCCGTCCGTCGACGCCGCCCCAGATCGTCGGCAATCGCACGCCGAAGTCGCCTTCTCGCAGGGCGAGGATCGCCACGAGAGTGGCAGCGCCCCGCACGCGTGTCACCCGGCGGCTCGGCTTCGTCGCGGCGCCGCGACCGTTCTGCTTCTCGCGTTCACGCCCGAGTTCATGAGCACCGCGCGTCATGGGGTCGTTCATCGCTGAGGTTTCGGAGCTGGGCGAGTGAATCGCAGCCGATCGGACGGGTTGTCCTCACGACGTACGACCGCGACGTCCGGCGAAAGGGGAAGCGCGAGCGATCGCTCGGCGAGTTCGTCACGCCGTTTCCTCGAGGAATTTCTTCTCTCGGTCCCGCTCGTGGCGGTACGCGTGTCATGTGCAGGGCGCCGTCCTGATTCACCGCTCCACAGGTAGCCGTGGTGGGCGCTTGAATCCTTGCCGGCGGACGCGAGGCACGAGCCATGGCGGCGAACGCCTTGGCGGTTCGAACGATTTGCTTTCGGAGCGGTGTTCACGTCGCGGCCTCCGAGCACGGCCACACAAGCGCGGCGGCCCCCATTTCTCTCCAGGTGCTAAGAACTGGAACGATCGGGTTGCGAGACCGGAGGAAGGCCGCAGGACAAGTCTGCCGTGCGCGTCGACCTTGCCCGTAGCCATCCCACCGTTGCGTCGGTCGCAGTGTGCGCCGTGGAACCGAGCCTTGCTTTTCGAGGGACCGCAGGCTGTTAGCAGGAAATCGAGCGCGGGTTGAAGTGCTTCGAGTTCCGAGTGCTCGCTTCGATCCGCATGGATCCACAACCGAGCGTCGCGCTCGTAGCTGTCGGAGATCCGTTCGACGGCGGCGCAGGAGTTCGAGACGCGCACTCGTGGGACAAGACAGCCACGGCAAGCGGCAAGTCCCGACGGCTGCCTTGGACGCCAAGAGCCCTGGGCTGCGGGTCGAGTGCGGGTCGGTCGCCCCGCCGCGCGGGTCGGGACTCCGCCCGCGGCGCGGGTCGAAAGCGCGACCGCCACGAAAAAGGGGCTCGCGATGCTTCGCGAGCCCCTTTTTGGATGGTAGCGCGGGCAGGATTCGAACCTGCGACCTCCGGGTTATGAGCCCGACGAGCTGCCAGACTGCTCCACCGCGCGATCGAGGGGGAAAGGATAGGGTTCGCGCGGCCGGCAATCAAGCGTGGCGTGGCGCGCGAAGGCATTTCGCCGCTCGATTCGCGCCGCGTGGGCCTGTCAGCGCTCCGGGGCGTGCACGAGCTGAACGATTTCGTCGACCACCGCGTCCGGAGCCCGACGGCGCGCGTCGACGGTCCACGTCGCGAGCTCGGCGTAGAGCGGGCCGCGCAACGTTTCGAGGCGCGCGAATTCCGCCGCCGGCGGCAGGTCGGTGAGTGCGGGCCGCTCGCCCGGAGCGGCGCGGAAGCGCTCGACGAGCACCGCGAGGTCGTCGCGCAGCCACACGACGCGAGCGCGCTGCCTGAGTCGGCGCCGGTTGTCTTCGCGCTCGACGACTCCGCCGCCCGTGGCGATCACTCGGGGCTCGCCGTCCTCGAGCAGGCGCGCGAGCTCCGCCGCCTCGCGCTCGCGGAACGCCTCCCAACCGTGCGCGCGGATGGAATCGGCGAGGCTCGGCGCGTGCGACGAGCAGCAGTCGCTCTGGAGCGCGAACTTGATGCACTCGTCGAGGTCGACGAAGCCGAGCTCGAGCCTTCGCGCGAGCAAGGCGCCGACGGTGCTCTTGCCGACGCAGCGCAAGCCGACGAGCGCGATGGGTCGCGGGCCGTTCATGGCGGCAGGATCAGCGCAGCGCGTGCTCGAAGGCCTTGCGCATCAACTCTTCGTCGCCGTCGTGCTGCGTGAAGAGCCGGAACTGCGCGTGGGCTTGGCGGACGAACCACTCGGCGCCGGGGACCGCGGTGCAACCGCGGCGCAGCGCGGCGGCGAGCAGCGGCGTCTTGAGCGGTCGATAGACGGCGTCGAGCACGACCGTCGACGGCCGCAAGTGCGCTTCGTCGATCGGCATCGCGTCCGGCTGCGCGAGCGATCCGGCGGGCGTCGCGTGAACCAGCACGTCGTAGGCGAGCGTGTTTCGCGCGCTCCACGAGTCCGCTGCGCAACGCAGGTCGCGCGCGAGCTTCTGGGCTTCCCCATCCCGCCGCGCGCAGACCGTGACGCGTCCGCCGCGCGCGAGCACCGCGTGCGCCGCCGCGCGCGCCGCGCCACCGGCGCCGAGGACGAGCGCGTGCACCGCGCTCAACGCGCCCCCCATCGCAAGCACGGGTTGGCCCTGCTTGTCCAAGTGGTGGCGCCAGGCGCGCTCGAGCGTCTCGCCCACACCGCTCACGTCGGTGTTCGCCGCTCGCCAGCCCTGCACGTCGCGCACGAGCGTGTTCGCCGCGCCCGTGGCGTGGCTCGCCTCGTCGCGCGCCTTCGCCGCTCGAAAGGCCGCGAGTTTGTGGGGCGCGGTGACCGAGAATCCGCGGAAGTGCGGGTCGTCGACGAGCTGCAGGAAGCGCTCGAAATTCTCGACACGCAAGGCGACGTACACCGCGTCGAGCCGCGCGCCCTTGAGCGCCATGTCGTGCACGCGAGGGCTCAGCGAGTGCTCGACCGGATCCCCCACCACGCCGAAGATCGCGCTGGAATCGCCGCCGCCCCCCGGAGGCAACACGGCGCGCAAGTCGTTGACGCGCATCTGCCCGGGCGCCGTGAGCGGTGCGACGGGTTCGCCCGGCACGATCGCCGGGGCCGCGTAGGTGAAGGGCGAGCCGAAGATGCGGCACAGCACGCGCGAGAACGAGCCCGCTTCGCCGCTTGAGAACGCGATCAAGCCGCCGCGCGCCTGACGCAGGTGGCGCAGGAGCGCGAGCGCGTCCTCGGCGCAGCGAGCGTGCGTGACGAGCTTGATGAGGTCGCCCTCGTACATCGCGTTGCGCACTTCGTCCTCGAACTCGCCCAGATCCTCCGGCGCGCCCTCGCGATCGTGGCGCGAGACGATGCGGTGGCACTTGAGGGTCCCGAGCTCGCCGAGGTCGAGCGACGACTCCCAGTCGACGTCGACGAAGGCCGCGCCGGCGCGCGCGGCGCTGCGCAGCGCGTCGAGTTGCTCGTCGACGTCGCCGCGGAACGATCCGCCCTCCTCGGGCCGCTTGAGCGCGACGATCACGGGCTTTTGGAGCGCGCGGATCAGCTCGCGCAAGCGCTCTTCGCCGGGGTCGCCCACGTCGTCGAGACGCAGCTCGATCAGATCGGAGAGCGGGACTTGCCGCAGCGCCTGGCGCGCGAGCTGGTCGAAGGACCCCGCGAGATGGGAGACGACGATGGCCATGGGCTGCGGCTCGGGAGCGTACCAAGCACCCGCTCGCAGTCAGGCGCCGCAACTCCGACTCGCGCGCCACGGAAGCAACGTGCGAGAACCCGGGCGCGCCGAGCGATCATCAGGGCGCGTCGAATTCGTGGTAGTCGAGGTCGTCGAAGCGCGCCGCGACGTAGCCCTCGCGCTGCGACGCGACCAATTCGGCGTCGTAGGCGCTCACGATCAAGCGTTGCAGGTGGTCGCGGCCCTCCTGATGGATCGGGTGCGCGATGTCGGCGTACAGGCGGACGCGGCCGCGCTCGTCGGACTCCCCGCGCTGTTCGCGCAGCCGCCGGCCGCAGTCGTTGCAGTGCCGGGCGCGCAGCGGGTTCTTGCACGAGCAGCTCGGGCAGCGGTCGTGCAGCTTGCGACTCGGCATGGCCACGAAGAGGCCTTTGGCGCCGTCGATGATCTTGATGTCGCGCACGACGAGCTCGCCCTCGATCGTGATCGAGGCGAAACCGCGCAACTTGTCGCGCGGGTCACGGACGAGCTTGATGCGGATCTCGGTGATGTTCATGGCAAGGGATTCCGAAGACCGCTCACGGAACGTGGAAAGCGCTCGGGAAAAAGCGCGGCGGTAGATCGAAAGGCGGCCCGGGCGCACGCGCCGACGGCCCGGACGCGCTCTCACGCACTCGGCGCGGCGACGCGGAAGGGCCGCAGGGCCCAGATTCCGCGCGGGGCGAGCCCGCGGGCGGCGAGTTCGCGGGCGACCGTCTCGCGGGCGGCTTGGGCGCGGGCCTGGGACTCGAACAGCGCAAAAAAGCTCGCGCCGCTGCCGCTGAGCCGCCACGGCCCCCCCGGGATCGCGCGCAACGCCTCGCGCCAATGGCCGAGGCCCTCGACCGCGTGGCAAGCCGCGTCCTCGAGACGGTTGAAGGTGAGCACGAGCGCCTGGGGGTGCGCAGCATGTTCAGGCGCCGAGCGAGTCGCCGGACTGAAACATGATTCCAAGCTACGTCGGTCGGCGCGCCATGACAACGGGTCGCGGAGGCTTCGATAGACGAGCGCGGTCGGCGCTCCGATGTCCGGCGTCACCAGCAGAATTCCGAGCTCGCGCTCGAGCGCGGGCCAGGCCGTCACGAGCTCGCCGCGCCCGGTGCAACGCGCCCGTCCGGTTGTTGCAGCGGTGCGAAAGAAAACGCAGTCCGATCCGAGCTGCGCCAGCGTGCGCCACGCGAGTTCGCTCTCGCAGCGCCACTCGAGGGCTTGCTCCACGGCCTCGAAGGCCGCGGCCGCATCGCTGCTCGCGCCGCCGAGCCCCGCCTGCGCTGGGATGCGCTTGTGCAACTCGAGCTCGATGCCGTCGCTCGCCGTCGCGCGTCCCGCACGTCGCGCAAGCTCGAGCGCCGCCGCAGCCGCGCGGACGGCGAGGTTGCGCTCGTCGGTCGGAACGTCGGGGCTCGCCTGCGGACCGTCGACGCGGCACGCGACGCCGCCGTTCGAGCTTCTTCGCGCGCGCACTTCGTCGCACAGATCGACGGCGAGCATCAGCGTGTCGAGCTCGTGGAAGCCGTCGTCGCGCCGCGCGAGCACTTCGAGGAACAGGTTGACCTTGGCCGGCGCCGAGACGACGCGCCACGGACCCGCGCTCACGCCGGCTCCTCGTCGCGGTCGAGGCGCAGGTTGTCGATCAAGCGAACGCCGCCGGCGCGCGCGGCGACGAGCGCGACGGCTCGTTCGAGTTCCCCGGAAGGCTCGTCCGCCGTCCAACGCTCGGGGTCGCGGACCTGCGCGTACTCGATCTCGAGCCCGCTCGGCGCGAGGCGCGCTTCGACGATCGCGCGCAAAGCCGGCGCGCTGCGGAGCCCGCGCTCGCGCCACGCCGAGCGGGCCTCCGACAACGCCGCGTGGATCGCGGGCGCCCGGGCTCGCCACTCGGCCGAGAGCAGTTCGTTGCGCGAGGAGCGGGCCAGGCCCGAGCTCTCTCGCGAAGTCGGGCAGATCACGACTTCGGGAAAGCCCAGGCGGCGCGCGAGGTCGCGCACGACGAGCGTCTGCTGGAAATCCTTCGCGCCGAAGTAGGCGCGCGTGGGCCGCACGAACTCGAACAGCCGCGCGACGATCGTCGCGACGCCGTCGAAGTGGCCCGGGCGGAACTCGCCTTCGAGCCCGAGCGCCGTCGGGCCGGCGGGAAGGAGCGGGATGCGCTCGCGGGCGCCGTTCGCCTCGGGGAAGAAGTCCCACAGCGTGCCGCTGAACACCATGTCGCAGCCCGCCGCCCCCACCGCGGCGGCGTCGGCCTCGAAGTCGCGCGGGTAGCGATCGAAGTCGCGCGTGTCGTTGAACTGCAGCGGGTTCACGAACACGCTCACGCACACGACTTCGTTCTCCCGCCGCGCGCGGCGGATCAGCGTGAGGTGGCCCTCGTGGAGCGCGCCCATGGTCGGAACGAAGCCGAGGCTCTGGGGCCGGCGCCGCTCGAGCCAGCTTCGGGCCGACTGCGGATCGCGGCACACGTGCGTCATCGCGGCGGAAGCATGACGGCGATCGGCGGCGTTGCAAGCGGCGCGAAGTTGCGCGAGGCGCTCTCGCACGGTGAGCCCGCTCCCCGCGAGGCGCAGCTCGGGCGCGAGCTCCGCCAGCGGCGCGAGGACGAACTCGCGCTCCTCGAGCCGCGGGTGCGGCACATCGAGGCGCTCGCTGTGAACGAGGCGCGAACCGAACAGCAAGAGGTCGAGGTCGAGGGTGCGCGGACCGTTGCGCTCGGCGCGCACGCGTCCGTGGCGTTGCTCGACGGCGAGCAACTCCGCGAGCAAGGCCTCGGGTTCGAGTTCGCTGTCGAGCTCCACCACTCCGTTGAGGAAGCGCGGCTGGCCCGGCGGCCCGCCCACCGGCGCCGTTTCGATCCAGCTCGAACGCCGCAGAACGCGCACGCCCGCGGTCGAGTCGAGCTCGCGCACCGCGGCCTCGAGGTGCGCGGCGCGGTCTCCGAGGTTCGAACCCAGGGCGACGTAGGCGATGGCCACAGCCGAGGAGGTCCGCTCGAACCTAGGGACGCGGAGTCCCGCTCAGCGCATCGCGGCGCGGCTCGCGCGAACCGGCGTCGGGCGGCTTGGTCGCATCGCTCGGAGGCTTGCTGCGGAAGAGGCGCCGCACGAGTCCGCTCCACACGAACAGGTGCGCGGCGAGGAACATCACCGGGACCGGTGCGGCGAACAGCAAGAACGCGCCGAAGACCAAGTAGACGAGCGTGAAGAAGCTGCCCTTCCGCGTCAGCAGCGCCACGGCGTGCGGATAGCGCACGCGGCTCACCATGAGGAAGCCCAGCGCCGGCAGCAGCAGCGCGATGGCGGGCAGCACCCACGGCGGGAGCGTTTCGATCCGCACCTGGGGGAAGAGCTTGAACATCCGGCCGATCGGCGTCGGCGAACCGTCGTCGACCTCGAGCTCCGGCCGGCGCAGCGTGAGGTACATCAGCAAGGTCGAGACCGCTGCGGCGGCCGCGGCCGGCGAGGGCAGCCCGCGAAAATCGGCGTGCGATTTCTCGTCGCTGGTCGTCTCCAGGTTGAAGCGCGCGAGCCGCAGCACCGCCATCAAGGCGAACACCGCGCAGGCGATGAAGTGCAGGCGCGGGCTGCCGGTGTAACCGAGGATCGGACCTTCGTGCTCGATCAGCACCTTCGCGAGCAACGCCGGCGCGCAACCGAAGGTGATCGCGTCGGAGAAGGAGTCGAGTTGCGCGCCGAAGAGGCTCGCGCCGCCGGTCATGCGCGCGACCTTGCCGTCCAAGGCGTCGAACACCATGCCCAGGAAGATCAGCAGGCAGGCCGTTTCCATCTTGCTGTAGAACAGCCACGAGCCCGCCTCGGTCACCGCGAGCGCGTCGATCGCCTTGGAGATCGCGAGCAAGCCGCAAAACGCGTTTCCGAGGGTGAGCAGATTCGGAAGGGCGGAGACGCGTCGCATCGCCGCGCCAGCATAGGAAGCCTCGACGTTGCCGGCGAACACCGATCGCCGCGAGCGGGCGGTGCGCCGCGAACGCGGGCTTGGAGCGCCCGCGCCGCTCGCTACGATGGCCCGCCCATGAGCGAGATCCTGAACCTACACGCGCGCGAGATCCTCGATTCCCGCGGCAACCCCACCCTCGAAGTCGAAGCGCTGCTCGAAAGCGGCGCCGTCGGCTCGGCCGCCGTTCCGTCGGGCGCCAGCACGGGCAAGCACGAAGCGCACGAGCTACGCGACGGCGACAAGCGCTACGGCGGAAAGGGCGTCC
Source organism: uncultured Planctomycetia bacterium (assembly GCA_937952135.1). Lineage (GTDB taxonomy): Bacteria > Planctomycetota > UBA1135 > UBA1135 > WYBT01. Next base: position 63,428 of record CALFYL010000126.1, read on the forward strand.
GCAAAGCGGTCGAGAACGTGAACGACGAGCTGTGCGGCGCGCTCGTGGGCCTGGAAGGTTCCGACCAGGGCGCACTCGACGCCGCGATGATCGAGCTCGACGGCACGGCCAACAAGAGCCGCCTCGGCGCGAACGCGATCCTCGGCGTTTCGCTCGCGGTCGCGAAGGCCGCGGCGGAGGAAGCGGGCCTGCCGCTGTACCGCTACCTCGGAGGCGCGATGGCGAACGTGCTCCCGGTGCCGATGATGAACATCCTCAACGGAGGCAAGCACGCCGACAACAACGTCGACCTGCAGGAGTTCATGATCATGCCCTTCGGCGCGACGAGCTTCGCCGAGGGCCTGCGACTGGGCGTCGAGGTGTTCCACGCGCTCAAGGGCGTGTGCAAGCAGAAGGGCTACAACACGAACGTCGGCGACGAGGGCGGCTTCGCGCCGGACCTCAAGAGCAACGAGGAAGCGATCGAGCTGATCCTCGCCGCGATCGCGAAAGTCGGCGCGAAGCCGGGAACCGACGTGAAGATCGCCATCGACGCGGCCTCGGCGGAGTTCCTGCACGACGGCAAGTACATGGTCGACCGCAAGCCGCACAGCTCGATGGAGATGGTCGAGCTGTACGCGCGCTGGAGCGAGAAGTACCCGATCTTCTCGATCGAGGACGGCCTCGATCAGGACGACTGGGAGGGCTGGCAGGCGCTGACGCAGCGCATCGGCTCGCGCGTTCAACTCGTCGGCGACGACTTGTACGTGACCAACTCGCACCGCGTTCAGACCGGCATCGACAAGAAGGCCGGCAACGCGGTGCTCATCAAGGTCAACCAGATCGGCACGCTCACCGAGACGCTCGACACGATCGCGCTCGCGCACCGCCACGGCATGCGCTGCGTCATCAGCCACCGCTCGGGCGAGACCGAGGACACGACCATCGCCGACCTCGCGGTCGCGACGAATGCCGGCCAGATCAAGACCGGCGCGCCGTGCCGCTCGGACCGCGTCGCCAAGTACAACCGCCTGCTGCGCATCGAGGAAGAGCTCGACGCGACGGGCCGTTACGGCGCGAAGCTGCTCGTGAGCTGACGCTCGCCGCGGAGCGACGAGCCTCCACCCCTCCTTCACAAGACGCACGTGAACCTCTCCCCGACGATTCCGGTTGCGCCGAAGGGCGGCTCGAAAGGGCTGCTCCGCGTGTTGATCGCGTGGGCGCCGGTGTGGATCACGTTCGCGGTGCTCGGACAGGTGGCGCTGCTCGGTCTGCGTCCGGCGATGGCGGAGCGGCGCAAGCTCGCCGAAGCGCAGACGCTGCTGCGCGCTCGCATCGAGCGCGAAGAGAAGCAGGCCGCGGAGCTGGAGCGGCTCCAACGCGCGCAGAACGATCCGATCTTCCTCGAGCGCGAGCGGCGCGTGCTGCGCGCGACGAAGCCCGCGCGGGACGAGGGGGCGGCGCCGGAGGCAAACTCGGGAGCGGATTCGGACCTCGATCTGCCCGTGGACTCCGCGCTGGATCCGAAACCGGCGACCCCGCCCACCTCCCCGAACGCGGACGGCGACGCGCCGCCGTCGCGCGAGGGCTCGTGAGCGCGGAGTGAGCCCTCCGCGCCCCGCCGTCCCGCTGCGTTCGCTCGCGGCGCTCGTCCTCGCGCTGCCGTTCGCGCGCGCCCAGGACACGCCGCTGCGGCTCGACGAAGGTCCGCTCGACAACCCGGCGTTCCTGCCCTTCGACGAAGCCGCGAACCGCGCGCTCGCGAGCGCCGATGCGTTGCACGCGAGCTTGCGCGAGCAAGCGGACGGAACTCGGCGCTGGCGCGAGGTCTTCGACCTCTGGCACGTCGCACTGCGCGACAGCGAGCCCGGCGCCGGTTGTTTTCCGCTGCCCTCCGCGCCAGGCGCCGCCGTCTCGCGCGCGTGGCCCGATCCCGACGGCACCGCCGACGCGAGCGTCGACCGCCGCCGCGACGGAGTCGAAGCCGCCGTGCTCCGCCGCTGGCTGTCGCTGCCCGCGGCCGCGCGCGCGGAATGGTCCGCGCAGCAGACACCGTTCGCCGACGAGGCGCTCGACCGCGCGCTGCACGAGCTGCGCGGCGACTCGGACGCGCTGGAGCAAGTCGAACGGCGCTTCCCTGCGACCGAAGCGGCGCTGCGCGCGTCGCTCGCGCTCGCCGACGGCGCCCTGGAGTCCTCGCGACCCCACACGGCGGCCGGCTGGCTGGAGCGCGCGCGTCGGCACCGCGACTGGCTCGGCGCCACGGGGACGCGGGACTGGCTCGCCGCGATCGTCGCGCGCGAAACGCCGGTACGCGCCGAGTTGGAGCGGACGCGAGCGGAAGTTGCGACGGACTGGGGCCGCGCGACGCGCCTCGAGCCGCGCACGTTCGTGACGCTCGATTCGCAGCGGCGGCGAGGCGCGCGGCCGCGCACCGAGCCGGGGATGTTCGTGCGGCCGGGCCTCGCATTCCTCGACGCGGACCGCGTGCTCACGCACATCGCTAGCGGCGAGCAGAGCCAGATGCTCGCGCTCTACGACCTGGCGGCGGGCGTGCAACTCGGCCGCACCGACCTCACGCAGTACCTGCGCGACGGCGGCATCGCGGTCGGCCCGCTGCTCGAGCCCCTCGAGCCGCCCGGTTGGCCGCTCACCGTCGCCGCGCGCGGACGCAAGGTCGTGCTGACCGTCGGCCGGCGCGGCAGCTCTCGCGGCAACGCCCTGGTGTGCATCGAGCTCGTGGACAGCATCGATCCGCTCGGGCCGCCGCAACTGCGCACCGACTGGGTGTGGTTCGACGGCAAGCAGGTCGCCGGCGCCGCGGGCGCCCTCGCGGGCGGAACGCCGCTGTGGCAAGCGTGCGAGTTCCAGTCGGGCGCCGCGATCGTCGGCGACAACGTGATCGCCGTCGTGCGCGAGTACGACCTCGCCGAGCCCGAGGGTTCGTTCAACGCGCGCGAGGGCGCGAGCACGCAGCTCCGCACGTGGCTGGCGGCCTTCGACCTCGAGAGCGGTGCGCCGGTGTGGCGGCGCTGGCTCGGACGCGGACTCGAGATCCAGCGCGCGGCGGGCCGCTTCTTCGGAGCGCGCTCGCCGGCGGCCGCCGCCTCACCGCTCTCCGCGAACGGCCTGCGCGCGCTCACCAGCTCGAACACCGGCTTCAGCGCGCTCGTCGACACGCTCGACGGGCGTCTCGAGTGGTCGCTTCGCACGCGGCGGCGGCCCTCGGACGAGCGCCGTTGGACGGGCGCAGCGCCGCCCTTCGACGCGAAACTGAACGCTTGGGTGCTGGCGCCGGCCGACAGCGACCACGTGTACTGGCTGCGCGACGGCGCAGACCTGGACGGCCGAGGGCTCTTCGCCGCGCCCCCGCGCCGCGCCGATTCCCCGGCCGTGCTCATCGGCGCGCGCGACGGCGCCGCGCTCGTGCTGAAGCCCCACGGGGCCGAGCGCGCGCTCAGCAGCTGGCACGGCGCGAGCGGACGCACGCGCCTCGCCGCGTACCTCGGCGCCGACGAGTCGTTCACCGGCGATGGCGCGGCGTGCGCGACGCGCGCGCTGTACGCCTCGCAGCGCGGCGTCTACTTGATCGACCTCGAGCGCGAGCTGTACTTGCTCGACTTCGCGCTGCTCGAACGCGAGCGCGGGCTCGCGCGCGGCGCGCAGCCCTCGGGCGGTTCGGTCTTCGCCCACGGCCGCTGGGTGTGCGTGCTCGGCCCGCAGACGATGTGGGTGTTCGAAGCGCGCTGAGCCGATCGCCCAGCGCGCTCCGCGAACCGCCGTTCGACCGCGCGAGCTAGTCGCGCGAATCGGCCGCCGCCACCACGGGCACGCCGCTCGCGTCGAAGCCGCCGCCGAGCGCCTTGTACAACGCGATGAAGTGCGTCGTGATCGCGGCGTCGCTCACCGCCAGCTCGTCCTCGAGCCCGGCGACGATGCGCAGGGAATCGAGCACGGCCTGGAAGTCGGTCAAGCCCTCGCGGTACTGCGTCTGCGCGAGCTCGACGGCGTGCCGCGCGTGTTCCGCGGCGCGCTCGAGCGACGCCCGGCGTTCCTGCTCGCGCACGAACGACGTCATCGCGTTCTCCGCCTCCTCGAGCGCGAGCAACACGGTCTGCTCCCACTGGTTCTGCGCCGCCAGCGCGCTCGCTTCCTGCGCGCGCACGCGCCCCCGCAGCCGGCCGCCGTCGAACAAGTTCCAGCGCAGCGACGGGCCGATGCCGAGCACGCGGCTGTCGCCGTCGAACAGGTGCTCCGAACCGTCGGAGGAAAGGCCCAGCGTTCCGCTCAGCGCGAAACGCGGATACAGGTCGCCCTCCGCGACCCCGATGCGCGCGACCTCGGCGGCGTAGCGGTGCTCGGCCGCGACGACGTCGGGGCGGCGGCGCAGCAGATCGGCGGGAACTCCGACGACGAGGGTCGCAGGGGCGCGGGGCACGTTGCGCAGCGTGCTGAGCTCGCGGCCGAGTTCGCCCGGGGCGAGGCCGAGCAGCACCGCGAGGCGGTGCGACGCGGCGCGCGCGCTCGACTGCAGCGCCGGGACGCGCGAACGCGTGCTCTCGACGTTCGCCGAGGCCTGCGCGACGTCGCGCGGACCGACGAGCCCCGCGTCGACGCGCGAGCGGACGAGTTGCAGCGTGCGCTCCTGGAGCTCCACGTTCGAGAGCGCGATCTCGAGCCGGCGCTGGGCCGAAGCGAGCTCGACGTAGGTGCGCGCGACCTCGGCCGCGAGTGCGACCGCCACCGTATGAACATCCGCTTCGCTGGCTTCGAGGTCGCGGGTCGCGCTCTCGACGGAACGGCTCACGCGTCCCCAGAAGTCGGGCTCCCACGAGGCGTCGAAGCCGATCGAATGGATGTCCGTGCGCGGGATGAACGCGCCGAAGGGCGTGTTCTCGCTCTCGCGTCGGTGCTCGTAGCTTCCGCGCGCATCGACGCTCGGAAGCCGCTCGCCCGCCGCGACTGTGCGAAGCGCGCGCGCTTGCTGCAGCCGCGCCACGGCCGCGCGCAGGTCCCGGTTGCTCTCGAAGGCGCGTTGCACGAGCGCCGACAGGGCCGGCTCGTCGAGCCGCTCCCACCAGCGCGCATCGCTCTCGCCTTCGACCGCGAAGAGCGCGGGCGCGTCCGCCTGGGCGGACTGGGAACCCTCGGCGCTCGAGCTCCAGTTCGCGGGAACGCCGAGCTCGGGCCGCTCGTAATCGCGCCCCACCGTGGTGCAGGCGGCGGTCAGCAGCAAGGCAGCCAGGGCCGCACGCGGCGCGAGGCGCGAGAACATCGTCTTTCGTGAGTGCGGGACCATCAGACCAACTCCATGGCGGGACGGGCTTGGGCGCGAGCGCGCGCGGGAACTTCGAACTCTTCCTCGGGCTCTTCGGCGCGATGCTCGGCGGCGATCAGCGAGTAGAAGACCGGCACGACGAGCAGCGTGAACAGCGTTCCCACGGCCATGCCGGCCACGAGCACGATGCCGATGCTGTTGCGCGCTTCCGCGCCCGGTCCGGTGACGAGGACCAGCGGGAAGTGCCCGAAGATCGTCGCCGCGGAGGTCATGAGCACCGGACGCAGGCGCGTGGCCGAGGCCTCGCGCAACGCGGCGACCTTGGACAAGCCTTGCTCCTGGAGCGTGTTCGCGAACTCCACGATCAGGATCCCGTTCTTCGAGATCAGTCCGACGAGCGTGATCAAACCGACCTGCGAGTACACGTTGATCGTCGTGAGGTCGAGGTAGGTGAAGACCAACGCGCCGCTGATCGCGAGCGGGGCCGAGCCGGCGAGCACGATGAACGGATCGCGGAAGCTCTTGAACTGCGCCGAGAGCACCAGGTACACGAGCACGAGCGCGAAGCCGAGGGTGACGACGAGCGCCGAACCCTCGCGCCGGATCTGGCGCGACTCGCCAGCGTGGTCGAGGTGCACGCCCGGACCTGCGACCGCGAGCGCGGCCGCCTCGAGCACGGCGAGGCCCTCCTCCTTGGTCACGCCCGGCTGCACGCCGCCGAAGATCTTCACCGCGTTGCGTTGCTGGAAGCGGTTCAGCGTGCGCGGCACGGTCGTCGACTCGATGCTCGTGAACGACGAAACCGGCACCAGCTCGCCGCTCGGCGACTTGATCTTCAGATCGAGCAGCGGGCCCACGGTCGCGCGGCCTTCGTCGCCGATCTGCGGGATGACCTTGTAGCTGCGGTCGAAGTAGTTGAAGCGGTTGACGTAGCCTCCGCCGAGCAGCGTGCCGAGCTCGCGGCCGACGCTCGCGAGGTCGAGGCCGAGGTCGGCCACCTTCTCGCGGTCGATGACGACCTTGGCCTGCGGCCGGTCGATCTTCAGGTCGGTGTCGACGTACAGGAACTTGCCGCTCTGCCGGCCTGCGCCGACCACCGCCATCGCGGTCTCGAGCATCTCCTCGAGCGGCGCGTCCGACTGGAGCACGAGCTCGACGTCGTACTGCCCCGGCGTCGGCAGCGGCGGATCCAGACGCGGGAACACTCGCACGCCCGGCGCCTGCGACACCGCGCCGTAGAGGTCTCCGTACAGCTCTTGCGTCGAGCGTTCGCGCGTGCGCCAGTCGGAGGCGACGAAGCCGCCGAAGCCACCCCAGTTGGCGACCAGCGACCACATGAAGCGGTTCTCGGGGAACGAGTTGACCGCGTCGACGACCGCGAGCGAGTCGCGGTCCACGGCCTCGATCGTCGCGTCCGGCGCCGCGTCGAAGAACAGGCTGATGTGGCTCTGGTCCTCGACCGGCGCGAGCTCGCGGCGCGATTGCTCGTACAGCGGGTACGCGGCGGCCATGATCGCGAGCGCCGCGACCACGATGGTCCAGCGGATCGCGAGCGCCCCGTCGAGCACGCGCACATACACGCGGCTCAGCGCATCGAAGCCGCGGTTGACCTGCCGCGTGAGCCAGCCTTCCTGTCCGCCGGGCCGCACCGCGTGCGCGCTCATCACCGGCGAGAGCGTGACGGCCACGAAGCCCGACATGAGCACCGCGACCGCGAGCGTGATCGCGAACTCGAGGAACAGCGAGCCCGTGAGGCCGCCCTGGAAGCCGATCGGCGCGTAAACCGCCGCGAGCGTGATCGTCATGGCGACGATCGGCCCGAAGAGTTCGCGCGCGGCGACCAGCGCGCCCTGGGTGCGCGACTTTCCGAGCCGCACGTGGCGGGCGACGTTCTCGACCACCACGATCGCGTCGTCGACCACCAGGCCGACCGAGAGCACGATGGCGAGGATCGTGAGCAGGTTCAGGCTGAAGCCGAGCAGGCTCATCACCGCCGCGGTGCCGATCAACGAGACGGGCATCGCGATCAGCGGAACGAGCGCCGTGCGCACCGAACCGAGGAACAGGAACACCACCACGCCGACGATCAGGATCGTCTCGAGCAGCGTCTTGGAGATCTCCTCGAGCGCGTCGCGCATGAAGACGGTGCCGTCCCAGACCAGCCGCATCTCGATGTCGGCGGGAAGGGTCGGCTCGAGGCGCTCCATCTCGGCGCGCAGGCCATTGGCCACGTCGATCTCGTTCGCGCCGACGAGCGGCCAGACGCCGAGGTACACGCTCTCCGCGCCGTTGTACTTCGCGACGAGGTTCGCTTCTTCCGCGCCGAGCTCGACGCGCGCCACGTCGCTCAGGCGCACGAGCGCGCCGTCGTTCTGCGCGACGATCAGGCGCTCGAAGTCCTCGACCGTGCGCAGGTCGGTGTCCGCGAGCAGGCTGACCTGCACCAGGTTGCCCTTCGTCTGGCCGACGGCCGCGAGGTAGTTGTTGCGCTGGAGCGCCGCGTACACGTCGCCGGGCGCGAGCCCGACCGCGGCCAGCTTGTCCGGATCGATCCACACGCGCATCGCGATCGGGCGACCGCCCTCGTTGTTCGTCACGCGCTGCACGCCCTTGAGCGTGGCGAGCTGCGGCTGGATCGTGCGCGCCAGCCAGTCGGTGACCTCCGCGACCCCGCGCTCGGACGACGTGAACGACAGGTAGAACGTCGCGTACGGCCGGTCGGCGCGCTGCACTTCGATCAGCGGCGGCTCGGCCTCGGAGGGCAGCTCCGAACGCACCTGCTGCAGGCGCGCGTTGACCTCGGCGAGCGCGGTGGTCGTGCTGTGGTCGAGCTCGAGATGGATCGTGACCGTGCTCACGCCGGAGCGGCTCGTCGACTCGATGTGGTCGACCCCGCCGATGGCCGACACGGCGCGCTCGATGGGCGTGGTGAGGAAGCCGCGGACGGTCTCGGCGCTCGCGCCGGTGTAGACCGTGGTGATGATGACCGAGCTGCTCTCGATCTGCGGGTACTGCTGGATCGGCAGGCTCGCGATCGAGCGCCAGCCCACCAGGACCAGCACCAGGTTCACCACCACGGCGAGGACCGGGTGCTTGATGAAAACGTCAGTGATCGAACGCATGTGCGGGGTCCTCGTTACTGGCCGCCCGCGGGCGCGTCGACGGTGGTGGTGGCGGATGCCGGAGCGGGCGCGGACTGCGTCTCGGCGAGCGCGACGAGCATGCCCTCCATGAGCTTGAAGGAACCCGAGGCGGCGACGAGTTCGCCGTCCTCCAGGCCTTCGCGGATCACGACCTCGTCGCCGAGCATCGGTCCGCTCTCGACGCGCCGCTGCTGGGCGCGCAGTTCGCCGTTCTCGCCCTTCGCGATCACGAACACGTGCTCGCCCGCAGGACCCTTGCGAAGCGCTGAGACGGGCACCACGGTCACAGGCGCCGGCTCGCCGACCGGCACGCGCACGCGCACCGATCCGCCGGGCGCGGGATGCAGCGGCCCTTCGAGGCGCGCGCGCAACATCGCGTTGCGCGTGCGCGGGTCGATCTGCGCGTCGAGCGCCACGATCTCCGCCTTCGCGGCCGGCGCATCGGTCGCGACGAACACGTCGACGTGCTGGCCCACCGCGAGCGCGCTCGCGACGTGCTGCGCCACCTGGAAGTCGATGTGCACGGCTTCGTCGACGCCTTGCAAGCTGGTGAGCAAGCTGCCGGCTTCGAGGTACTGCCCGACGTGCACGTCGCTGAGCCCGACGTGCGCGCGGAACGGAGCGCGGACGACCTTGCGGTCGATCAGCGCGCGGATCCGCAGCACCTCCGCGTTGGCGACGTCGAACTCGGCTTTCGCGCGGTCGACGTCGGCCTCCGACGCGCCCTGGCTCTCCGCCGCGCGCTTCACCCGGCCGAGCAGCGTGTCCGAGAGGCGAACACGGGCCTCGGCGGCGGCGAGCTCGGCCTCCTCGACGGTGACGTCGAGTGCGACGAGCAGTTCGCCCTCCTCGACGATCGCGCCGCTCTCGAGGTGGATCTCGCGCACCGAACCGGGCAGCTCGTTGCGCAGTGTCACCGAGCGAAGCGCGCGGACGGTGCCGATCGCCGTGCTGGTGCGAACGTGCTCGCTGGCGCGCGCCGGCACGGCGTTCACGATCGACACCATCTCGGGCTGGCTCGCCGCGATCGCAGCGGACTCGGCGCGCGCGCTGCGCTTGAAGTTGACGAGCCAGAAGCCGCCGCCGGCGACGCCGGCGAGAAGCAGGAGTGAGGCGAGGGAGCGTCCGAAAAGGGAACGCTGGGAGGTCGAAGTGGGCGTCATGGTCGCGTTGTGGAAGTCGGTCGTAGGAGGTGGTTGGATGCGTGGCGTAGACCAGTCGTCTCCGCAGGGCGACACAAAGTGGCGTGCGGAGGCGGCGGCGAGCGCCATTTGGAGGTGAGAAAGGCTGCGGCGGCCTCCGAGCAGGCCGGGCAGCGCGTCGCCGGCGACAGGACGCAGCGGCGAGGGGCTTCTTACGCCCCGTTCGGCAATTCAGGTGACAACGAAGGCGTCAGCGAGTCCCGCGGGAAGAGCCTCAGCGCGCCGGGTGCAACAGGCTGTCGAACACGAAGGCGAGGAAGTCGTCGAGCGGCTGCAGGCTGCGGTCGATCTGCATGCGGATCGCGGCGCCTTCCCACATCATGACGAGCACGTTCGCGAGCCGGTCCGCGTCGTGCGCACGGTCGATCTCGCCCGCCGCCTGACCCTCGCGGATCACTTGCGCGATGATCGCACTCCACTGTTGGTAGACGCACTTGACGGCCGCGTGCACCGGTTCGCTCAAAGTCGCGGTTTCCAGCGCCAATTTGGGGATGATGCACTCCACGGTCGCGCCGCTCGAGGCGCACTCCTCGCGCGTCTCCTCGAAGATCGCGCGCAGCCGCTGGACGCTGGTGCGCTTGCGGTCGCCGAGGTGCTTGCGCAGCGACTCGAGGTACTCGTCGCGCGCCTTCTCGATCAGCGCCACGCCGAACTCCTCCTTCGAACCGAAGTAGTGGTAGAAGGAACCCTTCGGCACGCCGGCGCGCAGGAGGATCTCGTTGAGCCCCGAGCCGTTGAAGCCCTTGGCGCCGATCACTTCGGCGCCGGCCTCGAGGATCCGATCGCGCGTGTCGTGCTCGCGGGGCAGCGCTTCCCTGGGGCTGGTCTCCCTGGGATTGGCTTCCCTGGGCGGGGGTTGGAAAGGACGGGGGCCGGGCTGCATGGCGCGAAGATTAGACCGGTCGTCTAGTGGCCGTCAAGGGGCCGCGAGGAAACAAGCGCGACATCTTTTGACCGGGTCGCCGGGCTCGGAAGGGATTGCCGACGCGCCGCCCCGCGCCGCCCGCGAGTCGGCGCGGGGTTCGAGCCGAGCCCCTGGTGCGTCGCTGAGTCTCGCTTCGCACGCCGTGCCGGGCTCGGCGGCGAAGCGAAGCGTTTCACGACGCGAGGCGACAAAGGAAGCGCGCCACGGCGCGAAGGCGCCGGCGAGTGTGCACCTTGCTGCAGCGAGTCATCGTCGAGCGATCCGTCGAGCGCGTGGATGGAGCGACGCGCCGAGCGATGCGTCGAGATGGTTACGCGCGCAAGCCGTGAAACTCGTGTAGTCGCGCAGCGAGGGCGCCCAAGTGGCGGGTCCAAGGGTTAGATTCCGCGTTCGCCTCGCTTTTCGTGCGCGAAGTGCGCTGCTGCGACCTCCGCCTCCACCTGCCTGCGCAACCCAGGACGAGACCCCACCGGACGCCCATGTCCCACGCCTCCCTCGAACGCCTGCGCGACGCCCATGCGCGCATGAAGGTCCAGCTCCAGCGCGTGATCGTCGGCCAGGACCAGGTCATCGACCAGCTCCTGCTCGGCATCGTGACGCGCGGCCACTGCCTGTTGGTGGGCGTGCCGGGGCTCGCGAAGACGCTGCTCATCTCGAGCCTCGCCAAGACGCTCGACCTCTCGTTCAACCGCATCCAGTTCACGCCCGACTTGATGCCGGGCGACATCACGGGCACCGACCTGCTGCAGATCGATCCGGCGACGAACGAGCGCCACTTCCGCTTCGCTCCGGGCCCGGTGTTCGCGAACGTCGTGCTCGCCGACGAGATCAACCGCACGCCGCCCAAGACGCAGGCCGCGCTGCTCGAGTCGATGATGGAGGGCCAGGTCACGGTCGGCGGCCGCCGCCACCCGCTGCCGAACCCGTTCTTCGTGCTCGCGACGCAGAACCCGATCGAACAGGAAGGCACCTACCCGCTGCCCGAGGCGCAGCTCGACCGCTTCATGTTCATGGTGCGGGTCGACTACCCCTCGATGGACGAGGAGCGCGAGATCCTGCGCCGCACGACCGGCGGAGCGATGGCCGAGCCCGAGCGCGTCCTGGGCCCCGAGGAGCTGCTCGAGATCCAGCGCGTCGTGCGCCAGATCCCGATCGCCGACCACGTGCTCGACTACGTGCTCGCCCTGACGCGCGGAACGCGCGTGGGATCCGACTCGACGCTGCCCTTCCTCCGCGAATGGGTCACCTGGGGCGCCGGTCCGCGCGCGGGCCAGTTCCTCGTCCTCGCCGCGAAGGCGCGCGCCGCCCTGATGGGCCGCGAGCACGCCGCCGTCGAGGACGTGCAGGCGGTCGCGCATCCCGTGCTGCGCCACCGCATCGTCACGAACTACAGCGCGCAGAAGGAGGGCATGACCTCCGATGTGATCATCGACCGCATGTTGAAGGAGATCGACCCGAGCGCCGGCGTCGGCAGCGGTCTCCCCGGTGTGCGGGCCTGACTCGCCGAACTCCTGAAATCCCCAGCCCCGGGTCGCGTCGATCCGCTGCGCACGCGAACCCGGCTCCGGCGCCGGGCGGCGTTCCGCGACGGAGCTAGCCCGAACCGCACCGAGCCAGAAACACCCTCCCCACCGTGGCCGAAACCGCGTCTCCCAGCCTCGACCCGAAGGTGCTCGACCGCCTGGAAGGCCTCGAGCTCGTCGCGCGCACGGTGGTCGAAGGCATGCTGTCGGGGCGGCACCGCTCGCCGCTGCGCGGCAGCTCGGCGGAGTTTGCGCAGCACCGTCAGTACGTCGCGGGCGATGAGTTGCGGCGGCTCGACTGGAAGGTGTACGCGCGCAACGACCGCCTGGTCGTGAAGGAGATGTTCGAGGAGACCACGCTCTCCTGCCATCTGCTCGTCGACGCGAGCGAGTCGATGGCCTTCCGCTCGCTGAACTGGAGCAAGTTCGACTACGCGCGCTGGTGCGCCGCCGCGCTCGCGCACCTCGTCATCGGTTCGCGCGACACCGCGGGGCTCGTCCTGTTCGACGACCGCGAGCGCGTGAAGGTCCCGCCCGCGAGCGGAATTCCGCAGGAGCACGCGATCCTCGACGCGCTCGGCTCCGCCACGCCGACCGGCCCGACCGGTGTTGGCGCCGTGCTGAAGTGGCTCGGCGGCCGGCTGCGTCGACGCGGCATCGTGGTGGTGTTCTCGGACTTCTTCGACGACATCGACGCCATCGCCGAGGGGCTGCGTTCCCTCGTGCACGGCGGCCACGAGCCGATCGTCGTGCAGTTGGTCGATCCCCTCGAGCTGACGCTGGAGATCGGGCACCTCGCGCGCTTCGACGGGCTGGAGAACGCAGGGCAGCTGAAGGTCGACCCGCGCGCCATCCGCACGGCCTACATCGAGGAGATTCGGCGCCACAACCATCAGCTCGCGCGCGCCGCGAGCAGCGTGGGCGTCGACTTCCTCCAGCTGAACACGTCCGAATCGCTGGAAGCCGCGCTGTCGAGCTACCTCGCGCACCGCAGCGCCCGCAACCGCGGAGGTCGGATCTAGGTGTTCTCCGGTTTCGTCAACCCGGCGCTGGTGGCGGGGCTCGCGCTCGCGAGCGTGCCGCTCATCATCCACCTGCTCAACCGGCAGCGTTTCCGCCCCATGCCCTGGGCCGCGATGCGCTTCGTGCTCGCGGCGTACAAGAAGACGCGGCGCCGCGCGAACCTGGAGAATCTGCTCCTTCTGCTGCTGCGCATGGCCGCCGTGGCGCTGCTGGCGCTCGCCGTCGCGCGCCCGTTCCTCGGCGAACGCTCGCCGCTCGCTCAGCTGGCGCAATCGCGCCGCGATGTGGTGCTCGTGCTCGACCTCTCGGGATCCACCGGATACCGCACCGGGGTGCGAAGCGTGCACGAGGACATCGTCGAGCGCGCGCGGACCATCCTGCTCGAGCTCGACGCCGGCCGCGACGACCGCGTGCGCTTGATCGCCGCGGGCGCGGCGCCGCGGCTGCTGTCCTGGCGCCGTCCCGACGAAGCGCTCAGCATGCTCGCCTCGCTTTCGGGGCCCGACGACGAGACGCTCGACCTCGCGGCGGCGCTGGGCGAAGTGGCGCGTCTCGCGGAAGAGGATGCGGCGCAAGCGGGAGCGAGCGCGCTCGAGATCCGGCTGCTCACCGACCTTCAGCGCGGAAGCTTCGAGGCCGCTCCGGTCGCGGACGGCCCCGCGCGCGCGCCGGCGGTGCTCGAGCAGCTCGACCGGCTCGCCGCGCTCGACTTGAAGGTCTGGGTCGAGGATCTCGGACCGAGCGAGGCGACGCCGCCGAATCTCTCGGTCGCCGCCATCGAACCGGTGGGCGAGATCCTGCCCGGCGGCACGGTCGAGATCGCGGTCGACGTCCAGAACCACGGCGCGGCCGCGCGCAGCGGCGTGCGCGTCTGGCTCACCCTCGACGCCGACCAGCGACTCCCCTTCCGCACCCTCGATGTGCCCGCGCGCGGCGTGGCTCGCGCGGTGTTCGCGACGAGCTTCCAGGAGGCCGGACCGCGCGTGCTGACCGCGCGCATCGATGCCGACCGCCTCACGATCGACGACACCCGCGCGCGGGTGATCGACGTTCCCGCGACGGTCGACGTCCTGCTCGTGAACGGCGAGAGCGCCGTCGAGATCGAGCGCGACGAGGTCGGCTACCTGCACTCGGTGCTCGATCCCCTCGGCGGCGACGAGGTGCTCGGCGCCGGCACGCTGCCGCCCTTCGCCGCGCGCGTGATCGCACCGCACGAACTCGGCGCCTCCGAGCTCGATCTCGCGGCGTTCGACGTGATCGTGATCGCGAACGTCGACGGGCTCTCGGCTGCGAACGTCGCTTCGCTCGAGCGCTGGACCGCCGCCGGCGGCGCCCTGATCTTCACGCTGGGCCGCAAGGTCGAGCCCACCGCGTTCAACCTGCGTCTGCACCGCCCCGACGGAAGCGGACTGTCCCCGGCCGAGCTGCTCTCGCGCGTCTCGATCGCGCGCCGCGACGGCTACTTCCGCGTGCGCGAATTCGAAGCGACGCACCCGGCGCTCAGCTTCTTCGGCGACGAGCGTTGGAAGCCGCTGCTCACCGAAGCGCCCAACTACGAGTTCTTCCGCTCGCGGCCCGACGAGAACGCTCGGGTGCTCGCGCGCTTCGACGACGACGGGGCGAGCGCGCTGCTCATCGAGAAACGCTACGACCGCGGCCGCGTGTACTTGTGGTCGACGAGCATCGACCCGGAGTGGAGCCGGATCCCCGAGTCGCCGCGCACGTTCGTGCCGCTCGTGCACGAGTGGCTGCGCCACGCCGCGCGCGCGACGCCTCCGCCGCGCAACGTCGCGGTCGGGGCGCCGCTGATCGCCGAAGTGCGCGCCTTCCCGCGGAACCCGACGCTCGTTTCGCCCGACGGTACGCGCCGCTCGCTCGACGTCGAGCCGCGCGTCGAAGGTCCGGGCTTGTGGAGCCTCTCGGTGCTCGGCGCCACGCCGCGCGCCGGCGCGTACCAGCTCGCGCTCGAGGGCGCGCAGCCGGAACTGTTCGCCGTGGGGCTCGATCCGCTCGAGAGCGATCTCGACCGGCTCGCGCCCGCGGAGTTGTCGGGGCTCCACCGCGCCCTGGCGCTCGCGTCCGACGCCGAACGCGACGCCGAGGATGCGCCCGCGCCGACGCAGGGTGAGATCTGGCGCTTGCTGGCGTGGATGTGCTTCGCGGCGCTCTGCGGTGAAACTCTGTGGGCCGCGTGGGTCGGCCGAAGTCGGAGGAGCGCGTGAGCTTCGATCTCGGGACGCTCGCGGCCGCGCAGGCCGACGCCGGCATGCGCGAGAGCCTGCAACTCCTCGACCTCCCCGAACCGTGGGTGATCGTGCTGGTCGTCGCGCCGGCGCTCGCGGCGCTGGTGTGGATCGGTTACCGCGGCGAAGCGCTCTCCACGCCCGCGCGCGCGACGCTCTCGATCCTGCGCGCGACGGCGTTGATGCTGCTGCTGGCGGTGCTCGCACGGCCCGTGAAGGTCCTGCAGCGCGAGGAAGTGCAGAAGGCGATCGGGCTCGTGCTCGTCGACGACTCCGCGAGCATGCAGCGCAAGGACGCGTACGCCGGCGACGCCGCGACGCGCAGCGCCCTCGCGGAGCTCGGGATCGCCGATCCCGCGCAAGCCACGCGCTCCGCCGTGGCCCAGAGCGTGCTCGAGCGCGTCGTGCTGCCGAAGCTCGAGGAGGGCGGCTACACCACGAAGTTGTTCGCGTTCGCGTCGGAGCTGTCCCCCATCGGCGCGCCGAGCGCGTTGACCGGGCGCGGCAATTCGACGCGCCTTGGCGATGCGCTTCTGCAAGCACTCTCGTCGCACCGCGGACGGCACGTCACGGACGTGCTCGTGCTCTCCGACGGGCGGCAGAACGCCGGCTCTTCGCTCGCCGATGCCGCGCGCGCCGCGGCCGCGGTCGGCGTGAACGTGCACACGCTCGTGTTGGGCGACACGCGGCCCGAGCGCAACCTCGCCCTGGAGCTCGTCGAAGCACCCGCGAGCGCGCTCGAGGGCGACGAGATCGCGATCACGGTGCGGGTCGTGGCTCGCGGAGTCGAGCGCGGCGTGCGCGGAGACGTGCGGCTCGAGGAGTACGACCCCGAGGATCCCGACGGGCGTGCGCTGCGCGTCGCGGCGAGCGCGGAGATCGAGTTGAGCGAGAACGGCGAGCGCACGACGCTCGTGGCGCGCTCGGGGCCGGCGAACCGCCGCACGCAGGAGCGACGCTTCCGCGTCGAGATCGCGCCGATCGGCGGCGAAACCGCCCTCGAGGACAACGTGCTGCAGGTCGGCGTGCACGTCAGCCCGCAGAAGGTCCGCGTGCTGTACGTCGAAGGCTATCCGCGCTGGGAGTACCGGCGTCTGGCGCTCGACATGCTCAAGCGCGCGGACGAGAACATTCAGTTCCAGGCTTTCCTGCTGTCGGCGAATCCCGACTTCCGCCAGGAGTCGTCGAAGGACCTGCCGGCTCTCACGCGCGTGCCCGTGGACCGCAAGGAGCTGCTCGACAACTACGACGTCGTGATCCTCGGCGACGTGAACCCGTTCGCGGTCTCGCCGGATCCGGGCGCCGGCGAGGAGTTCATGAAGGCGCTGGTCGAGTTCGTCGAGCGCGGCGGCGGCCTCTGCGCCATCGCCGGAGAGTACGACCTGCCGCGCGCGTACGTGGGCACTCCGATCGAGACGCTGCTGCCGGTGCTGTTCGACGAGGCCGAGTTGCGCGGCGGACCTTCGGACACCACGCGCAAGTACCGTCCGCGGCTCGAGGATCCCGACCATCCGCACGAGATCGTGCGTCTGCACTCCGATCTCGGGGTGAACCGCGAGCTGTGGGAGGAGGAGAGCGGTCTGTGGGGCATGCACTGGTTCTCGCCGGTGAGCCGCGCGAAGCCCGGCGCGCAAGTCCTGCTTCGCCATCCGCGCGAGTCGAATTCCTACGGTCCCTACCCGCTCGCCGTCGCGGGCTACTACCCGTCGGGTCGCACGCTGTTCCTCGCCTTCGACGAGACTTGGACCTTCCGCTTCCACTGGGGGCCGCGCTTCCACGAACGGTTCTGGCGCAACGCGATCCGCTGGCTCGCGCTCGGACGCTTGCGCAGCGGCGACCGGCGCTACCGGCTCGAGCTCGCGCGCTCGAGCTACGACCTCGGCGCGCGCGTCGCGGTCGAAGCGCGCGTGCTCGACGAGGACTACCGCCCGAGCCAGGCCCAGACCCAGGAGATTCGCTGGAGCGCTCCGGAGGGCCAGCCGCAGACGCTCGTGCTCACGGCGGTCGAGGGCCGGCCGGGCATGTTCCGCGGCGCGCTGGACCCCGACCGCACGGGACTCCATCGCGTGTGGATCGAGCGCGACTCCGAACGCATCTCGAGCGCCGAGTTCGAGGTCGTGATCCCGAGCCTCGAGAGCGCCGACCCGACCCCGGCGCCGACGGTCCTGGTGGAACTGTCGGCCGCCACGGGGGGCCGCGCGGTCGATTTGGCTCGCCTGAGCGAGCTCTGGCGCCAAGACCTCGCCGGTGGCGAGGAACGGCGCGACCCGATTTCCGCGCGCTTGGACGATATTTGGGACCACTGGGGCGCCTTGCTGCTCGTCCTCGCGGTCCTTTCGGCCGAGTGGATCCTCCGCAAGCGCTACCAGTTGGTCTGAGGCGCGACGCGCCGGAAAATGGGTCCGAGGCGCCGCGCGCCGAAAAGGCACACACGAACCAAGCACACGCCCAAACACTCCGAGCCGACGCCCGCGAACTTCCGCGCACGCCGCGCCGATCGCTCTCCGACAGGAACCGTCCACTGCTTCGACCATGAACCCGCCCCGCGAATCCAAGAGCCGCAAAGCCTCTCGCGCCACCGCGCGCGGAGTGGCGTTGACGGCGGTGCTCGCGGGTGGCGTCGCGTCGAACGTGTTCGCTGCAGCTCCTGCAACCGTTCCGCAGCGCGTGGTCGGTCCGCAGCGCGCCGGCGATCCGCCGACGGGCGAGCTCGACGAGGCCGCGCCCACGCGCGGGTTTGCGATTCCGCGCACGCACGAAGCCGCCGCACTCGCGCAGCGCGCCGCCGACCACCTCGCCGCGCGCCGCGACGCCGAAGCGCTTCAGACCCTGCAGGAGCTGATCGTGTCGCACCGCGGCGAAGTGCTGCTGGAGCCGGGGCAGGAGGTCGACGAGAAGGCGCCGGTCTACGTCGGCGCCGTGGCGTGGGCGCGGCGCAGGCTCGGCGAGCTCTCGCCCGCGACGCTCGCCGCGTACCGCACCCGCCACGAAGCGCAGGCGCGCGCCGAACTCGAGGCGGCGCTCGCGAGCGCGGATTCGCGCGGACTCGCGGAAGTCGCGCGGCGCTACTCGCGAACGCAGTCCGCCGTGCGCGCGTGGCGCGCCTTGGGCGACATCGAACTCGAACGCGGCAACGTCGAGGTCGCGCTCGCCGCGTGGCGCCGCGCGGCGGAGCTCGAGCCGGCGTCGGATTCGCCCGCGAGCCGCGCGGCGACGCTGCGCGCGGAACAAGCCGAAGCGTGGCGGCTCGTGACGCCGGCCTCGGGCGGAACCCCCGCTCCCGGGCCGGATGCGGCGACATGGAGCGCTTCGCTCGCCCCCGAGAACGCGGGCGGACCGTTCTCGCGCGGCGACACGTACTCGCTCTATGGCTGCACGGCGAACGACCTCGTCTTCGTGAGCGACACGCTGCGCGTGTGGGCCTTCGACGGATGGAGCGGCGAGCGCCGCTGGGTCAGCGCGGAGTTCCCCGAGTGGCGCGGCGTCGACCGCGGCCAGGTGTATCCGTCCGGCGAACGGCCGCTGCGTCGAGACGACTTCTTCGCGCAGGTCGACCGCTCGCAGATCCTCGTCCGCCCCGCGACTTCGGGCGGCGTCGTCGTGGCCGCGATCCAGACGCCTTTCTCGCTCGTCGGCAACAGCAATTACGAGCAGTTCAGCATCACCAAGGTCACGCCCGAGCGCAGGCTCGTCGGCTACGACGCGCAGAGCGGCGCGGTGCTCTGGGACCACATGCCGCCGCCGCTGTGGGACGGAGAGTCGGGGCCCTTCGAGGTGCGCATGAGCGCCGGCGCCGCACCGGTCGTCGTCGGCTCGCGCGTGATCGTCGGCGCGCACCGCATGCGCGGCCGCGTCGACTTCCATGTTGCGTGCTACGACTTGCACGACGGCCGCCTGCTCTGGTCGACGCCGCTCGTGTCGGGCCAGGTCGAACTCAACATGTTCGGCCGTGCGCAACGCGAGTACACCGCCGCGCCGGTCGCGGTCGATGGAGAGCGCGTGTTCGTCTCGACGCAGCTCGGCGCGGTGGCCGCGCTCGACCTCTTCAGCGGCGACATCCTGTGGGAAGCGCTGTACGAGCAGACGCCGATTCCCCGCGCGGAACACTTTCGCACCGAGATGCGCCGGCTGTACTTCGGCACGGCGGCGCCGGCCGTGGCCTCGGGAGCGGTGCTCGTGGCGCCGAGCGACGGACGCGACCTGCTGGCCTTCGATTCGGCGACGGGCGCGCGCCTGTGGCGCCGGCCGCACGACTTCTTCGGGCGCGTTCCGAACGTCGTCACGTTGCTCGAGGCGCGCGCCGACACGCTCTGGCTCAGCACGGACCGCATCCTGGTGTCGCGCGCATCGCGCGGACTGGCCTCGAGCGTCGGACTGACGAGCGTCGAGTCGAGCCTCGAGCTCTTCGATACCCAGCCGCGGCCGCGCGCACAGCTCAACGCGACGCAGGTGGTCGTGCCGGCCGGTGAGCGCCGTGTCGCGCTCGACCGCGAACGGCTCACGGAGGACCGCAGCGCGAGCGCCGAGTGGGCCGACGGACAGTTCGCGGGGAACGCGCTGCTCGCCGACGGCGTGGCGTACTTCGTATCGGACTCGCGCATCAGCGCCGCCGTCGACTGGCGCGTCGTGAGCGAACGCTTCGCGCGTCAGTGCGCGGAATCGCCGAACGATCCGCGGCCGCACATGGGCTGGGCCGCGATCCTCGCGCGGCGCGGCGCGGCCGAGCTGGGTACGGGGGCGAACGAATCGGCCGCGCGGCTGTTGCAGGATGCGGCGCAGCGCCTGGAGCGTTGGGTCGACACCGAGGATCCGGCGCTGCGAGCCCAGGCGCGCGAACGCTACGTGCGCGTGGCGCTGTCCTGCGCCGACGCACTGGCTCGCTCGGCGTCCCTGCGGCCGGCCGTCGAATGGGTGGAGCGCGCCGCGGCGCTCGCCGTCGGCGTGGACGCGCTCGCGAGCGCGCTGGTGCGCAAGGCGGAACTCGAACAAGCCCTCAAGCGCTATCCCGAGCGCGCGCAGACGCTCGCCAAGCTCGCGGAGAGTTGCGGCGCCGCGTACATGCCGACCGACTGGTTCGAGCGCGACGACTCGCTTCGCTTCCAGGGGCTCGACCCGCGCCAGCGCGTCGAGTCGCTCACCGTCGGCGCCTACGTCGCCATCGAACAGGCGCTCGACGCCCAGCGCGAGGCGAACGTCGCGCGCGAGTACGAGCTGCTCCACACGATCCTCGCCCGCTTCGGCGACCTGCGCCTGCCTCCGGCGTCGACGCCGACGCGCGAAGTTGCTTCGGTGTCCGCGAGCGCGCGAATCGGCGCCTTGCTCGCCGCCGGGGAACGCGCAGCCTACGAACCCTACGAACGCGCGGCGGCCGAGTGGCTCGAACGCGCACGCGCCGAGGAGAGCTTCGACTCCCTCGAGCGGCTCGCGACGCTGTACCCGCACTCGCGCGCTGCGGCGCTCGCGGAACGCTCGCGGCGCGAAGCGGCGCTCGCGCGCGCCGACCTCAACGCCGTGGTTCAGTTGTGCGTGCGCGCGACGCCGGACGACTGGGACATCGCGAAAGCGACCGACGACCAGCTCCACGCGCAGTGGGTGCTCCGCGCCGCGCTGTCGGAGGCGGGCAACCACGAGCTCGCCGCGGCGCTGCTCGAGCGCCTCGAACGCGACCATGCGGCGCGCGTGTCGCCGCTAGCACGAGACAAGGGCCGGACTCTGGCGGAGCTGCGCGACGAGTCGGCGCGCGCACTGCCGGAGCTGGGCGCGCCGAGCGCGACGCTCGCGCCGTCCACCCTTCCGATGGCGCCGCTGAACGGCTCGTTCCTGTTGCTCGGCCTCGCGCCGATCACGCCGCCCGAGGGACCGACGGTTTGGGCGCAAGTGCTCTGCCGGCGCGACCGCAACCACGACACGGTCTCCGCGTGGAGCGGCGAGGGCGCGGATCGACCGTTGTGGTCGACCCAGACGCCGCAGGGCGCGGCGTTCCCCGGATGGCGCGCGCAACTCTCGGCGGGCGCCGTGATCCTCGGCAACCGCGGCGGCTTGCTCGCGCTCGAGAGCGACACGGGCGACCCGCGCTGGGAGTGGTCGAGCAGCGGCGCGCGCGTCGATTCGTTCCAGGCGCGCAGCGGCGTCGTGCTCGTATCGGCGACCTCGCCCGACGGAAGCTCGCTCATCGCGCTGGACGCGCGCCTCGGGCTCGAGCTCTGGGCGCGGCCGGTCCGCCCCGAGTCCTGGGGCCGCCCCGTCGTCGGCGACCACGCGCTCGCGATGCTGCCCAGCGACTTCGCGCAGTCCCCCGTGGACGTGCTCGACCTCTTCACCGGCGCGCGCTTGAGCACCATCTCGCTCGCGGCGCACGTGGGGCTCGCCGACGCCGAAGGCGCGTGGATCGAGCACGGCCGCCTGATCGTGCCGAGCTTCCCCAAGTCGAGCGCGGCCGGCGAGCACGATTGCCTGACGGCGTGGGATCTCGCGACGGGCCGCCGTGGCTGGCGCGTGCTCAGCGAGGCGCACCAGGAGTTCGATTCGATCCTCCGGGCCGACGGCCGCACCTACCTGATCTTGCTTCCACGCGCGGTCGAGGCGCTCGGCGGTCAGGGCGCGGTGCTCGATCTCGACACGAAGCTCGGAGCGGTGCGCCGGGTTCCGAACGCCGCGCTCGGCGTGCAGGACGTGCTGATCGGAATTTCGCGTCACCGCGTGGTGACGACCTCGCACCCCTACCTGTTCGTGCGAAGCGATGGCGCGGACAGCGCGTCGACGCTCGTGCGCGCGCTTCATCTGCCGTTCGGCGAGCGCTGGAGCGTGCAGCTCGACATCGCGCCGAGCCAGCTCAACACCAGCGGTCCGATGCCCGCGCCCATCGTGGCGGACAATGCCGTGGCGATCGCCTACACCTACACGCCGCGCACGAAGGGCCAGCGCACGGCCCCGAGCGCCAACCTGGTGCTCGTGGACCGCGAGAGCGGCGCGGTGCGCGAGCGCAGCGCGCTTCCCCCGGAGCTCGGGCCGGCGGACAAGCTGGAGTTCGCGGCGCTCGGCGGCGTCCTGTGGATGAGCGGCCCCAACCAGATGCTCGTGAGGAGATGACGACCATGAACTCATGCCGACTGCAGCGAGGTTTGGCGCGCGCGGCGCTCGCGCTGGCCGCGGGTGCGTCGCTGGCGCTCGACGCGGCGGCGCGCGGCTCGACGACCCAGGGCTCGACGACCCAGGGCGAGGGGAGCGCCCACGAGCAACTCGACACCGAGCCGATCGTGGTCACGCCCGAGCACGCGATGGCTGTCGAGCGCGGGCTCGCCTGGCTCGCGGAGCACCAAGTGCTCGAGGGCCGCGACACGGGCGCGTGGGTCGCGAAGATCGGCTACAAGCTCAACGAGGGTTATCGACACACCGCCGACGACCGCGGCCATGTCGGCGTGACTTCGCTCGCTTGCATGGCCTTCCTCGCCGGCGGGCATTTGCCGGGCCGCGGCCCCTATGGCGAGGTGGTCGAGCGCGGGCTCGGCTTCGTGCTCAACTCCGTCGACGACGACGGCTTTGTCACGCACGCGGGCTCGCGCATGTACAGCCACGCCTTCGCGACGCTGTTCCTCGCCGAGGTCTACGGGCAGACGCACCGCCAGGACATCCGCGGCAAGTTGCAGCTGTGCGTCGACTTCATCGTCAACTCGCAGAACGCCGAGGGCGGCTGGCGCTACGAGCCGTATGCGGTCACGAGCGACATGTCGATCGTGGTGTGCCAGGTGATGGCGCTGCGCGCGGCGCGCAACATCGGGATCCGCGTGCCCAAGAGCGTGATCGACCGCGCGGCGAAGTACGTCGTCGACTCGGCCGTCACCGAGGGCACGATCCAGCGCTACCCCGGGGCGGCCTACTACCGCAACGAACTCGGCTCCTTTCACTACCAGAAGCACGACGGCTCGCGTTCTTCGTTCCCGCTCACCGCGGCGGGCGTGACGGCCTTGTTCGGTGCGGGCGTGTACTCGAACCACTCGATCGACCAGGGCATCCGCTACCTCCAGAGCAACCTCGCGCAGTTCAATTTCGAGCGCGGGCGGCAGGCCGCGGGGCACTACTTCTTCTGGTATGGCCACTACTACGGCGTGCAGGCGATGTACACCGCGGGCGCGGAGAAGTGGGAGTCGTACTTCACCACCGTGCGCGACGAACTGCTGCGCATGCAGAACCCGAGCGGATCGTGGCCCAACAGTGTGGGGCCGGGCGAGCCCTTCGGCACCGCGATGGCGGTGCTGATCCTCGAGATCCCCTACCGCTTCCTTCCGATCTTCCAGCGCTGATCCGGACCGGCGGCGCTCCCGAGCGCCGCAGAGACCTCCCACGTGACCTCCACCTCCAACCATCGACCGCCCGCTGCGAAGTCGCTCGGCTCGACGCCGTCCCTCGAGCGACTCCTCGGCCGGCTGCGCGCGCGCCTGGGGAGGCTGGCCTGGATGCAGGGGCTGGGCGTCGTGTCGACGCTGTTCTGCGCGTGGCTCGCCTTCGCATTCCTCGCCGACTGGGCGCTCCACGTGCCGCGCGGAGTTCGCTGGTTCCACTTGGCCGTGTGCGTGCTCGTGCCCGCCGCGGCGCTGTGGCGCTTCGGATTGAAGCCCTGGATCGAGCGCCCCGATCGCGCGGGGCTCGCGGTGCTGATCGAGCGCGAACGGCCCGAGACGCGGCAGTTGCTGGTGAGCGCCGTGCAGTTGCAGCTCGCGCCGTCCGCCGATGCGCATCCCGAGCTCGTCGAGCGCGTCCTGCGCGACGCCGAGCTGGAAGCGGCGCGCATGAACCTCGACGGCGTGCTCGATCCGCGGCGTCCGCGCCAACTGCTCGCGCTGGGCGCCGTGAGCGCCCTCGCCGTGTTCGCGGCCGCCCGCACGTGGCCCGACCACGCCGCGATCTTCACGGCCCGCTTGCTCGGCTCGAACGAGCCGTGGCCGCAACTGACGGTGCTCGAACTCGCGCTCGGCGCGGGCCTCGAGCACGTGCCCTTGGAGACCACCGAGCGGGGCATGCTCGCGCGCCTGCCGCGCGGCGCGGACGCTCCGATCGTCGTGCGCGCGGTCGGCGTGCGGCCCCGCGAAGTGCGCCTGCACCTCGGCGCGGGCTCGACCATCGCACTGACGTCCGGCCCCGACGGCGTCTTCCGAACCGTGCTTCGCTCGCTGAGCGAGGATGTGACCTTGCACGCCACGGGAGGCGACGACCGCGACGGCGAGCCGCGCCTCACGCTCGTCGTGTTGGAGCCGCCGGACGTGGCCGCCCTCGCGGTCGCCATCGAGCCGCCGGCCTACACCGGCCTGCCCGGGCGCATCGAAGTCGACCGCGACGTCGAAGTGCTCGCGGGGTCGCGCGTCTCGATCGCGGTGCGGCCGTCGCCCGCCGACGCGCGCGGCTCGGTGCGCATCCTGCCGGCGGACCAGTTGATTCCGCTCGAAGCGCGCGCCTTTCCGAAGCTCCCATCCGACGCGGCAAGCCCGGAGGCGTCGGACGGTGCGTCCGAGCTCCCGTCCGCAACCGACGCACTGGGCTTCGACTTCCTGGCGGCGCAGTCCTTCCGCTACCGCATCGAGCTGGTCGACGCCGCGGGCTTGTCGAACCCCGATCCGGGCTTGTTCGCGGTCCAGGTGCTGCGCGACGAGCGTCCGCAGGTCGAGTGGCTCGCGCCCGCGCGCAACGAGATCGAGACGCTCGAGCGCGGAGCGGTGCGCATCCTCGCGCGGGTCGAGGACGACTTCGGCGTGGCCGGGGTGCAATGGCGGGCGCGGCGCACCGCGGCCGAGCCGGCGCCGCCTTGGTCGGCGCTCGAAGCGGTCGCCGTGGCGGGAGAGAATCCCGCGGACGCGGGCGCCGCGCCGGGCGAAGGTGCGAGTCGCGTCTCGACCTCCGTGCTCGCCGGCGTCCGCGTCGACGTGGCGTCGCTCGCGGACGCCGATCGACCGCTGCAGGCGGGCGACCAGCTCGAACTCGAGCTGCGCGCGTTCGACGCGCGGCCGCCGCTCTCCGACGGCGAGCTCGACTCCGCGGGCGTGACGACGCCCTCGCCGATCCGCGTGCGCGTCGTGAGCGAGGACGATTTCCTGCGCCGGCTGCAGGACCGGCTCGCCCGCGTCCGCGTGCAGGCGGCCGACCTCGAGACGCTGGCGCGCGAGCGCCTGCGGCGCACCGGCGAGCTGCTCCGCGCGCTCGAGAGCGATCAGGGCGCCGCGGGTGCGAGCGACATGACCGGCCTCGTGAGCGGTCAGCGCCGCGTGCAGGGCGACCTCGACTCCCTTTCGCGCGAGTTCGCGAGCATCGTCGAGAACGTGCTCTACGCGCGCCTCGACGAAGCCGCCGCGGCCGCGCTCGCCGACCTCGATTCACGCCTCGCGCAATCCTCCGCGCGCAGCTTCTCGCTCGAGATGTGGCGCGACTTCGCGCTCAGCGTGCGCTCCGGCCAGGTGCTCGCCCCCGGGCTCGCCGCGCAGCTCACGGGCTTGATGGAGCGCTCGCTCGAGCTTTCGGTGACCCACTCGCCCAAGGCCACCGACGCGCTCGATCGCAGCACGCGCGCGAGCGAAGTGGGCGCCGCCCACGCCGCGCTCACGGAGGCGCACGCGGCCCAAGAACAAGTTCAACGGGGGCTCTCGGAGTTGCTCGAGCAACTCGCCGAGTGGGACAACTTCCAAGCGGTCCTCACGCTGACGCGCGACATCCTCAACCGCCAAAAATCCGTGCGCGACCGCACGCGCGACGCCTCCGGAGACGATCCCAGGAGCAAGAGCAAATGAGATCCAGCAGCTCGAAGATCCACCGCGCCACGCTCGGCTTGCTTCTCGCCGGGGTCGCCGCCGTGCTGGGCGGAAACGCCGGGGCGCAAGACCGCGACGTCACGGCGATTCTCGAAGAGCAGGAGCTCTTGCGGCGCCAGGTGCAGCGCTTGCGGCGCACGATCGAGGCCCTGATCCCGCGGCTCGAACAGGAAGGCCGCCCGCGTGCGCTGGAGTTGTTGCAGGAAGGCCTCACGCTGCTGCAGGAGCGTTCGGAACAAGCCGGACGGCTCACGCTCGAGGAGCTGATGGACCGCGTCCGTCTGGATGTCCAGTCGGGCCAGATCGCGACGTCGATCGCGGGGCAAGAGCAGATCATCCGCGACCTCGAGCGACTGCTGTCCGTGCTGCTCGACCGGCGCAACGTCGACGAGCTGCAGAAGTCGATCGAGGAGCTCGAGAAGATCCGCAAGGAGCTCGGGGATCTGCGCTCGCGCGAGAGCGAGCTGGTGCGCGAGACGGAGAAGTTGCGCGAAGAGTCGCGCACGGCCGAGCAACGTTCGCTCGAGGAACGGATCCAGGCGCTCGCACAGGCCCAGCGAGAGCTGCTGGAGCGCAACGAACGCGCGGGCCGCCAGAGCGGCTCCCACGCGCTCGAACAGCTCAGCCGCGAACTCGATTCGCTGCTCGAGCGTCAGCGCGTGGATGCGGAAGTGCTCGAGAGTTGGCAACCCGAGACGTCCGCGGCGCTGGAGGAAGCGGCGCAAGCGATGACCGAGGCTCGCCGCGCCCAGGCGCGCGCCGATCGCCTGCGCGAAGCGTCGCAGGCGCTCCGCGAGGCGGCCGCGCGGTCGCGCGACGCGAGCGAGGCGGCGACGGACGGCGAGCTCGCGACGTCCCTCGAGGCGCGAGCCGAGCGCGAAGCGCGCACGGCCCGCGCGTCGGAGGACGATGCGGCCAAGGCCGCGGCGGAAGCGCTGCAGGCGGCGGCGCAGCGCGCCCGCCAGGCGGCGGGCGATCCCGCGGCGCGCGGAGCGGCGGCCGAGCAGCACGAGCGGTCGGCGAAGGAGCTCGAGGCGCTCGCGAAGGCGCAGGATGCCCAGGCGGCTGCCGCGCGCAAGCAGGCGGGCGAATCGGCGAAGGCCGGACAAGCCGCGAGCGAGAGCGGCGCGCAAGCCAAAACAGGTGAGCGCGGATCGGAGGCCGCTCGAAGCGGTGAGAGCAGCGCTCAAAGCGGCGCCGAGAGCCGCCCCGAAACCGACGGGCCGAAGGGCGCGTCCGAGGGCGAGAGTCCCGCGCAGGAAGCGCTGCGCGAACTCGAGGCCGCGTTGAAGCGCGCGGACGAGGCGGCCGCGAACCGCGCCACCGATCCCGCGGCGGCGAGCGAGGCGGCGCGCGCGACGGACGAGGCAGCTCGCGCGCTCGAGCAGGCGCTCGAATACGAGAGGCAGCTCTCGCCCGCGCTCGCGGGCTCGCAATCCGAAGCCGCGCGGACGGCCGAACGGCTCGCGCGCGGACTCGAGACGCTGCCGACGCCGCGTCCGGGCGGCGAGGCGCAGGCCCGCGAGGCGCTGCAGGAAGCGGCCGAAAAGATGGGCGAGGCCGCGCGCGCGGCGCGCGAGCAGAGCGCGGACGACGCGGCGCAGGCCGCGCGCGCCGCCGAAGAGGCGCTCGCGAAAGCGAAAGACGCGCTCTCGGGGGCCCAACGCGAGCGCGAGTCCGCTGCCAGCGCTGCCTCGGTCCAGAATTCCGGCTCCCGCGAACAGCAAGGTGGCCAACAGCAAGGCAGTCAACAGCAAGGCAGCCAGCAACAGAGCGGCCAACAGCAGAGCGGCCAACAGCAGAGCGGCCAGCAGCCGAACGAGATGGCCGCGGAGCAAGAGCAACTTGCGCAGCAGGCGCGCGATGCGGCGCAGCAGTCGACGCCGTCTTCCAGCAACTCTCCTACGGCGCCGCAGCAACAAGCCGCGAAGCAGTCGCTCGAACGCGCGCAAGAAGCGATGCAGCGCGCGGCGGAACAGCTCTCCGAGGGCCGCTCGGCTTCCGCGGCCGAGTCGCAGCGCGAGGCTCTCGAGGAACTCGCGCGCGCCGAACAAGCGACGCGCTCGGGCGTGCAACCGCAGAGCCCCGAGGCTCGCGCCAAGGCCGACGAACTCGCGCGCGAACAGGAGAAGATCCGCAGCGCCCTCTTGGACCTCGCCACGCGCAACAGCGAGCGCAAGAACTCGAAGCCCTCGCCGTCGCTCGGGCGCGCGTCGCAGTCGGCGGGCGAGGCGAAAGAGGCGCTGGACAGCGGCGACCTCGACGCTGCCGAGCAGGCCGAGGAACAGACCGAGCGCGACATCCAGGCCGCGCAGGCCGAGCTCGAGCGCGAAGAGGAGCAGTACCAGCGCCTGCGACAGGAAGAGGTGCTGTTCCGCATCGGCGAGGAGATGGTCGCGCTTCTGGAGGCCGAGAAGGCCGCGCTCGCCGCGCTGCGCGAGGTCGACACGGCGCGGGACGGCGAGAAGCTCTCGCGCGCCGAGCGCCTGCGCCTGCGACGTGTGGCGGGAGACCTGACCCAGCACGCCGTGCGCACGGGCGAGCTCGCGACGGCGATCGAAGCGGAGAACTCGGCCGTCTTCGCGCACGTGCTGCGCGAAGTTCGCCAGGACCTCGAGCGCGTCGCGCGCGACATCGACGAAGTCGGCGGCCACCAGACCGGCGAGCGGCCGCAGGCCTTGCTCGAAGACGCGATCGAAGCCACGGAGCGCGTGCTCGAGGCGCTCAAGGCCGAGCAAGCGCGCCGCCAGCAGGAACAGCAGCAAGAGCAGCAACAGCAGCCGCAAGAGGGCACGAAGCCGCCGTTGGTGCCGGACGTCGCCGAGCTGAAGCTCCTGCGCCAGATGGAGGTCGACACCCTCGATTCGCTGCGGCGCTTCGAGATCCTCCACCCCGATCTGGACGCCTCGGACCTCGGGCCCGAGACGCTCGAGGACTTGCTGCGCCTCGCCGAGCGCCACGAACGGACGACGCGCCTGTTCGCGCGTTTCCGGGCTAGGCTAGGGATCGAAGGACCGCCGACCGACGGAGTTCAAAAGCCATGAGACGCACCCTCACCGCATCCGCTCGCATCGCCCTCGCCGCCGCGGCGCTCGCGCTGGCCGCCTCCGCGCACCCGGCTTCCGCACAGGAACCGGTCCCGCCGACGCTGCCGACCCTTCCGAAGGCCGACGACTCGCGCGAGGAGATGATCGAGCTCTTCCGCAAGGTCGAGAAGCGCCTGGGCGAGATCGACAAACTGCTCTACGACGCGAGCGCGGGCGAGGGCAGCTTGAAGGGCGAGTCGCTGGACAGCGGCCTGTCGGACCTGTTGAAGAACTCGAAGTCGAAGAGCGAGGAAGTGCTCTCGGGCATCGACCGCATCCTCGAGATCGCGAAGCAGCAGGGCGGGACATGAAGCTCCGCCATGAGCGGCGGTCAGCCGCAAAGCAACTCGAAAGGCGCCCAGGGGGAACCGCAGCAGGGATCGCAAGGCCCGCAGCAGCGCGAGTCGACGCCCGACAAGCCCGGCGGGCGCGACCCGTCGAACAAGCCCGAGGGCGAGCAGCCGCAGGACGGTGACCAACCCAAGCAGGGCGACCAACCGAAGGGCGACCGGGAGTCGGGCGCCACGCCGCAGAACTCCAAGGGCGGTCCGCCGCCTGGCTCGGAGACGCAACGGGTGGACGCGGGCCGAGACGGCGAACGCTGGGGCGAGTTGCCCGAGCAGTACCGCGAGTTGTTCCGCACCGAAGGCGGCGGCGATCTCCCGCCGCAGTACCGCGACTGGATCGACGCCTACCACCGGCGTCTGAACCGTCGTCGCTGACGTTCTCGGCGGGCTCGATGGCGGCATTCGGCGCGTCGTTCGCATTCGCGTTCGCAGCGTTCGCGTTGGTGCCGCCCGGGCTCTCGCCGAGCGCCTCCCCGGCCGGCTCGCGCGCCGACTTGGAGCGGGCGCGGGTTGGCGCGGGCACGCTGACGGCGAAGTCGAACCTCCAAAGCGCGCCCGACGCGCTGGGCGCCCCCGCATCGCGCCTCGAACCCGATGTGCGCGCGGCGCTCGAGCGCGGGCTCGCGTTCCTAGCGCAAGCGCAGACGCGAACGGAAGACGGCTCGCTTCCGCGTCTCGAGGGCCAGCAGGACGTCACCGTCGCCGTCACCGCCCTGGCGGCGCTGGCGTTCATGGCCGGCGGCTCGACGCCCGAGCGCGGCCTGCATTCGCGCGAAGTCGCGCGCGCGGTCGACTTCCTGCTCGCGCGCGCCGACATGAGCGGCTCGCCGACGCACGGCTACATCTCGAACGGCGCCTCCGAACCCACCGCGCGCATGCACGGCCACGGCTTCGCCGCGCTCGCGCTCGCGCAGGCCTACACGATGTCGCCGAGCGGCGCGCGCGGCGAACGCGTGGCGCGCACGCTGGAAGCCGCGGTGAAGCGCATCGAGGCGAGCCAGAGCGTCGAAGGCGGGTGGTTCTATTCCCCCACCGCGAACATCGAGCACGAGAACTCGGTCACGGTCGTCCAGCTCCAAGCGCTGCGCGCGGCGCACAATTGCGGCGTGCAGGTCGACAGCCAGGTCGTGCGCACGGCGGTCGACTACATCCGGCGCTGCCAGAGCGAGGACGGCGCGTTCCGCTACGCGCTCGACCCGACGCAGAAGACATCGATCGCGCTGACCGCCGCCGGGCTCGCGACGCTGCACTCCGCCGGGGTGTACGAGGGCCCCGAGGTGCGGCGCGCCACCGACGCGCTCTGGCGGCGCATCACGGCGCGCGGCGAGGGCAAGGAACGCGCGGCGGATTTCCCCTACTACGAGCGGCTGTACGTGGCGATCGCGCTTTGGACCATGCCGGACCAGCGCGGGTTCGTGCGCTGGTTCGAGGAAACCGCGGCGGACGCCGTGCGCGACCAGCGCGCGGACGGCGGCTGGGGCGACGAGCGCTACGGCGCGTGCTACGCGACGGCCATGAACTGCCTCGTGCTGTCGATGCCCGACGGCTTGCTGCCGCTCTTCGAGCGCTGAGAGCGCGCCGATCGACGCGCGGCGCGTTCAGCGCGCGCGCTGCGCCGGCGGCACGTACGCGTGCAGCTCGGCTCGTTCGAAGCCCGCGGCATTCAGGCCCTCGACCGCGAGCTCGAGTTGCGCGCGAGCGCGTTCGAGCTCGTCGGCGCCGACCTCGATGCGCGCGAGCGTGCCGTGGTCGCGCACGCGGACCTGGCGCCAGCCCAGTCCCTTCAAGACTTCCTCGGCTCGCTCGACGCGCGCGAGCCTCTCGCGCGTGACGCGGACACCGACGGGGATGCGCGACGCGAGGCACGCGCTCGCGGGCTTGTCGGCCAGCGGCAGACCGTGTTCGCGCGCGTAGCGGCGCACGTCGAGCTTCGTGAAACCCGCGGCTGAGAGCGGCGCGAGCACTTCGAACTCGCGCGCGGCGCGCGCGCCGGGGCGCAGGTCGGAGAGGTCGTCGACGATCTCGCCGAAGGCCAGGCGCGGCACGTTGTGCTCGCGCGCCCAGCCGGACATCGCCTCGAACAGCGCCGCTTTGCAGAAGTAGCAGCGGTCGCCGGCGTTGCGTTGGTAGCGCGGGTCTTCGAGTTCGTTGGTGCCGAGCACTACGGGCTCGGCGCCGATCGAGCGCGCGAAAGCGAGCGCGGCGTCGAACTCGCTGCGCGCGAGCGAGGGCGAGTCGGCGATGACGGCGGTGGCGCGCTCCCCCAGCACGCGCCGCGCTGCGTGCAAGAGCACGCCCGAGTCGACGCCGCCGGAGTACGCGATCGCCAGCGAGCCGCACTCGCCCAGGCGGCGTTCGAGCTCGGCCACGCGCTCGGCGTAGCGGCTCGAGGACTCGGAGGGCGAGGATTCAGGTTCCATCGGACCCGTCGAGGTAGAGGCGGATCTTGCGCGCGTAGTCCGCGGCGCTCCGCTGGATGGCCGCGACGTCGGCGTCGCTCAGGCTGCGCACCACGCGCGCGGGCAAGCCGACGATGAGCGAACGCGGCGGCGCCACGAAGCCCTCCTTCACCACGGCGCCCGCGGCGACGAGGCACTCGTCGCCGATCACCGAGCGCCCGAGCAGGATCGCGCCCATGCCGATCAAGCAGCGGTTGCCGACGCTGGCGCCGTGCAGGATCGCGCGGTGGCCCACGGTGCAGTCCTCGCCGATCGTGTTCGGGATGTCCGTGTCGGCGTGGATCATCGTGAGATCCTGGATGTTCGTGCCGCGGCCGACGGTGAGCGGAGCGTCGTCTCCGCGCAGCACGCAGCCGAACCACACGCCGACCTCCGCTCCGAGCGTCACGTCGCCGGTGATCGTTGCGTTGTGGGCGACGAAGGCGCCGCCCTCGACCGGGCGGAACAATCCGCGGCGAGGAAAGTAGGTCATGGATTCGCTCCCGAAGCTCCCGCGGCGCCTTGTGAAGTCAGCAGCCACAATGTCAGGCCATTGTGGACGGCGTGCAGCGCCCACGGCGCGATCAGACGCTGCGTGCGCAGCATGACGGCGCCCAGCACGACGCCCAGCGCGAGCAGCGGAAGGAACGCGCCGAGACTTGCGTGGGCGAGCGCGAAGAAGAACGCGGTCGCCAGCACGCCGCCCTTGTCTCCGAGGTTCTGCACGAGCAGCGGCTGCAGGAAGGCGCGGAACACGAGCTCTTCGAGAAACGGCGCCACGACGACGGCGAGGAACGCGAAGCCCCAAAGGCGCGGCCCCGCGAGCACACGCGCCTGCGAGACGAGCGCCTGCTCGGCGTAGGCGAGGCCCGCGCTGTCGAGCGCCACGCGCCACAGGGCCTGCAGGCCCGACAGCGCCGGAAGCGCCGCGAAATACGCCAGAACTCCGAGGGTGAAGGCCGCTCCCCAGCCGCCCGGGCGCAGTCCGAGCGAACGCCAACCGTCGGGGTCCGCGGCGTTCGCCACGCCGAAGATCAGCGCGGCCACCGGCAGCATCAGCGCGCTCTGGAGAAGCAGGAGCTGGACCGTGTCCCGCGCGGTCCACTCGAGCGCCGCGAGCAGGAGCGAACTCGAAGCCATCATCACGGCGGCGACGATCAGCACCAGGGCGACGTGCGAGAAGCCCCAGCGCGCGAAGAACACGTTGCGGCCAGGGCACAGCCGGCGCGCGATCCGCACGGCGAAGGGCGCGAGCGCGAGGCCGAAGGCGAGCAACGCAAGGCCCTGAGCCAGGGTCGGTCCGGACGGCAGCTCGGAACTCACGGCGGCGCTTTCGAGCGCGGCCGGAGTCGCGGCCGCCTGCGCGAGGACGGAACTCAAGTCGACCGCGCTCCGATGACGCCCTCGAGCGGCGAGGACGCGTTCGCGTAGAGCTTGCGCTCGATGCGGCCCGCCAGGAACGCGTTGCGTCCAGCGCGGCACGCATCGCGCATCGCCGCGGCCATGCGCAGCGGTTCGCGCGCGAGAGCGACGGCGCTGTTCAGCAGCACGCCCGCGACCCCGAGCTCCATCGCCGCCGCCACGTCCGAGGCCGTGCCGACGCCCGCGTCGACGATCACGGGCTTGTCGATCAGCTCCAGCAGGATGCGGATCGCGTTCGGGTTGAGCACGCCCTGACCCGAGCCGATGGGCGAGCCGGCGGGCATCACGCTGGCGACGCCGAGTTCCGCGAGCCGCACGCCGAGGCGCGGGTCGTCGGAACAGTACGCGAGCACGTCGAAGCCCTGCGCGACGAGTTCGCGCGCGGCTTCCAGCGTTCCGATCGGATCGGGAAGCAAGGTTCGCGGGTCGCCGAGCACTTCGAGCTTCACCCAGCTCGTTCCGAGGAGCTCGCGCGCGAGCTCCGCGGTGCGGATGGCGGTCTTGGCGTCGTAGCAGCCGGCGGTGTTCGGCAGGATCCGGTAGCGCTCTCGATCCACGAAATCGAGCAGCGAGGGCTCGCTTCCCGACAGGTTCACCCGGCGCACGGCCACGGTGACGCAGTCGGTTCCACTGAGCTCGAGCGCGTCGCGCATCTGCTCGTTCGTGGCGTACTTGCCGGTGCCGACGAGGAGCCGCGAGTGCAGCGTGGTGCGGCCGATCTGGAGCGGCTCGTCCGCCGGCTCGGCGGGCGCCTTCTTCGTGGTGAGTTGAGCGGTCATTTCCATCGATCGTAGCGCCTCGCGCGGCGCGATTGTGCGCAGAACGGCGGGTGCGGCGGCCCAATCTCGACGGCTCGGGCTCGAGGGCCCGGGCTCGAGGCCACAGGTTCAAAGGCGGCAGGGTGAAGCGCTCAGCCGCCGCCGACGAGCGTCACGACTTCGATCTCGTCGCCCTCGGCCAGCCGCCGCGCCGGATGGTCCGCGCGACGCACCACCGATCCGTTCACCTCGACCGCGACCAGTTCCGCGCGCAGCCCCAGGCGAGCGACGAGATCGGCGAGGCTCGTGCCGACCGCGCAGCTCTGCGGCTCGCCGTTGACTCGGATGGCGATCGAAGCACCGGACTGGATCGACATGGGAAGGCTGGAAGCGCGCGGGAGATTAGCCGTGGCGGCCGGGGCCCACAAGCCTTCGACTCAGTCGCGCACCCGGAGGAACGCGCACTTGAGGTAGTTCGATTCGGGCAGCGTGAGCAGGTGCGGATGGTCCGGCGCCGCGCCGCAGAGTTGTTCGAGGTAGGCGCCTCGACCGCTGGCGTGGGCGGCTTGCGCGAGCACGTTCAGGAACAGCTCGGACCGCATCGCATAGGAGCACGACGCGCTCACGAGCAGGCCGCCGCTCGCCACCAAGGCCAGGGCGCGCGTGTTGAGTTCGCGGTAGCCGCGCTCGGCGCCTTCGAGCTCGGACTTGTTCTTCGCGAACGCCGGCGGGTCGACCACCACGATCTCGAATCGCCGCAGGAAGTCGTCGCGGTGCTTGAGCTCACGCATGACGTCGACGCGTTCGAAGCTCACCCGCTCGAGCACGCCGTTGCGTTCCGCATTGCGCCGCGCGCGTTCGAGCGCACCCTCGGACTGATCGAGGCACACGACCGCGCGCGCGCCCTCGAGCGCCGCGCGGATGCCGAACAATCCGTCGTAGCAGAACGCGTCGAGGAACTCCGCTCCGCGCGCGCCGCGGGCCGCGAGCCGGCGGTTGGAGCGCTGATCGAGGTAATGGCCGGTCTTGTGGCCGCCGAGAACGTCCACTTCGTACACGAGCCCGTCCTCGAGGACCTCGATCTCGCCGCTCAACTCGCCGTGCAAGACGCCCACACGCTTCTCGAGTCCTTCGAGCCTGCGCACGGCGCTGTCGGAGCGCTCGACGATGGCTCTCGGCGCCACGGTCGCCATCAAGCCCGCAACCAGCTCGTCGCGCAGCTCGTCGGCGCCTTGCGCGCCGCTCTGGAGCACGCACACGCCGGCGTAGAAATCGATCACCATGCCCGGCACGAGGTCGGCGTCGCCCGCGACCAGCCGGCAAGCGCCGCGGGCGTCGAACAGCCCGCCCCGCGTGCGCGCCTCGATCGAACGCGCGAGCCGCGAACGCCAGTGGTCCTCGGCGGGCGGCGTCGCGCCGCGCAGGAACACGCGCACGCGGATCTTCGATTGCGAGCTGTACAGCCCGTAGCCGACCACGCCGCCGCGCGGGTCCTCGACCGCGACGACGGCGCCCGGCGGCGCCTCCTCCTGGGCCAAATCGTCGGCAAAAACCCACGGATGCCCGCCCTCGAGCCGACGTCGGCCGCGACCCGTGAGCCGCACCCTTCCACGCACTTGCGACGCACTCACTTGCGCTCTTCCTTCGACGTCGGTTCTCGCACTTCGCCCGCGTCTTCCTCCGCGGCGCGCAGCAACGCTTCGAAGCGCGGATCGCCGCGCAACGACTCGAGATCGGGATCCGAGCGCGCCCAATCCTGTTGACGCTTGCGCGCGCCGGCGCTTCGGCGCAGCTCCTCGAAGTCGCGCTTGAGGTAATCGAGCGCGAGCTCGTGCTCTCCGAGCAGCGCGTGCGTGCACGCCGCGTTGTAGAAGTTCGACGGCTGCACCGGCGTCTCGCGCAAGATCGCGCGGGCCTCGTCGAGCCGGCCCGCCCGAGCGCGGTAGCACGCGAGAAGCACGCGCATGAAGTCGCTCTGGTCGAGCGCGTAGGCGCGCTCGAAGTACTCGACGGCTCGCGCGGCGTCGCGCAGCTTGACGTTCGCGTTGACGGCCAGGCTCACGAGCACCCCGGCCAGCGCGGAGCGCAGCGTCTCGGAGCCGCCGCGTCCATCGGCCTTCAGGCGCTCGTCCAGCGCGCGCAAGCGCTCGAGCGCCTTGGTCAGCGCTTGCTCGGCCGCCGCGGGTTCGTCCTGGTCCATCAACACGCCGCCGAGCGCGGACTCCGCGCGCGACAGCGTCAATTCGAACTGGCCGTCGTCGAGCACGCCGCGCAGCGCCTCGATGTCCTTCACGACCTGCTCGGCGAGCTTGCGGGCCGAGGCGCTGCGGCCGTTCTCGCGCAGGCGTTCGACGTACACCAGCCCGCCCCGTGAAAACTCGCGCAGACGCAGCAAGTAGCTCGGCGGCTCGTCGAACTCCTCCTGTTGCCGCTGCGCGAGCACGCGTTGCCAGGTCAGCATCTGGATCAATTCGCTCGGATCCGAGTCGCGTTCCTGCACTTCGCGCTCGAGCTCCTGCACGCGGCGCCGCAGCGCATCGTTCATCGACTTGTTGCGCTCGGCGCGCAAGCTTTCGAGCGCGACGCGCCGCTCGTCGTCCGCCAGCGGATCGCCGAGGCGGGCGTCGAACACCTCGCGGGCCTCGAACCCGGGCACGAGACCGCTCGAGACGTTCGCGAGCGCCTGGTACAGCGCGCCTTCGATGTCGATCCAGCGCGCCCGCGAGAAACCCGAAGCCTCGCGGGTCGAGAAGAACAGTCCGGACGGGCCGAGGTCGTGGAACAAGAGGTCGTCGTAGGAGACGCCGCGTTCGCCCGAAGCGGGATCCGCGCGGCGCGCCAGCGCACGACGGATGGCGAGCGTTCGCAGATCGACTTCGCGCGCGAGCTCGAGCACCTTGGTGTGCGTGTCCTCGCGCCCCGCGGCGAGCTCGGCGACGAGTTGGTGCAGCGGAACCAGCGCGCGCAGCGCGAGCACCTCGAGCTCGTGGCCGCCGACTTCGACGATCCGCGCCGACGCGCCTTCGCGCGCGAGAGCTCCGAGGAGCGCGTCCGCCTCGGCGAGCGGCGCTCCGGCCGCGTCGGGCGTCGCGGAGGCGACCGCGCCGGCCGCCTCGAGCAAGCGCCCCGCGGCGCGCCGCACGCGCGTCGCACTGTCGCCGCTCGCCGGATGGCGCCGCGCGATGGCCTGGCCCGCCTCGATCGCGATCGCCGGCGACGGCCCGTACTGGAGCGCGAGCCGTGCGCGGCGAACGAGCACCTCGAAATCGTCGAGGCCGGCGTCTTGCGCGGCCTGCAACGCGCGTTGCCCGCGCACGGCTTCTCCGGCTTGGGCGCAGCGCTCCGCGAAGGCGCCCACCACTCGCTTCGCCGCGTCGGCGACGCCTTCGTCGCCGTGGCGCAACAACGCCGCGAGCAGCGCGCGGTCCGCCTCGCTCTCGGCCCCGCCGGCGCTGCGTGCCAGCGCCTGCGCCAGCCCCTCGGACACGAGCAATTCGAGCGCGGCGCCGCCGAGGTTGGGCGCAGCTCCGGCCGCGGCGCGCCGGATCAACTCGAGCAGATTCTCCGGATCGCGGCCGGCCTCGACGAGTGTGCGCGCGGCGAGGGCTTGCTCCGCGGCGCCGCCGCGCTCGAGCACGTTTGCGAGCGCCCGCCTCGCCGCGTTCGCGTCGAGCCGCGAGAGCGCGCGCACCGCGAGCCGGCGCACGTCCTGGCTCGGATCGTGAAGCGCGCAGCGCTCGAGGGCCGCGCTGCGCTCCGCCGCGCGTTCGTCGCGAAGCCGCGGAGACGCCAGGTACTCGATCAACCGCCCGCGGATCTCGTCGTCGGGGTCCGCGAGGCGCGCGAGAGCCGCTTCCAACTGCGCCGCCCCGGCGGTGCGCGCGAAAAGCTCGCTGCGCGCGCGCCGGGCGACGAGCGGCAGCTCCAGCCACGCCTCGAGGGGCTCCGCCACGGCGCGCTCCGCCGCGCGTTCGCCGAGCGCGGTGAGCCGCTCCACGGCCGCGGCTGCGGCGCTCGGCCCGCCGCGGTCGAGTTCGGCGATCAGCGCCTCGAGATCCGCTCCGCCCTGGGCTCGCGCCGCCGCCAGACATCCGAGGCGGAACGAGGTCGGATGCACGGTCCGAGCGAGGGCCCCACTCGGGGCGAGGGCCAGGGCGAGGGCGACGCCCGCGGCGCGCGCCCGGCGCCAAACTCGTTCTCGGTGCGGCCCGCGCTCGTGTCGGTCTTCGTACTGCATGTGGGCGCGAACCAGCCGCCGGGCAGAGCATAGACGCTCCCCAGGGGCGGTGCGATTCCCTCTGCGCGCGCGAAGAAGTCGCATTGACGCGAGGTCCCGCCGTCGCGCGACGAAGGCCCGTGCCGAGCTCCGCGAACCCACGCTCGCGCCCCTCGCCGGCGCCGACGCGAGGTTGACGCTGCGGCAGTCGGACGCCACACTATCGCCCCTTCGCGCTTCCGACGGGCAACCGACGGGTCAGTGCGCTGCAAGGAAGCGGGCGAGCCCACTACCGCGGGCGCCCGCTTCTTGAACTTTCCGAACGTGTCGGCGTCCCTCCCGGGTGCTTGCGCGTGCGTGTCGCGCCCCGCGCGGGCGCGACGGAGAGGCGGCGCTGCCCGGCCGTGCCCCTCGACCGCGCCGCCAACGGACCCAACTCATGAACAACGAAGACATCCTGCGGATGATCGACGTGATCCACCGGGACAAGGAGATCGACAAGGAGACGATCTTCCTGGCCCTGGAGGACGCGCTTGCGCTCGGCGTGCGCAAGCGCCTGGGCGCTGGCGAGGACTTGGTCGTGAGCATCGACCGCAAGACGGGCGACGTCTCGATGGAAGACGACGAGGAGGTCTACGAGTTCGACCTCTCGGAGCTGGGCCGCATCGCCGCGCAGGCCGTGAAGCAGGTGATGAACCAGAAGCTCCGCGAAGCGGAGCGCGACAAGCTCTACGACGAGTTCGAGAGCCGCGTCGGCCAATTGATCAACGGCACCGTGCAGCGTTTCGACGGCGAGGACCTCGTGGTCAACCTCGGGCGCGTCGAGGCCTACCTGCCGAAGTCCGAGCGCGTGAAGGGCGAGACCTTCCAGCCGGGCGATCGCATCCGCGCCATCGTGGTCGAAGTCCGCAAGGACGGGCCGCGCGTGCGCATCGAAGTCAGTCGCACCCACGCCGACCTGGTGCGGCGCCTGTTCGAACTCGAAGTCCCCGAGATCGCCGACGGCATCATCGACATCAAGCGCGTGGTCCGCGAGCCGGGCTACCGCACCAAGATGGCGGTGATCAGCTCCGACCCCAAGATCGACTGCATCGGCGCCTGCGTCGGCGTCCGCGGCTCGCGCATCAAGGCGGTCATCGACGAGCTGCGCGGCGAGCGCATCGACATCACGCGCTGGAGCGATTCGCTCGAGACGCTGGTGCTCAACGGCCTGAAGCCCGCGACCATCCACATCGACAACATCTTCCCCGACATCGACAACCACACCGTGGTCGTGATCGTCGACGAGGACCAACAGTCGCTGGCCATCGGCAAGAAGGGCCAGAACGTCCGCCTCGCCAGTCGCTTGTGCGGTTGGGACATCGACATCAAGACGCGCGCGGAGTTCGAAGCCGAGTCCATGGGCGGCGGCGCTCCCGCGGGTGACGACGCGGCCGGCGGCGGCAACCCCGAAGGCGGCCCGGGCGCCGGCATCGAAGGCGGCGACGACGCCGGCGAGGCCGACAGCGAGCCGCCACAGGGCGCGACGTCGCTTCCCGCGAACGACACGCACGTGGCCCGATAGCTCGCGCGCGCCCCGGGCCCACGCCTGCGGTCGCGAACGCTCGCTACGATAGGGAGCCGACGGCCGAAGCGGGATGCGTCGGCCGCAACAGAGAGAACTCAAGGAAAACGGGTGAGCAAGAAACGCGTACACGAGCTGGCGAAAGACTATGGGCTGTCCGGCCAGGAGCTGGCGTCCAAGCTGCGCTCGCTCGGCTTCACGGACATCAAGGGGCCGCAGTCCACCCTCGACGAGTTCACGCTGTTGCACGTCCAGGGGACTCTCGAGGCCAACGGCATCCTGCCGGCGGCCGTGAAGCCGGCCGAAGGCGAGTCGAGCGGCGCCGCCGAGACCGGCATCCCCGGCCTCGTCAAGAAAAAGAAGAAGCGCACGTCGATCGCCGGCTTCGGCGACGACGACGCGACGGAAGCGCCGGCCGCCCCCGCGCCCGAGGTCCGCGCGCCCGCCAAGGCCGCGCAGGTCGAAACACCGCTGGAGTCCGCGCCGAGCGCGCCGGCCCGCGCCAAGGTCGACGCCGAACCGCGCGAACCGCAGGCGCCTCGAGTCGGATCGAGCGCCGCCGCACCGACCGCCGCGCCGAGCACGCCGGGCGCAGGTCCCGAGGCGAGTTCCGCAACTAGCGCGACCGCGCCGGTCGCCAGCCCGGCCGCCGCCGAGGCGGCGCCGAAGGTCGCAGCCGAGGCCACCGAGGCGCCGGCCGGCGTCCGCGAGCCCGCGGCGCCCGCCCAGCCCGAACGGGTCGCCGAGGCGCCGCTCGCCGTCGAGCCCGCCGGACCCGAACTCGGCGACGAGCCCAGCTCGGAGTCCCCCGCTGCCGGACCGGAACTCGTCGCCCCTGCCGCGAGCGCGACCGAAGGCCCGTCGGACGTTGCGACGCCCGCCGCCGCTGGCGAAGCCGCAACTCCCGACTCCGACATCGTGCGCCCCGCCGCCAAGCGCCGCGCCGGCAAGGTCGTCGGCTTCGTCGACCTTTCGAAGGTGCAGGCGAAGACCGAGCTCAAGAAGCCCGAGTCGCGCCGCCTGCGTTCGAAGGACGATGTCGCACCGAACGTGCAGCCGACGCTGGGCCACGACAAGCGCAAGGCGCTCGTGCGCGGCGACCAGGCAAGCCGCGGCACGCTGACCGCCACGCAGCTCAAGGAGAAGGAAGCCGGCCGCTTCCTGCGCCGCAAGGGCGCCGGTCCCGCCACGCAATCGCCGACCCCGCGCGGACCGCGTTCGCGCACCACGGACGTCGGCTCCTCGCCGTTCTCGGGTGGCGAGGTCACGATCTCGGCGCCGATCTCGATCAAGAAGCTCGCCGAAGCTCTCTCGATCAAGGTCAACCAGCTGCTGGCGCGGGTGATGGAGAACAACATGGGCATGCTGACCCAGAACTCCGTCGTCGACGAAGACACCGCGGGCGTGCTCGCGCTCGAGTTCAACGTCTCCCTGAAGGTGGCGAAGGAAGTCGAGGCCGAAGACCAACTGCTCTCCGAGCTCGTGCGCAAGCGCACCGAGGTCGAAGAACAGGACCTGCTCGTGCGGCCGCCGACCGTGGCGATCCTCGGCCACGTCGACCATGGCAAGACCACGCTCATCGACCGGCTGCGCAACTCGAGCATCGCCGAGGGCGAGTCGGGCGGCATCACGCAGCACATCGGCGCGTACCAGGTCAAGACCAAGTCCGGGCACACGATCACGATCCTCGACACGCCGGGCCACGAAGCGTTCACGGCGATGCGGGCGCGCGGCGCCCACGCGGTGGACATCGTCGTGCTGGTCGTCGCGGCGGACGACGGCGTCATGCCGTCCACGCTCGAGGCGCTGAACCACGCTCGCGCGGCGAAGACCCGCATCGTGGTGGCGATCAACAAGATCGACAAGCCGAACGCCAACCCGCAGCGCGTGAAGGAGCAGCTCGCCAAGGCGGGACTGAGCCCCGAAGAGTGGGACAGCGCGCAAGGCGTGGCGATGATGCCGATCAGCGGCCTGACCGGCGAAGGCGTCGACGAGATGCTCGAGCACGTCTACTTCGAGTCGCAGGTCCTCGAGCTCAAGTCGCACTCCAAGGGTCCCGCGTCGGGCGTCGTGCTCGAAGCCGAGGTGCAGGAGGGCAAGGGCCGCGTCGCGCACCTGCTCGTCAAGGACGGCACGCTCAACAAGGGCGATGTGATCCTGGCCGGCGAGGGCTATGGCCGCGTGCGTTCGATGTACGACGACCACGGCGTCGAGATCGAGACCGCGGGTCCGTCGATGCCGGTGCAGGTCACCGGCCTGTCGGAGTACCTGCCGACGGTCGGCGACTCGTTCTACGTCGTGCAGAAGCTCGAGCAGGCGCGCGAAGTCGCCGAAGAGCGCCGCAAGAAGATCCGCCTGACCTCGCTCGCCGAGCGCAAGCAGATCACGAGCGAGAACATCCTCGCGGCGGTCGCGGCGCAGTCGAAGAAGATGATCAACATCATCCTGCGCGCCGACGTGCAGGGCTCGCTGCAGGCGCTCGAGCAGCAGATCGCGGTCCTCAAGAACGACGAAGTCGACGTCAAGCTGCTCCAGTCGGGCCTGGGCACGGTCACCGAGAGCGACGTCAACCTGGCGGCGACTTCGAGCGGCATCGTGCTCGCGTTCCGCGTCAACGTGAACAGCGAAGCGCGCGAGGCCGCCGATCGCGCGAACATCGACATCCGGCCCTACGACGTGATCTACGAGCTGCTCGACGACCTCCACCAGATGATGGAAGGCGAGCTGTCTCCGGAGATGACCGAGCAGATCACCGGCCACGCGGAAGTGCGCGCGATCTTCGTGTCGTCGAAGTTCGGCAACATCGCCGGCTCGCACGTCATCGACGGCGCGCTGCAGCGCGACAACAAGGTGCGCGTGCTCCGCAAGGGCAAGCGCGTGCACGAGAGCTCGCTCGCCGGACTGCGGCGCGACAAGGACGACGTGCGCGAAGTCCGCGAGGGCTTCGACTGCGGCATCACGGTCCGCGATTTCGACGCCTTCGAACTGGGCGACGTCATCGAGGGCTACAAGGTCGTCGCGGTCAAGCGCAAGCTGGCCCGCGCCTAGAGCGGACCTCCTCAGCGCCACCCCCCACGCGCGGCGGCCGGAACCCCGGACGCCGCGCCCGGACGCTCCTCGGATCGATGACCAACCCCCGCACCATCGCCCGCATCGAAGCGCGCATCCACGAGCGCGCGGCGCATGCGTTGGAGCACGAGATCAGCGATCCGCGGACCGGCTTCATCACGATCACGCGCGTCGAGCTCTCGCCCGACCTGCTGCAGGGGAAGATCTTCTACTCCGTCCTCGGCGGGCGCTCCGAGCGCAGCAAGGCGCAGCACATGCTCGACTCGGCGGCTGGATTCCTCCAGCGCAAGATCGTGAGCGTGCTGCAGATGCGCAAGGCGCCGCGCTTGACCTGGCACTTCGACGAGTCGCTGATCGTCGCGCAGCGCGTGGACGACTCGATCAAGCGCGCGCTCGAACGCGACAAGCTGATCCAGGAGAAGGGCAGCGCCCCCGAGATCGAGCCCGCGGCCGACTGGGAGGAAGAGTACGACGACTCGGTCGGCGAACTGGGCGCGCCCCCCAAGAAGAAGACTCCGCCCGCGGCGGAGTGAGGGCGCGGAACCCGCTCCCCGGCGGCCCGTTCGAGTCGCCGCGCCTGCTCCCGTCGTCCCTCTACCTCAGGTTCGTCCCTCTACTTCAGGTCGTCGCTGAGGGCCGC
Source organism: uncultured Planctomycetia bacterium (assembly GCA_937952135.1). Lineage (GTDB taxonomy): Bacteria > Planctomycetota > UBA1135 > UBA1135 > WYBT01. The sequence goes on from CALFYL010000126.1 coordinate 107,077, forward strand.
GCGCGTGTCCGCCGACAGCACCGCGTGCGCATCCACGCCCGCCAGGTCGCAGCCCACCGCCACGGGCGTCCGGCCGCGAACCGGGAACTTCACGTAGTGCACGCTCGACAGGCGGCCCTCGCCGATCTGGCGTTCGTCGAAGCGCGCGTAGACGCGCTCTCCATCGTCGAGCTCGGCATAAAGGCGCCACGGCAGCTCCATCCACGCCGCCAGCTTCGCCGCCCGCTCGACCGGATCGTCGATCTCGATCAGCAGCGTCGCGCCGAGCTCGCCCGGTCCGCCGAGCAACTCGTTGTAGGTGTCGAGCTCGTGGCGGATGTCCGCGTCCTTCACGATGCGCTCGATGCGCACCATCTCCTGGACCTGGTAGCGGACGGTCGTTTCGTTCTCGAACAGCAACGTCAGCGAGTCGCCGACGTGCACGCGCCGGCGCGCCTTCTCGGCGAGGATCTGCGGGCGCAGGCGGTCGCGCTGCTCTTCGTAGGTGACGTAATCGAGGATCGAGGAACGGTCGACGGGCTTCATCTCGTGGGCAGTCCGGGTTGGGGCAGCGCCGGGGGCGCCGAGCGGTCGGCTCGCGCTGGGTTGCGCTCCGACTCCAGGTGAGCATACGGCTCTTCGCTCTGGATGCGCGGGTCGTTCACGGGTCCGCCAAGCGTGAAGTGGTAGAGACTGCGAAACTCCTCACCGGCCAGCCCCAGAAGCGAGTGCAGCGCGTCGTCGAAGAAGCAGCCGATGCCCGTCGCCCGCAGTCCGAGCGCCTCCGCTTCGAGGTACAGGAGCTGGCCGATCCAGCCGCACTCCCAGTGGAGACGCGGGTACATCCACGCGCCGTGGCGCTCGAGCGGCCCCGCGAAATCCGCGAGCATCGCGAGCGCGAAGCAGCCGTCCGAGGCAATGTCCTGGTGGCACGAGACCGCTCGTGCGTGGGCGCGGAAGTCGCCGGCGCGCAGCTGCAAGACACGCAATCCGTCCGCGTCGACCGCGGCTGCGTCGCGCGCGAGCGCCGAGGCCGCGCGCCAACGCTCCTCGCGCCGGGGATCTCGCAGGCACAGGTAGAGCCCGCTCTCGACGTCCTGCACGCGGTGGACGAACACCGCCAGGTCGACGAGCGGGTCGAAGGGTGCGACGTCCAGCACCACCGCGGTGCTGCGTGGGGTCGTGCGCGCGAGCGTCTGCCACAGCGCGTCGCGGGTCATGCCGGTTCGGCCGTCGAACGAGACTGCGCTCCGCCGGCTGCGCACGATGCGCCGCAGCGCGAGCGGCTCGCGCTCGGGGGTTCGCGCCTCGAGGCGCGGCGCGCGATCGAGCTCGTGCGCGCGGTCCGTGCGCGGCTTTCTCGCCGCTTCGCAAGCCGCGTCGACCGCGGGCCAGTCCGTCCACCCGGTCGAGAGTTCGTTCGGCGCTCCAACGCGCACGCCTTGCGCGGCGCCGCGCAGAGCTGCGCCCGAAGGCGAGCCCGGCCGCCACGGTCCGCAGCCCTCCGGCGTCGTCGCTGACGAAGGGAGCACCGCGATCAGCGTCTCCGCTTGTTCGGCGAACGGGCCGCGCTGCGCCTGGATCCCGAGCAGCGCAGCGAGTTCGTCGCTCGACACGTCGTCGAGCACGTGCGCGCGCCACCCCAGTCCGGCGGCGGCGACCGCGAGCGCGCCGATCGCGTGCCCCACGTCGAGCTGGCAATAGCGGTAGGCGCGCTCGCCGTACTTCCACGCCTCGCGCCAGGGGATCGAGGTCAACGCCAACAAGAACGCTTCGCGCGGAAGCTCGAGCGCGTTCCATTGCTCCGTCGTGAGCCGCGCGCGCACTTCGAGCGCGTGCGCATGCGGGGCGTAGTGCGCGACGAAAGGCGTGTCGGAGACGCCCGCGATCGCGCCACTCGCGATCCAGCCCTCCGTCGGGTGCAAGTTGCCGCTCGACGGATTGCAGCGCAGCCACCACTTCGAGTCGCCCCAGCGCTTGCAGGCCGAAAGCGCGAGCGCGTCGAAGAAGAGCTGCGAGAGCGAACGTCGATCGAGCGGCGCCGCGGGCACTTCCAAGGCGTGGAAACTCGGCTCGTAGCGCGGCTCGTCGGTGGGCTCGACGAGCTCGAGTTCGATCCGCTCCGCGCCCGCGTAGAGCCGGAACGGATCGGGTTGCGTCTCCCAGTCCAGCTCGCCGGGCCCGTGAGCGAAGCGCTGCACGTGGTGCATCGTCGCACGGTGGTACGCGCGCACCGCGTCGGCGGACGAAGGCTCGTCACGCGGCGCGCTCGCCGCGGGCGGCGCGTGCTTGCGGCTGCGCCAGAACCAGGTCACGGGCCCCGACGCCTTCGGGCCCTCGCGCGGCGGCCCACGGGGAGCCTCGCTCAACGACCCGCGGCGTCGAGCGCGCGTCGGATCGTCGTCAGCGCCTCCGCGGCGACGGTGCAGACTTCGTTGTCCTCGTCGCAGGTCGCTTCCTCGAGCGCCACCTGCGCGGACGCCGCCTTGATCCCCAGCTTGCGAAGCTCCTCGGCCGCCGCCATGCGCTGCTGCGGATTCGGCGCCCGCAGTTCGACGATCAACTCCTGCACGCGGCGCTCGAGCGCCGGATCCGCCGCGACCGGCGAGGTTTTCTTGAAGAAGTCGAAGAGTCCCATGGGTGGATGCAAGGGTGTGGGAAGGTGAGCCCGCAGCTCCAGCACCGGAGGATAGCACGCGGCCGGGGCCAAGGCGCAGAGCGCGCTCGGGCCTCCCCCACCCACGTCACTGTCCTGCACCGCCGCGCGCCTCGACGCGCCTGGCGAAGTCGCGGATCGTGTCGGGCGCGAAACCGGCGAAGTGGTTGTTCGCGTACACGTAGACCCGTTGCGCGCGCGCGAGCAGTCCGTGGACGAGTTCGGCCCAGCGCTCGAGCGTCGCGCTCTGGTCGAGCACGATGTGGTTCAGAGTGTCCGTGAGCGAATCGATGCGCTTGCGATCGCCGATCAAGCGCGCATACGTGAAATCCGTGGTCATCAGGTCGAAGCGCGCCGCGAGTTCGGCGGGGTGCGGCATGTACGGCAGCTCCACCATGACGAAGGCGACCCTGTGGCGCCGCAGGATCGCGAGCAGCGGCTCGCCGATCCAAGCCTTGTTGCGCACCTCGACGCCGTAGCGAAAGTTCGCCGGCAAACGCGCGAGGAACGCGTCGAGTCGCTCGAGGAAGGGCTCGGCGGACGTGAACGCCTGACGGTTGAAGTATGGAAACTGAAGCACGAGCGGACCGCACTTGGGGCCGAGGAGCTCCATCGCGCCGAGGAACTGCTCGCAATCGGCCTGCACGTGCTCCCACGCGAGCACACGCTCGCCATCGGGTGTCGCCGCCTCGCCGCCGTGGACGATGCTGCGCGGGAACTTCGCCGACAGCACGAAGTTCGCGGGCGTCTTCTCGTCCCAGCCGCGCACGAGCGAGCGGTCCGGCACGCGGTAGTACGTGACGTCGGCTTCGACCGTGTCGAACTGCGTCGCGTAATGCCGCAGTTGATCGCGCGGGGCGAGGCCCGGCGGATAGAAGACGCCGGCCCAGGCCTTCTCCGACCAGCTCGACGCGCCGTAGCGAAGCTCACCGATCGTCATGGCGCCGCGGGCTCCCTCAGCGCTTGCCCTTGGCGACGACGCCCGCGTGCAACTTCAGCGGGCTCGCGAGGCGCTCGCCGTCGACGCCGGTGACCCGCAGCCCGAAAGCCGCGGCGCCGAGGGCGTCTTCGACAAGGCACACGAGCGTGTGCGACCCGGGCGCGAGCTCGACTTGCACCTCCACCGAAGCGTCGATCGCGGCTTGCACGCGGCGGCCGGAGGTCACGCGCGCGCCGTCGAGGTAGATGTCCCAGCCGTCCTCGAGGTCGAACCAGAGCCTCGCGGCGAGCGGCTCCGCGCCCTCCCAATCGAGCTGCAGCGAGACGGCAAACACACCGCGGTCGCACGGCGCGCCGAGCAAGTCGTCGAAGTTGGTCCAACCGTTCGCCGTGAGCGGAAGGCGCCGCCAGGCCTTGCGCGCGAGCTTGTCGCCTTCCTTCGGGCGAACGCGCGCGAGGTCGAAAGGCGGCTCGACGAGAAGCGCGCCGAACTCCGCCGCGGTCCAGGGCCCCGCCGCGAGCGCCTCCGTGGCTCGCAGCGCATCCGGCGCCGGCCGCACCGCTGCGGGCCTGCGCAACTCGTCGAGCACGTCGTCGGGCGGCGCACCGCCGGTCGAAACCGTCGCGCGGCGAAGGAAGAGCAGCGCGAAGCACGTGTCTTCCGTCTTGCCCCACGAGCCGTCGTTCTCTTGCGCGTCCACAAGCCAGCGCGCGCCCTCGGTGTACCAGTCGTGCGTTCCGATCCGCTCCTGACCCGAAAGCCCGCCGTAGCGCTCGATCGCCCACAGGTACGGGTACTGGAACGTCGGCGTCCACGCGTCGCGGCCCCACGCGTTGCGCGCGACGTCGAAGCGCTCGGTGAGCCAGGCGAGCGCGCGCTTGCGATCGCCGTCGTGCTTGCGGAGCAGCGCTTCGCACGCGGAGCGGCCCTTCGAGAGTTCGTCGAGCACCGCGAGCCCGCCGAGCGACGCCGCCGTGACGCTGGCCGTCGGCGGCTTGCCTTCGTCGTATTGGAACCCGCCCGAATCGCGCTCCTGCCAACGCCCGAGCGCCTTGATCGCCGCGAGCGTGGTGTCCTGTGGAACCTCGAGCCCGAGCCGCTGCGCCGCGCGCAGCCCCAGCAGCGCGAACTGCGTGTTGGACAAGTCCGCCGCACCCGTCGGATACGCCCACACGCCGCCTTGTTGCGTCGCGACGAGCGCTTCGAGGCTCGTGCGGCCGTGCTCGCGCCACGCCTCGGGTTGCGCGAAGGCGTCGAACAGCATCAGGCGAACGCTGTGCGCGTAGGTGCTCTTGAACTCCGTCGAGAGCACGGCCTTCAGCGCGCGTTGCACCGAGTCGTCGGTGCGCCGCACGCCCGACTTCAGAAGCGTGAGCGCGCACAGCGCCGTCATGCCGCCGGGATGCGCATCCTCCGCTTCGGGCCAGCGGCCGTCGGCCGCCTGTCGCCGGCGGAGCAACGCCACTCCGCGCGCGATGGCCGCGTTGACGCGCTCGGTCAAAGGCGCTTCGCCTTGCTCCGCTTGCTCCACGTCGAGCGGCGGCTGCACCGACGACGCCAACGGCGCCGCCGCGAGGGCGAGGCATGCGGGGATCATCGTCGCCAGCATCGAGAAGGTCCTGCCGTTCGCTTCGTCCGGGGCTCGCGCGGACTCAGGGTTCTTCGAGGCGCTTGCTGCGCACGATGTTGGTCACCAGCTTGAGCGCGGTGCGGTCGTAGATGCGCTCCGCGGCCTTCGAGTTGCTGCTCCACCACTTCTCTCCGAGCGTCGAGCGCAACTCGGCATAGCTGAGCCCCATGTGGTCGATCGCGTAGGCCTGGCGCTCGTCGACTTCCTTGATCCAAGTGGCGTTCGTGAGCCCCTGGTTGTCGAAGTGGTTGACCGAGTCGAGGATCAAGCCGTGGCCCGCGCGAAACCACACCGCGAGGTTCCCGATGCCCCAGCGTGTCGCGCACTGCGGACTGTCGACGAGCACTTCGCAGCGTTCTCGGTCGAGCACCTCGATCAAGTGTGCGCCCTCGAGGTTGTACTGCGGCTGCACGCCGCCTTCGAACACGCCTTCGAGGTACTCGCTGCCGCTCGCGCACGGTTCGGCCTCCACCGTGTCGAGCACCTCGCCGCTCGTGGCGTACTTGCGCACGACACCGGGATAGACCTTCTCGATCGTCTCGTGCAGCGACCAGCACGAGCCGAACAAGTAGCCGCCGGTTCGCACGAACCACGCGATGCGCTCGAGGTCCTCGGGCTCGACTTCCCCGGTGCAGTTCGACACGTACACCGCATGCGGGTGCAGTCCGTCCTGGCGATGGCGCGCGGCCGCGGTCATGCGGTACGCGATCGCCGCCGCGCCGGCGCCGCCGCTATCGGCGGACTTGGCCTGGTTGCGATCGGTCGCGCCGACCATGTCGAGCACCTTCTGGATGTGGTCGCCGCGGCTGTCGAGCACAACCACGTCGAGGTCGCGGAACACCTCCGCGATCGACTGCGAGTACCCGTACTTCTCGCGGCGCTCCTTGGCTTCCTGCGGCGTCCACATGCGCAGGCGGGCTTCGTTCTCGCGCCACCACGCCTGCCACGGCTCGGCGGCCATCGGCAAGTCCTGGCGCGAGAGCGCGCGCAAGTAGCTCCAGGACGAGCGCGCGATCGCGGGTTCCGGGTCGCCGAGCGCCGCGATGATGGGCGCGATGGCTTCCTTCTTCGTGACGTGGCACAGGCCGACGATCGCCGCGCCACGCAGGCGCCAATCCGCGTCCTTCGAGAGCCGGACCAGCGGCGCGAGCGCGCCTTCTTGAAGCGTCTTGCCGAGCGAAACGAGCGCGCAGACCGCGACGGCCCAATCCCTGTCCGCGGTCGCCGCTTCGAGCGCCGCGAGGGCCTCGGGCGAGGTGGCTTTCGCCAACGCGACCGCCGCTTCTTCGCGGACCAACGCGCTCGGATCCTCCTTGAGCTTCGCGATCGCCAGCGCGAGCACTTCCGCGTCGCCGACGCCGAGGCTCGTCACCGCGGAGCGCAGCGCCACGAGCCGAACGCGGTCGTCCGTGTCCTTCGCCGCGAGCGCGAGGGCGCGTTTCGAAAGGCTCTCGATCTTCAGTGCGCAACCCGCGTGCAGCGCCGCGGCTCGCACGTCGGCTTTCGCGTGCTCCGCGCCGCGCTCCAACGTCGCCGTCGCGATCTCGCGAGCCGGAGTCGTGGCGAGCGAGTGCGCAACGCGCATGGCGCGCGCCGCGACCGCCGCCTCGGCGCTTCCGGCGAGCGCCTCGAGCAAGGGCCTCACGGCGTCGGCGCCGACGGTCGCCGCAACCGCCGTCGAAGCGGCGATCAAGCGTCGCTCGAGCACGTCGTCGAGCTTCGGCCGCTCGAGCGCCTTCTGCAGCGCGGGCACGGCATCCTCCGTCGCGCGTCGGCCGATCGCCGTGAGCGCGGCCGACGCGAGGCGCACGTCGTCGCCCGCGAGGTAGTCCTCGAGCGCCGCGATTCGCTCCGCCGCCGCGAGCGCGTTGATTCCGGCCGCCGCCGCGACGCGCTCGTCCGCCTCCTTCGCCTTCTGCGACTTGCGCAGGTTCTTGGTCAGCGTCTCGTCGCCTTGGACCTCCGGACTCGCAGCGACGTAGGCCAGCGCCTCCCAGGCGCGCAGCGCGTTCTTGCCCGCGGTTTGTTTGCCGAGCTCGCCCGCGGCTTTCAGCGGATCGAGGCGCGTGAGCGCTTGCGCCGCGGCGCGTCGCGCGCGCGCCGTCGGTCCGTCGAGCGCCGTCTTCACCAGCGCGGCCGACGCGCTCTTCGCGCGCAACTCCCCGAGCGCCGTCGCCGAGGCTTCGACCACCTCCCAGTCCTTGTCGGACAGCGCGGACACGAGCGGCTTCTCCGCGCGCTCGACTCCCAGCGCCTTGAGCCCGGCCACCGCCGCGACACGCTGCTCCGCGTCCTTCGACTTGATGTCCTTCTCCGGATCGCCCTGCGCCGCCGCCGCGCACGACAGCGCCAGCCACACGCCCGCACCTAGCGCCGCACGCCGAGCCGCTCGTCTCATCATCGCTTGCCTCGTCTCAACGCAACCTCGTGCCGCCTCGGCATCGCTCGGACCCGTTGTCCGACCCCTCGTTCGACCCACGTGCGCGGCACTGTAGCAACGCGCGAGCGCGCGGTGGTCAGCGCCCCCAGGTCCAACCTGCGTGCACGGCGAAGTCGGGTCCGCTGTCGGCGAGCAAGTCCTCGTGGAACGACAGCCAGAAGCGCGACGAGGCGCCGATGTCGCGCACGAAGCCGACGCCCAGGTCGAGGATCGGCCGGTCGATCTCCGACAGATCGATCTCGCGCACGAGCGGCGACCCGAGGTCGAGCTGCGCGACCCACGAGAAGCGATCGTCCCAGCGCCATTCGAGGCCGTAGAACAGCGCGTAACGGTCGGGCAGCTCCACGTCGGCGCGCTCGAAGCTGTCGGCGGCCTGGGCGCGTCCGTAGCTCGCGCCCGCGAAGTGGCTCAGCACGCCCTCGCTGTACTCGCCATTCCAACCCACGATCCAATCGAGGCCCCCGCTCCCGGCGCCGGCGCTCTCGTCGCCGGTGGGCAAGTCGAGACCGACGCGCCACGCGTTCGCCCACTCGCGCGGCGCGACCGCCGCTTCGCCCCACGTCACGACGAGCATCGTGTCGGAGACGTGAGGACGGTCCTCCTCCAAGCGGTAGACCGACGCCCCGTTGGCGTCGATCGAGGCCGCGAAACGGTCGCGCGGTGCGCTGTCACGGCCCTGATTCGGCGCGCCGATCAGGCTGTGGAAGCCTTCGATGAAGCTGTCGAGAAAGCCGCCCGAACCGTAGACCCCGCCGACTTCCACCTCGAGGTCGAAGTTCGGAGCGAAGCCGTAGCGCAGGCGCCCGGTCGCGCGCAGGAGCTCGTTGTCGAAGTCGACGGAGTCGCCATTGCGCTGGGAGCGTTCGAAAATGCTCGAGTAGGTGATGTCGGCCCCGAAGCCCACGGTTCCGTGCGTCTGAACGCGCGCGCTGCGCGGAGAGAGCGTCGGCAGCGTCAGCGCCAGCGGATGTTGGATGCGCGTCGGAAGCGGACCGCGCACGATGGGCGCCGGCGAGCTCTGGGGCCGAAAACTCGAGCAGCTCGACGCGAGAAGGGCGAGGGCGAGACAGCCACCGCTGCGGCCGACGGGCCAGCCAACGGGCCAGCTATCGGGCCAGCGACGACGCGCCGGAGCGGCGCTGGAAACCGTCGATGGCTGGGTCCACGCGTCGGCGGGGCGCCCTGCGCCCGGGGGCGCGCTCGCTGCTTCGGACCTCAAGCGGGAGGAAGCTATCGAGCCTCCGACGAGTTGCAACCCTCGAGCGAGAGCGTCTCACGCTTCCCTTGCACGCGTCCGGCGCCGCGCGTGCGCTCGCCACCGGATCAGGATCGCTCGCGGGGCGCGTCCGGGACCTTCCCGCGGAAGCGCTCGACGGCGCGCCGCACGGCGACTCCGTGCGCGTAGTGCAGCGGGCCGAGGACCCCGTAGAACATCCCCGAAAAAGCCGTCCAATCGGCGTCGATCGCGGAGATCGCGATCGAGGTCAAGCCCACGCCGACCGAGAGCAGGTGCGAGTGCATCGCGGACTTGGTGATCACGCGTTCGACCGAGTCGAGTTGGAGCCGCGCACGCGCGCGCCAGGCGCAGGCGTACAGCGCGGCGAACAAGCCGAAGATCGCGGCGAAGCCGGCGCCGTAGATCCACATCAGCCAGCGCACTTGCTCTCTCGACTCGAAGAGCTGAAGGCTGCGGCCGCTCTCGTCCTGAACGGTCCACCCGCGCTGGAGCACGAGGGCTTCGTACAGGAAACCCGCCAGGAACCGCAGCGGGTACACGTACAACAGGATCACGAACAGCAGCGCGAGGTTGAGCCACGTCGAGGTGAGATCCTCGAACCCAAAGCGGCGATGGAAGCGGAAGTGGGTCAGCCAGCACCACGCCAGGAAGGCGAAGCACACCGCGAAGACCGGCGCCTGAACGAAGGTTTCCGAGAGCTGCGCCCAGGTGCGCGGCGCATCGAGCGTCACGACGATCAACGTCAACGCGAGCGCGAAGACCGCGTCGGAGAGCGCCTCGATGCGCGACACCGCCGCGCCGCGCCAGCGGAAGTCGGCCTCGCCCTCGGGTCGAAACAGCGTCTGCGCGATCACGGCGAGGGTTTCTCCAGGTGCTCCAGGATCCGCGCCGCGAGCTCCGCGCCGATGCCCGGAACGGCGGCAATTTGCTCGATGCTTGCCTCGCGCAGTCCCGCGACGCTGCCGAAGCGGCGCAGCAGATCCTTGCGCTTCTTGTCGCCGACTCCGGGGATGGAGTCGATCTGCGAGCGCAGCTTCCCGCGCTCCTTGCGATGGTACGTGATCGCGAAACGGTGAGCCTCGTCGCGGATCCGTTCGAGCATCAGGCGCGCCGGGCTGTGCCGCGCGAGCTCGATCGGCGCCTTCGCGCCCGGCAGGAACACGCGCTCCTCCACGGCGTCCTTCACCGCCGAACGCACCTTGCGCTCCGCGCGCGCCTTCGCGAGCGCGATCATCGGCGTATCCCAGGCCCCGGCTTCCTCGCGTGCTTCGAGCGCCTTCTCGAGTTGGGCGGCCCCGCCGTCGATCACGATCAGGTCGGGGAGGTCGCCCTCCTCCACACCGCGCCGCAGACTGCGGGCGACGACCTCCTTCATCGACGCGAAGTCGTCTTGACCCTCGACGCCCTTCACGCGGAAGCGCCGGTATCCCGCCTTGTCGGGCAGCCCTCCGCGGAAGCGCACGCGGCTCGCGACGACATTCGCGCCCTGGAAGTTCGAGATGTCGAAGCAGTCCATCACCTCGGGCGGACCGTCGAGGTCGGCGAGCTCGCCGATCGCTTCGAGCGCCGACTCCTCGAACGCCGCCTGCGCCGCGCGCTTGGAGAGCGCGACGCGCGCGTTCTCGTTCGCGAGGTCGAGCATGCGCTTGCGCTCGCCGGTCGAGGGCACGATGAACTTGACGTCGGCGCCGAAAACGTCGAGGAACAGCTCGAGCTCGCTCGGCTCGATCGCCAGCACGATCTCCGCGGGCCGCTCGCGCCTTCCACCCGCGTACAGCGCGGTGAGAACGTCGTGCCACAACTCTTCGTCGGGCAGCTCGGAGCGGAAGGTGTGCGAGCGGCTCTCGCTCAGGCGCCCGTCGCGGAACGCGAGCCGGTGCACGACCGCGTCGGCGCCGCGGCGCGCGAGTCCGAGCACGTCGCGCGCGACTCGATCGCCGGGCCGCACACCCTGGCGCTCGACGGTGCGCCGCAAGGCGGCCAGCCGATCCCTCCAGCTCGCCGCGCGCTCGTACTCCAACTCCTGCGCGGCGGTTCGCATGCGCTGCTCGAGTTCGCGCTCGAGTTCCGCCGTGTCGCCCGCGAGCACGTCCGCCGCGCGCTCGACGAGCTTCGCGTACTCCTCCTGCGACACGAGCCCGACGCACGGCGCCGCGCACAGGCCCATCTGGTGCTTGATGCAGGGCCGCGAGCGGTTCTTGAACACCGTGTCGGGGCAGTCGCGCAGCGGGACGATGCGGTGCAGGTCGCCGAGCGTCCGGCGGATCGAGCGCGCGCTGGCGAAAGGTCCGAAATAGCGCGCGCGCCCCTGCGATTCGCCCGCCTTGCGGTCGTTCTTCGGGCTGTGCGCGCGCACGAATTTGAAGCGCGGGTACTCCTCCGCATCGAGCCGCAGCATCAGGAACGACTTGTCGTCCTTGAGCCGGATGTTGTGCGGCGGCTTGTGGGTCTTGATGAGCGAGTCTTCGAGCAGCAGCGCTTCCTGCTCGGTGCGCGTCACGATCGTTTCGACGCTCGCCGCGACCTCCTCGAGGAAGCGGATCATCAGCCGCCCGTCGCCGCCCGGGCGGCGGTAGGAGCGCAGCCGGCTCTTCAGTTTGCGCGCCTTGCCGACGTAGAGCACCTCTCCCGCGTCATCGCGAAACAGGTACACGCCCGGCCTCTCCGGGACGTCGTCGATGGACCAGCGCGGTTCGCTCACGTCGTTCGTTCGGCTCCTCGGCGCGCGCGCCCCGTCGAGCGCGGGCCGGTTCGAGCGCGGGCCGGGTTCAGTGCTCCGGCGTCCCGAGCAACCCCACGAGCTCGTCGCGCCGCGCGTCACGCGTCCGCTGGTTGCGCGCTTCGAGGTTCAATCGCAGCAGCGGCTCGGTGTTCGAGGCGCGGACGTTGAACCACCACCAGTCCGGACTCGACAGGTCGCCGAACTCGACCGTCACGCCGTCCAGCATGTCCTGACGGCCGGCCTTGAAGCGCTCGACGAGCTGCGCGATCGCGGCGTCCTTGTCGGCGACGTGGAAGTTGATCTCGCCCGTTGCGTGGTAGCGGCGCAGCGACTCCACGCGCTTCGACAGCGGCGCGTCGCCCTGCGAGAGCAGCGACAACGCGCTCACGAAGGCGATCTCGCCCGAGTCGCTCACGAAGTTGTCGGCGAAGTAGAAGTGCCCGGAGAGTTCGCCAGCGAACACGGCGCCCTTCTCGCGCATCGTCGCCTTGATGAACGAATGCCCGACGCGGTCGCGGATCGCCTCGCCGCCCGCGCGTTGGATCTCTTCCTTGACCACCCACGACGAGCGCAGGTCGTAAACCACGGGCGAACCCGGCTTCCTCGCGAGGAAGACGTGCGACAGCAGCGCCGTCATCAGGTCCGCCGACACGGTGCGGCCGGTTTCGTCGACGAAGCAGCAGCGGTCGGCGTCGCCGTCGAAGCCGACGCCGAAGTGCGCCTTGTGCTTGCGCGTGAGCTCCTGCACGTCGCGCAAGTTCTCTTCCTTGATCGGATTCGCTTCGTGGTTGGGGAACGACCCGTCGAGCTCCATGAACAGCGTGTGCGCCGTCAGATTCTTCAAGCGCTTCAGGATCGGCGGCAGGGTGTAGGCCGCCATGCCGTTCGCCGCGTCGATGGCGACGGTCATCGGCCGATCGATGCGCGCGAACTTCGCGACGTGGTCGGCGTAGGCGTCGAGAAGCTCGATCCGCTGCACTTCGCCGCGCTTGGCGACGGGCGCCGGCTGCGGCTGGGCGCACATGCGCTCGATGTCGAGGATGCCGTTCGCCGCCGAAATCGGCCGCGCGCCGCGCGAGCACAGCTTCATGCCGTTGTACTCGCCAGGATTGTGGCTGGCCGTCACGTTGAGACCGCCGTCGACGTCCTGCGAACCGATCGCGAAATACGCCATCGGCGTCGACGCGAGCCCGATGTCCAGCACGTCGCAGCCCGTGTCGCGGATCCCCTCGATCACCGCGCCTTGAACCTCCGGCGAATGCGTGCGCATGTCGCGACCGACCGCGAGACGCTTCGCGTTCAGCAGGCGCGCGAAGCTCGCGCCGATCTTGCGTGCGAGCGGCGCGTCGAGCTCCTTGGGGAATTTGCCGCGGATGTCGTAGGCCTTGAAGATGCCCATGGATCGGGAGGTAGCTCGGTGCGGGACGTCGGGGAGGTGGCGCGCGCTCCACAGGCGCGACGCGCAAGCGCGCAGGATACAACGCTGTGTGCGCCCACGCTCCCACGCCTGCGCTGACTCCGGGGCGCACTCGAGCGCTCGCGAGCGCGCTCCGCGGTCACGTTCGAGCCGCGGGTCTGCTACCGTGCCGTTTTCCCGCGCGATGCAGCCTCTTCCCACGTCTCCCTCCCGACCGTCGACGGACGCCCGCTCCGGCCCGCTCGCGGCGCTGCTCGAGACGGTGGAGCGCGTCTGGGGCTACCGCGAGCTTCGCCCGCTCCAAGACGAGGCCATGCTCGCCTCGCTCCAGGGCCGCGACGCCCTGGTCGTGATGGCGACGGGCGGCGGAAAGAGCCTTTGCTACCAGGCGCCCGCCCTGCTGCGCGATGGATTGACCGTAGTCATCAGTCCGCTGATCTCGCTCATGCAGGATCAGGTCGCGAGCCTGGCCGAGAGCGGCGTGCCTGCGGCGGCGCTGTCGAGCGCGATGAGCGGCCCGGAGAAGCACGCGATCCACCAGCGCCTCGCCGCGCGCGAGTTGCGGCTCTTGTTCATGGCGCCGGAGCGCTTGATGGTGGCGAGCTTCGCGGAGGACCTCGCGGCCTGGGGCGTCGAGACGCTCGTGATCGACGAGGCGCACTGCATCAGCCACTGGGGTCACGATTTTCGGCCGGAATACCGGCGCTTGGGCGAGTTGCGCGCCGCGCGGCCCGAGGTGCCGATCCAGGCCTTCACCGCGACCGCGACGCCGCAGGTGCAGGCCGACATCGCCAAGCAACTCGGCCTGCGCGATCCGCTCGTGCTCGTCGGCAGCTTCGACCGCCCGAACCTCACCTACCGCTTCACGCCGCGGCGCGACGCCGACGCGCAAGTGCTCGAGGTGATCCGCCGGCATTCGGGCGAGGCCGGCATCGTGTACTGCCTGCGACGCACGGACGTCGACAGCCTCGCGCAACAACTCGCGGCGAGCGGCGTGCGTTGTCTCCCCTACCACGCGGGCCTCGACGCCGATGTGCGCCAGCGCAATCAGGAGCAGTTCCTCGCCGAGTCCGTGGACGTGATCGTCGCCACCGTGGCGTTCGGAATGGGCATCGATCGACCCGATGTGCGCTTCGTCGTGCACGCGGCGCTGCCGAAGGGCGTCGAGCAGTTCGCGCAGGAGACCGGCCGCGCGGGGCGCGACGGGTTGCCCGCCGAGTGCGTGCTGTTCTACTCCGGCGCCGACTACCACGGTTGGAAGCAACTCCAGGAGCGCAGCGCGGCCGAAGCGCGAGCGAACGGCGTCGAACTCGATCCGTCGGAAACGCAAAACGCGCTGGCGCGCCTGTCGGAGATGTACGGCTGGGCGACGAGCGCGATCTGCCGCCACAAGTTCCTCGTCGAGCATTTCGGACAGGCTTGGACGCCGCATGAGGCGCCGCAAGACTCGATAGCGGCGAACGGCTGCGGCGCCTGCGACGTGTGCCTCGGCGAGCTCGCGACGGTCGCGGACTCGCAGCGCATCGCGCAGATGATCCTCTCGTGCGTGGTGCGCTGCCAGCAGCGCTACGGCGCTTCGCACGTCACCGACGTGCTCTGCGGCGTCGCCGACGAGAAGCTCAAGTCGGTCGGCCACGACAAGCTCACGACCTTCGGCTTGCTGCGCCAGCACGACCCGCGCCAGGTGCGCCACTGGATCGAGCAACTCGTCGGCCTCGGGCTGCTCGTCACCGCGGCCGGACGCTATCCGACGCTCTCTCTCACGCGCGCCGGTGTCGAGGTGATGCACGCCCGCGCGCCGATCACGCTGTTCGAGATCCCGCAACTGCCGCGCTCGCGCCGTTCGCGCCGCGCGGCCGCACCGAGCGACATCGAGTACGACGAAACGCTGTTCGAGAAGTTGCGCCAACTGCGCCGCAAGCTCGCGAGCGAACGCGGCGTGCCGCCCTACATGATCTTCGGCGACCGCACGCTGCAGGAGCTCGCCGCCGTGCAGCCCACCGACGTCG
The DNA here is from genome assembly GCA_937952135.1 of uncultured Planctomycetia bacterium. Classification (GTDB taxonomy): domain Bacteria; phylum Planctomycetota; class UBA1135; order UBA1135; genus WYBT01. The sequence goes on from CALFYL010000126.1 coordinate 122,107, forward strand.
ACGAGTTGCGCACGGTTCGCGGCGTGGGCGCGAAGAAGCTCGACGACCTCGGCCCGCTGTTCCTCGAAGCGATCCGCGCGCACGTGCAGCGCTGAGCCAGGCGACGGCGCGCCCGCGCCGACGCGTGCTCCGAGCGACCTCAGCGCCGGAAAATGTCCTCGACCGCGACCAGGACCCGCGCGACATCCTCGGTCGCCACGTCGAGGTGGGTGACGAAGCGCAGCGTCGAGTCGTTCATCGGCAGGACGAGCACGTCGCGCGCGCGGAACTCGCCCATCAGCGAGGCTGCGTCGCGGCGCTTGTCGAGCACGCGCGCCATCACGATGTTCGTGTCGACCTCCGAAGGCCTGCAGTCGAGGCCGCCGCTGCCGTCGAGCACGCTCGCGAGTTCCTTGGCGAGCGAATGGTCGTCGGCGAGGCGCGCGACGTTGTGCTCCAGCGCGTACAGCCCGGCGGCGGCCAGATAGCCGGCCTGGCGCATCCACCCGCCGAGTCGCTTGCGCATCAGGCGCGCGCGCTCGAGGAAGTCGTGCGGGCCCGCGATCAAGGAACCGACGGGACAGCCGAGGCCCTTCGACAGGCACACGGACACGGAATCGGCGCACGCCGCGTACTCGCGCACGTCGACACCGCTCGCGACCGCCGCGTTGAACAGGCGCGCGCCGTCCATGTGGATCGGAAGCCCGAGCTCGCGCGAGGTCGCGTGCAGCGCGCGCAAACCCTCGAGCGGCACGACGCGCCCGCCCGGACCCTCGCCCGAACCCATGAACGACTGCTCGACGCAGATCAGCGCGGTCCTGGGGCAGTGCAGCGAACGCAGGCGCACCGCGCGCCGCACTTCCTCCGGGTCGAGCACGCCGTTCGGCGCGATCAGCGTCGTGGTCTGCACGCCGTGCAATGCGCCGGCCGCGCCGCTCTCCCACTGCACCATGTGCGCGGAGCGCTCGCAGATCACCTCGTCGCCGTGGCGCGTCCACGAACCGAGCGCCACCGAGTTCGCCATCGTGCCCGAAGGCACGAACCACGCGCCGTCCTTGCCGAGCATCTCGGCGAGCCGCCGCTCCAGCCGCGCGACGGTCGGATCGCCGTCGAGCACGTCGTCGCCGACCTCGGCGGCGGCCATCGCCGCGAGCATCTCGCTGCTCGGCCGCGTGACGGTGTCGCTGCGGAAGTCCGCGAGCTGCGCCACGGACCTACTTCACTCCAGCCGTCGCGAGGCAGTTCTTCACGCGCTGCAGCGCTTCGCGGATGTCCTCGATGCTCGCCGCGTAGCTGAAGCGCAGGTACCCCTCGCCGAGCGCGCCGAAGGCCGTGCCCGAGAGGATCGCGACGCCCGCTTCCTGCAGCAGCTTCACTTCGAGGTCCTTCGACTTGAAGCCCGTCTTCGTGATGTTCGGGAAGGCGTAGAACGCGCCCTTCGGCATCACGCACGAGAAGCCGGGAATCTCGTTCAAACCCGCGACGATCGCGCGACGGCGCTCGTCGAAGGCCTTCATCATCTTCGCCACGGCCTCTTGCGGCCCGACGAGCGCTTCGCGGCCGGCGACTTGCACGGGCGCGCTCGGACACGAGTTCGAGTTGATCTGCAAGCGCTCGGCCACCGAGATCAGGGACTTCGGCCACACGCCGTAGCCCAGCCGCCAACCGGTCATCGAGAAGGTCTTCGACCAGCCGTCGAGCACGATCACGCGGTCGCGAATCGAGGGGTACGAATACAAGCTCACGTGCTCCTCGCCGTCGTAGAGCATGCGCGAGTAGATCTCGTCGGAGAGGATCGCGACGTCGGGGTGCTTCTCGAGCCCCGCGACGAGCTTGTCCATCTCGGGCTTGCGGATCACGCCGCCGGTCGGGTTGGCCGGCGTGTTGACGACGATCAAGCGCGTGCGCGGCGTGATCTTGGCGAGCACCGCTTCGGGGTTGAACGAGAAGCCGCTGTCCTCGCGCAGCTCGATCGGAACCGGCGTCGCGCCCGTGTACTTGATCAGCGACTCGTAGATCGGGAAGCCCGGATTGGGGTACAGGATCTCCGCGCCCGGCTCGCCGAACATCGAGATCGCGAAGTACATCGTCGGCTTGCCGCCGGGCACGATCATCACGTTCTCGGGATCGACGGCGGCGCCGCGGCGCTTCTGGCAATCCTCCGCGACCGCTTCGCGCAGCTCGGGCAGGCCCTTCGCCGGCGTGTAGAAGTGGTAGCCGTCGGCGAGCGCCTTTCGGCCGGCTTCGACGATGTTCTCGGGCGTGCGGAAGTCGGGCGAACCGATGCCGAGGTTGACGATGCTCTTGCCGGCCTTCTGCAGCGCCTTGGCGCGAGCGAGGACTTCGAAGGCGGACTCGGTGCCGAGATTCGACAGGCGTTGGGCGAGTTTCAAGGCGGAAATCGTGGGCGAGTCGTGTGGGGCGAGCGGTGAGGACCGGCGGGCGGCGGCGCCGCGCGGCGCGCGATCGCCGGTCGGCAAGGGCGTGAGCATACTCCCAGCGGCGTCGGCGACAACCGCGCGTGGACCGCGCGCGGCGAACGCCCGCGGAGGCTGGCGTCGCGCGCGCACTTGGGTCCGCGGACCGACCTGCGCTACCGTCTCGACCTCCCTTCGCACCCCTCGCGCGGCGCCTCCGCAACTCGGGTCGCTCCCGGGCGCTGTGGCCCGCGAGGCTCCTCGCGCTAGCCACCAGCCCATGACCCGACTCCCCCGCCCGTTCGTTCGCTCGCTCCGCGGCGCCGTGCTCGCCCTCGGGATGCTCGCCCTCGCGGCGTGCTCCCGCGAAGCCGACGTGGTGCTGTACTGCTCGCTCGACCAGATGTTCTCCGAGACGCTGGTGAAGGAGTTCGAGCGGAAGACCGGGCTGGTGGTGCGAGCCGAGTTCGACGTCGAGGCGGCGAAGACCGTCGGGCTCGTCAAGCGCATCCGCGAAGAGCACGCGCGCCCGCGCTGCGACGTGTTCTGGAACAACGAGCTCGCGCACACCGTGTCCCTGGCGAACGACGGACTCCTCGCGAGCTACGACAGCCCGAGCGCCGCCGACATCCCGGCGGAGTTCCGCGACCCGCAGCACCGCTGGACCGCCTTCGCCGCTCGCGGCCGTGTCTTCATCGTGAACACCGAGCTCGCGAACCCTGCGGAGATCGACTCGCTCGAGGATCTGTTCGACGCGAAGTGGAGAGGCAAGGTGTGCATGGCGCGGCCGCTGACCGGAACGACGCTGACGCACCTGACGGCTCTGTACGCGACCGAGGGCGACGCCGCCGGCGACGAATTCGTGCGCCGGATCGAGGAGAGCGGCGTCAACCTCGTGCAGAGCAACGGCCAGGTGATGCGCCTCGTGCGCGAGGGCCAGATGGCCTGGGGCTTGACCGACACCGACGACTTCAACGTCGCGCGCATGGAGGGCCACCCGGTCGCGCAAGTGTTCCCCGACCAACGCAGCGAGGCGAACCCGAACGCGCGCGGCGCGCTGCTGATCCCCAATTCGGTGGCGATCCTGAAGGACGCGCCGCATCCGGAGGCAGCGCGCAAGCTCGTGGACTTCATCTTGTCGCGCGAAGTCGAGGAGCGCCTGGCTTTCGCCGAGGGCGCGCAGATCCCGGTTCGAGCCAGCGTCAAGCGGCCCGAACACGTCAAGTCGGCCGCCGAGTTGAGCGTGATGGCGGTCGACTGGGCGCGGGTCGGCGCCGACGTCGAACGGCGCCTCGGCCAGTTCAAGGAGCGCTTCCTCAAGTGAGTCGGCCGCTGGTCGCCCTCGCGATCGCGCTCTTCGTCGTCGCGGGCCTCGCGCCGCTCGCAGCCATGCTGCCGCGCGTCGAGACCGCGGACCTCGCGGCGATGTTCGATGCCCGGAACACCGCGCTGCTCGGACGCACCGCGCTGTACGGCACGAGCGTCGCCCTGCTCGCGACCGCCCTCGGATTGCCCTTCGGCTTTCTGGTCGCACGCACCGACGTCCCGTTCGCGCGCGTGCTGCGGCCGCTCGGGCTCGCGCCGCTGCTGATTCCGCCGATGATCCTCGCGATGGTGTGGACGGTGCTCGCGGACATCCGCGGCGCGCCCGCGGCCTACGCGGTCTCGACGCTCAGCACGTTTCCGCTCGTGGCGCTGTTCAGTGCGCGCGCCTTCGAGCGCATCGATGCGCGCCGCGAGGAGGCAGCGCGCCTCGCCGGTGGCTGGTGGGCCGTGCTGCGCTGCGATCTGCCGCTCGTGCTGCCTTCCGCGGCGTGCGGCTCGTGCCTCGCCTTCGTGTTCACGGTGAACGACTTTTCGGTGCCCGACTACGTGTCCTGGCTCAGCCAGCCGAAGTTCAGCGTGTACGCCGCCGAGATCTTCGCCAACTGGCGCATCGAGTCGAAGCCGGGCCTCGCGGTGGCCACCGCTCTCCCGCTCATCGCCCTCACGCTCGCTGCGTTGCTCCCGGCGCTCGCGCTGCGCCGCAAGGGCGCGATGGCGTCGCTGTCGAACGACTTCCGCCAGCCCGCGCCGTTCGAGCTCGGCGCGTGGCGCTGGCCCGCCTTCGCGTTCTGCCTCGCGCTGGTCGCGATCGGCGCGCTGATCCCCGCGGGGCGCTTGATCTACGAGGCCGGCGGGGCCACGCGAGGTTTCGAGGTCGCGCGCATCGGGCGCTCGTTCGCGCTCGCCATCGAGCGCGGTCGCGAGGACCTCGCGAACAGCATCCTGTGGTCGCTCGCCGCCGCGACAGCGTGCGCGGCGCTCGCCCTCGTCCTCGGCCACGCGCTCGAACGCATGCGCGGCGGCCGCTGGCTCGAGAGCCTCGTGGTTCTGCCGATCGGCGCGCCCGCGATCCTGCTCGGCGTGGGCGTCATCGTGCTGTGGAACCACGACTGGAGCGCGGGCTTCTACGACGGCGCGGGCGTCGTCATCCTGCTGCTCACAGGGCGTTTCGCCGCCTTCGCGGTGCTGATCCTGTCCGCGGCGACGGCCTCGCTCGATCCGCGCTTCGAGGAAGCGGCGCGCCTCGCAGGCGCCGGGCCGGCGCGACGGCTGTTCCAGATCGTCGCGCCGAACCTGCGCTCGGCCGTTCTGGGCGGGTGGATCGGCGTGTTCGTTCTGTCCCTTCGCGAACTCGACGCGACGATGCTCACGCCCGCCGCGAACCGCACGGCGATGTTCCGCATCTTCAACCAGGTCCACTTCGGCCGCGACGATTTCGTCGCCGCCATGGCGCTGATTCTCTTGTTCCTGATCCTCTTGCCCGGAACCCTCTGGTCCCTGTTCGCTCGCCGCCGGCTGGAGCTCCTCCCGTGAACGCCATCGAGATCCGCGGACTGTGCGTCGACGCCGGCGGCCGCCGCATCCTCGAGTCGATCGACCTCGACGTGCCGGAGCGCGAGCACCTCTTGCTCGTCGGCCCCTCCGGGTGCGGCAAGACGACGCTCCTGCGCGCCATCGCCGGGCTCGCGAAGCCGAGCGCCGGCCGCATCGAACTGTTCGGACAGATCGCAAGCGAGGCGGCTCGGATCCGCACCGCACCCGAGAAGCGCGGCGTCGGCATGCTGTTCCAAGGTGGAGCGCTGTGGCCGCACCTCGCGGCGCGAAAACAGCTGGAATTCGTGCTCTCCTGCGCCGGGGTGGCAAAGTCCACGTGGACCGCGCGCGTCGCCGAGCTGCTCGAATGGGTGGAGCTGCCGGGCTATCAGGAACGCATGCCGGGGACGCTCTCGGGCGGCGAAGCGCAGCGCCTCGCCCTCGCGCGCGCCATCGCCGTTTCGCCGCGGCTGCTGCTGCTCGACGAGCCGCTCGGCCCGCTCGACGCGGAGTTGCGCGGCGAGCTGCTCGCCAAACTTCACGAACTGCAACAACGCCTGGGGTTGACCGTGGTCCACGTCACACACGCTCCCGACGAAGCACAGGGCATCGCGACGCGCACCGTCCGGATGCGTTCCGGCCGCATCGAAACGGAGGCCGCGCGATGAATGTGCGTGGGGTGCTCGGTGTCGTCGTGCTCGGAGTCGCCGCGTGGGCTCTCGTCGCGATCTTCGTGACTCCCCCTCCGCCGGCCGAGCCCGTGGAGTGGTCGAGTTCGCGCCAGTGCGCCGAGTGTCACGCTGCGCCGTACGCCGAGTGGAGCCAGTCCTGGCACGCGCAGTCGTGGACCGATGTCGAAGTGCGCAAGCAGTCGAACGACTTCTCGAACAAGGACTGCATCGACTGCCACTCGCCGCAACCGGTGCTCGTCAGCGGCTTGGGCGAGCGCGTGCTGCCGCGACAGACGCGCCAGATCGAAGGCGTCGACTGCATCACGTGCCACTTGGCGCCGGACGGCTCCATCGCCGGCACGCTCGACAATCCCTCGGCCGCCTGCCGGCCCGTGGCGACGCGCGAGTTGATCCGGCCGGAGTTCTGCGCGGGCTGCCACAACCAGCACGGCACCGTCGACCAATGGAAGGCGAGCCGCTACGCGCAGCCGGGGCCTGGCTATCAGGACTGTCTGTCGTGCCACATGCCGTATCGAGACGGCGATCCTTCCAAGGGCCGCGATCACGCGATGCACGGCGGGCACGATCTCGAACTGGTGCGCCGCGCGGTGGAGCTGCGCGCGACGCGCGGCGCCGAGGGCGTCGTCGTCGAGGTCGAGAACGTCGGCGCGGGGCACAACTACCCCACCGACGAACGCAGCCGCGCGTCGGACGTGTTCTGGCGCGAGCTCGGCGCCGACGGCGCGCCCGGCGAGTGGCGGCATCTGCACCGCTTCCGCAACCCGTATCGGCACGAGGTCGGCATGCAGAACACGGAGCTGCCCGCGGGCGAAACCCTGCGCCTGGTGATCGACGCCGCCGAGGCGCGCGGCGAGATCGAAGTGGCGCTCTTCTACAAGCTCACGCCGTACTACGCCGACCCCGAGCGGCCCGATCCGCAGAGCGAGGCTTCGTTGGTGCACTCGCGAAGGGTCGCGCCGTGAGAGCCGCATCGGCGCGCGCGGCGGCGCTGTGGGCGTTCGCGATCCTCGCGGCGGCGGGGTGCGAGCCATCCGCCCCCGACGAGAGCGGCGGCCCGCGCGCCGTGCAGCGACCCGCGGCGCGAGCCGGATTGAAGGCGGTCGCGCGCGCTCGCATCGACGAGCTCACCGCCCAGCTCACGGCCAGCGGCGCCGATGGCTTCGCGGCGACGACCGCGGAAGAACCGTCGGCGGAGGTTCGCGAGCGAGTGGACGGCTTGCTCGCGGCGCTCGAGGGCGCGGACGATTCGCTCAAGCGTCTCGCGCGCGAGGAACTCGTGTCGCTCGGCGCGGCGGCGACGGCGCTGCTGCGCGAGAAGCTGTTCGACTCCGACGCCTCGCAGAACGTGCGGCTGTCCGCCGCGCAGGTTCTCGGCGAGACGAAGACCCGCGCCGCGGCGGATGCGCTCGTCGAGCGCATCGAGCTGCCGCTGGTGCGCCAGGATCCCGAGGGCTGGCTGCGCGCGCACTGCGCGTGGCGCCTGGGCAACTGCGAGCAGGATTGGATCGTGCCGCGGCTGATCCTCACGCTGCGCTACGAGAAGCACGACGAGACGGTCGTGTACCTCGCGCGCACGCTGGCTCACTTCGGCGTGTACTCCGGGTTGGACGCGCTGTTCGTCGTCGCGAGCCGCGCGCCCGAACCCGAGCTCGCGCGCGCGGCGCTCGCCGATCTGGCGCGCGATGCCGGATACGACGATGCGGCGGCGCTGCTGCGTGCGTGGAACGATGGCGACGAGAAGGCGCTCGAGGCGCCGAGCTTCAGTCCCGCGCGCGAGCTCGAGGTGTGGAAGCGCATCGAGCGCTTCTCCGAGTGGCAGTTGCGCGGCGTCGACGACAGCCGCTTCGTGCTCTCGCGCGAGCACGCGCACGCGGCGCCGCTGCTCGCGGCCGCGCTCGACGACGCGGACCGCTACATCCGCGCGCACTCGGCGCAGTGCCTCGAGCGCATGGGCCGGCGCGCGCGCGCGGCGGGCCCCAAGTTGCTCGAGGTCGTCGACGACCCCGAGATCGGCGACCAGGTGCTGCTGACGCTCGGCGCGGTCGGCCACGAGCCCGCGCAAGCCACCTTGATCGATCGAACGGCGCGCAACTGGCCGCTCGAGGTCCGCGTGTCCGCGGCGCGCGCGTTGGGACTGCTCGGGCTGGCGTCCTCCGCGTCGTCGCTGAAGGCGCTGCAGTCGGCGGAAGAGCCGCTCGACCTCCGAGTCGCCGCACTGTGCTCGCTAGCTGCCTGCGCGCCGGGCGAAATGACGCCCGCCGAGGCGGGCGTCCTGCTCGAGCACTTCACCAGCGGGCTCGTCGACAGCGCGGGCCCCGAGATCGCCCTCGGTCGCTGGCTCGAAGCGCACGCCTCGGATCCCGGCGGCGCGGCTGTCCACGCCGCCTGGGTCGCCGTGCGCCGCGACGATCCCCGCGAGCGCATCGCGGAGCGCGCGGCCCTGCTTCGCGCGCACCTCGCCGAGTCGAACTGAGCTCGCGGGGCGCCGACGCCGCTCGAGCGCAGCGCCGAGAATCAGCGCCGGGAAGCCGGACTCCGACCGGCCGCTGTCTCAGTACAGCTTGGGCGCAGCGTTGATGCGCTGGATCGCCTCTTCGAGGTTGAAGCCGACGAGCTGTGCGTACTCCCGCAAGCTCGGCCAGCGCGGCTTGTTGTACTCCGCCGCTTTCGCGAGCGCTTGCTCGCGCGTCATCACGCCCTCGCGAATCATGTTCGACAGCATGACCTCGTCTTCCGAGAAGCCGGCCATCGTCATGTAGATGTAGTTGTAGAAGGGCGCTGTGCCGTCGCCGATGCGCCAAGTGGTCGTCGTGTCGGTGGCGACCTCCCAGTCGTACTCGCGGCGGATCGTGCCGACGATCTCCTCCTCTTCCCACTTGAGGTAGTGGAACAGGTACAGGAAATCGTCCTTGACGACGAAGGTCTGGTAGTACGCGTCGAGCGTGTCCCACAGCGACTCGTTCCAGTAGCCCGGGTTCTTCAGGTAGTTCTTGAAGTAGTACCAGAGCAACTTCATCTCATCCGAGAAGTGCAGGCCCGTCAGCGTCATGCCGTGGTCCTTCTCGTCGATCCCGCACAGACCCGTCTTGTACGGCGTGTCCTCGATCATGTTGCCTGTGCAGAAAATCACCAGCTTGATGCCGGTCTCCTGCCGCAACTCGCGCGCGTACTTGTAGAACTGCTTGTCGCCCGCCGTGAACAGCGTGACCATGCCGATCTCGGGCTGTCGCAGCCAGGCTTCGACGTTCTTGCGGACGTAGCGGCGCTTGGTCGGGATGTCCGCCGAGCGAAGGATGTGCTCGACGCCGAGCTTGCCGCACAGCCGCGCCTGGTTGCGGCGCGCGAGGTCGGTGACCATCCCCCAGTCGTAGGTGAAGGCCACGGGGTTCATGCCCAGCTTCTTCTTCACGTAGTGCAAGCCGTAGGCGCTGTCGCGGCCGCCGGAGAAGGCCACGATCACATCCGGCTTGCCGTCCTTCGAGCGGTAGGGCTCGACGGCTTTGAACAGCGCTTCCTCACCCTTCACGGCGATCGTCTTCCAGCGACGGCAGTACTGGCACACCCCTTCCTTGTCGAAGTTCATGAAGGGGTAGGTCTCGGGCAGGATGCACAGCTTGCAGCGCTTGAGGCTCTTCGGAGTCGTGGTGTGGTCGACGATCTCGACGCGCGCGGAGCGCTCCGACTTTGCATCGGGCGCCGCCGGCGCGGCCGCGGCCACGGGCGCGCCGAGGCTGTTGAACGAGCGCACCGACACATCGCCGAGGTCGATCAGCATGCCGTTGCCAGCTTGCAACTGTTCGATCTTGCAGGCGCCGACGTGCTGCTCGACGTTCGCCTCCGAGAGCAGGCGCTGCAGGATGAAGCGCTCGGACGCGAACACCATGAAGGTCTTGCGTTCGTTGCCGGCGATGAAGAGCGAGCCGGTGTTCGTCGCGAGGAGCAAGTTGCGCACGTCGTCGAGGAAGCACGCGACCGACGCGGCGCCTTCGATCTCGCTGAAGGTGCGGCGCGTCGCCCAGACCATGTCGCCCGACTCGTTGAAGTGCTTGCGCAGGAGCTTCGCGAGCACCTCGGTGTCGACCTCCGAGGTGCGCTCGAGCTCGGGGTTGCGGCGCCACAAGTCGGCTTCGTTGACGATGATGCCGTTGTGGATCACGACGGAGCCGCGCGCGACGACCGGCTGATTGTTGGCGCCCTCGGTTTGCGCGCCGTTCGTCACCAGACGCGAGTGACCGGTGATGGCGAGCGTCGTCTCGCGACCCTCGCGCAGCGCCGCGCCCCACACGCCGAGCGCGCCGTCCATCACTTCGCGGTACTTGGGGTGCGCCAGGAATTCGTCGACCGACCCGGCCTGCTTCAGCACGTTGATCGACTTGCCGTCGTAGACGGCCAGCCCCGCCGCTTCCTTCCCCCGCGCCTCGGAGCAGCGGAACAAAGTCTCGACGACCTTCGCCGCGAACGCGGGCTGGATGTGGGCGTCAGGCCCGTAGACGACGCCGAAGATTCCGCACATGGGGTGGATGGCACTCTGGCTGGCGATCGGGCTGGCTGGCGGTCAGGGGAGCCGCGGCGGGCTCGCACCGCTCGGGCCTGGGGTGAGCTTCTATCGGCGCTCGGGCAAGCCTCGGTGAACCCGGCTACCCCTCGCGCAGCGGCGCATCGCACCCCTCGGCGCGCCATCCCTGACTCTAGCAGCCCCAGCGCACCGCTCCCACTCCGGGGCCACCGCGCGCACTCACCGTCGCCGACAGCACGCTGGATCGCAGGGCGTCGAAGGGCTTCTCCCGGGGTGACTTCGGGCATTGCGCGGCGCCCCGCGCGTCGTGGTGCGCACCACGCGCCCCCAGCGCCTCGTGCCCGCTTCGGGCAAAAATCGCTGTTCGCGCTCGCCCCCGCTCGCGGGCGAAGTGCGCGGAAGGTGGAGGCGGCACCCGGAATCGAACCGGGGAATAACGGATTTGCAATCCGTCGCCTTACCGCTTGGCTATGCCGCCGTGGATGTCCTCGAAGGAGCCCGCGCGACGCGCTGTGAGGCGAGTCCGCTGCTGTCCCTTCGACGCTGACGGCGCCCAGCACCACCGTCGCGCGGAGGCGCGCCGGTCCGCCGCGGGGCGCCGATCAGGGCGGACGAGGATAGCCGCACGCGCAAGACGGTCAATGGGCGGGTCCTCGGGTCATCCGGTTGGCGAGTCGCCGCCCCGGGGACTCGGAGGGATCGGCCCAGCGAGCTCCGTTCAGCGCCGCGCAGCCGACGAACTGGCCCCCTGGGCGAAGAAGCGCCGAAGGTCCTCCAGGAACTTCGGAGAGGCGTGCGTCTCCAGGATCCTCTGCTGCTCCGCGGGAGAGAGTTCGAAGTTCGGGTCTCGCTCCCAGCGGCCGGCGCCGAGGTCGCGCCGCGAGCCGCGGTCCCAGGCCTCGTAGAAGGCTTTGAGCACGGCGGGTAGCTCCTTGGCATGGCTGCGCGACAGGTAGGCCACCGCGCCCCAGGCGTGCCGTGCGGCGGCGTCGTCCCAGGCGCCGCGCTGAAGGCCGGCGACGTCGGCCATGGTCAGCGCGTCTTTCGACTTCGACCAGTGACTGCGCAGGGATCGGTCCCATCCCGAGTGCTCGCCCACGCCCACGAAGCCATTGCGGTAAGGAAAGCAGTAGAAGCTCCTGCAGACCGACTGCTCAACGTGCCAGGCCCAGCCCTGGAGCACCCAATACGGCTGGCGCCCAAAGCGCCTCAGCACCGACAGTTCGGCGACCCGGTGAGCGAGTTCGTTCTCGGCGTTGAACTCCTCCTGTCCCCCCGCTTCGAGGACGACCGCTCCAGCGAGGGGCGCCTCCAGCGCGAATCCGGGGAACTGCTCCGCCTTCGCGCGCCACGCTGCGAGTTCCGGCGCCAGTTCGACCAGCTTGTCGAGCAGGGCGACGAAATCCGTCTCGGTGCGCACCGCGAACATCACCATCGTCTCGGTGTCGAGCGGCTTGCTGCCGGCGCCCCATTGCGTGGACCAGCTCGCGCCGCTGCTTCGGCCGTACGGGGATTCGCGCTGTGCGCCCGGCGGCGCCGCCTCGGGGTCCTCGGGCAGCGAGTCCCGGCCTGCGCCGCCGCGCTCCGCGGAGGCCGGCCGCGGCGACGTCGGCGCCGGCGCCGGCAGCGTGTCGTCGAGTCGTTTCAGCACTTGCTCCGCGATGCCGAGTTGCTTCGCCGCCGCGCTCGAACCGCGCCGCGTCACGAGCAACAGCCGAGCGCTCGCGTCGAGATCGAGCTGGTAGCCGTTTGCACCGCTCCAGCCGGCCCACACGGAGATGGCGGCTTTCGCCGACTCCGGCAGCTCGCCGGGGAGAGCTTCGAGCGACAGCGCTTTTCGCTGCCAGTGAATCGGCGCAACGGACGAGTCGCCGTCCACGGCCGCCGAATGCGCCCACGCGACGCGGCCGGGCGCGGCGACGGTGGAAGGAGCGAGGCTCGACCCAGCGAGCGCGGACCACGAGAGTCCGAGCAGCGCGAACATCGTCCAGGCCAACTTGCGAGCTAGCTTCATGATCGAGGTTTCGAGAAGGGAGTGGGGTTGGTAGCCATGAAACGGATCCAGGGGCTTACTTGCGCTCGGACAGCCAGCGCAGAAGCCGCGCGTCTCCGGCGGCGAGGTCGCCGTCGAACAGCGCCGCGAGCGCGGTCGCACCACCGTCGTCGCCTGTGGCGCGCATGAGTTTCGGCACTTCATCGAAGCGACCTTCGATCAAATACGCGGCAAGGGCGTACGAACCGAGAATGTCGTCGACTCCGAACTTGTCGATCCGCGTGCCGCACAGCTTGGCCAAGGTCGGCGCACGTCCGCGCTTCGCACGCTGGTAGTACTCGTCGACCCAGTTGACATCGGTCAACATCAAGCGACCGAGAAGGTCCTTGGTCTCCTTGTCGCCGCTTTCGGGCGCCGTCGAGTACCAGGTGTAGCGCGTGCCGACGAGTTCGCGTGTGAGGTAGATCCCGAAGCCCTCCCAGGCCCACGCGCAGCGTTGATGATCGAACCCGAGCTCCCGCAAGGTGAGCAAGCCGAGTGTGTGCCGCACAGCGCCGTCGAGTCGATGGGCTTCGTCCGCATCCCAGCGCGCCTGGTGAATATCGCCCGGAACTCCGCAGCCGGCCCAGGTCTTGATTTGGGCGCGTTCGGCGTCGCTCCAGCCGGGCCAGTTGCCGACGAACGCGTCGCGGCCCGCGGAGTTGGTGAGGATGTACAGCGTGTAGTTGCCCGGCAGATCGGTGGTGAAGTTCATGAGCCCGCTGTAGAGCTCGAGCGCCGCGTGGCACATCACCGCCGCCGTGCGCGCCTCGTCGAGCGCGCCCGTGGTCAGTACGCGCACGCGCGGCGTCGCCACCGCGTGCGCCCAAGGCAATCCCAGCGCGGTTTCCGCCGCCGTGATCTCGGCGGGCTCCGGCGCCGGCGCCGCGGCGACCGCCTGCCGGACACGTTCCTTCAGCGCAGCGCGCTGCTCCTTTGCTTTGACAGTCTCCGCCAGCACCCACTCTTCCCCGCGCCGCGCTTCGCCGCCGAGCGCGCGCGCCGCCTCGAGGTTCGCGTCGATGGCGAGCGTGTCGGCCACCAGCGCTCGTCGCCAACGCAGCAGGCTCTCCGCCGTTGCGTCGGCCTCGGCCTCGAGCAGTTCCCTGCCGCGCTCGAAGAACCCCGTGGCGACGGCGGCGCGCCGCTCGCGACCCTCGGCTTCGAGTTGCTTGTTCGCGTTCTTGAACTCGCTCTTCTTCGCCGGGGCCGCCCACGTTCCGTCTCGTTGGCGCGTGTGCTTGAGGCCCTTGTGCGCGCCTTCGTGCGCGGGGTCGAAGTGGAGCAACGCCAGGAACGCGACCTCTCGGTCGCCGTGCAGGCGGACCGAGCCATACCAGTCGGCGAGCTTCTCCAACTCGACGGTCACGCCAGCGCGGTGCGCCGCATAGAGAGACTCGAAGCCCCCGTCCGGTTCGCCTTCGTCCCGGAGTGCGTTGTCCCCGTGAGAGGACGGTGCCTGAGGATCGACTACATTCCCGTTCTGCAACACGGACCGCTCATCCACGGGGGCTCCGTTCGCGTGGAGACTGGCCAGCGCCAGACAACCGAGCGCACGGAGCGCGAACGACCACTTCGATTTCGACATCTCGCTACCTCCTGACCGCGAAACTGACCGCGAAACTGACCGCCAACTCGGCTGCGCACCTGACCGTTGAGCACCCGC
>CALFYL010000127.1 GCA_937952135.1 uncultured Planctomycetia bacterium
TGTTCATCGACACGTCGAACAGGTACATCGGCGCGAAGGTCACGATCACCGAGGCCGGGATCGTCACGGCGATGATCAAGGTCGACGCGATCTGCCGCAGGAAGGCCAGGATCACCAGCACCGTGAGGATCGAGCCGACGATCGCCGAGTCCTTCACGTCGTCGACCGCGTCGCGGATGAAGGTCGACTGGTCGCTGAGCAGCTCGAAGCGCACGTCGTCGCGGTAGCGCCACGCGAGGTAGTCCACGCGCTCGCGCTCACCCCAGGACGCGCCCTGGCCCTCGCCGCGCTTTCGGATCTCCTCGGCCGCCTTGCGCTGCCCTTCGTCGCCGAGCACGCGCTTCTTCACGTCTTCGGCGAGCGCGACGATGTTCGCGCCCGCTTCGCGGTAGACCGCGATCTCGACCGATTCGGCGCCGGCGATGCGGCTCGTCACCTCGCGTTCGGCGAAGGTGCGCTCGACCGTCGCGACGTCGCGCACGCGGATCACGGCGTCGCCGCGCCGCACGAGCGCCAGGTTCTCGATCTCCTGCAGGGTCGCGAACTCGTTGAGCGTGCGGACCAGGTACTCGGTCGAGCCCTCGCGGATCAAACCGCCCGAGGCGTTGATGTTCTCGGCCGCGAGGCGCTGCGCGAGCAGCGCCGGATCGAGCGACTGCGCCGCCATCTTGAACGGGTCGACCCGGACGCGGATCTCTTCCTGCAGGCCGCCGCGCACCTGCACGGCCGCCACGCCGGGGATGGCTTCGAGTTCGCGCTTGATGCGCTTCTCCGCCAGCCAGCGCAGCTGGATCAGCCGCTCGACGCGATCTTCGTTCGCGCGTTTCTCGGAACTCGTGAGCCCGATGCGCAGGATCGGATCGAGGTTGGGGTCGTAGCGCAGGATCAGCGGACGTTCGGCGCCGTCGGGCAGGCGCACGCCGTCGAGCTTGTCGCGCACGTCCTGCACGGCGAAGGTCATCGGCGTGCCCCAGTCGAACTCGAGCACGAGGTCGCTGGTCTCGGCGCGGCTGATCGAGGTCGAGCGCACGAGGCCGGGCAGCGTCGACAGCGCTTCGGCGAGGCGGATGGAGACCCGGTCCTCGATGTCCTCCGGCGCCGCGCCGCGGTACGTCGTGCGCACGGTGAGCGTCGGGTAGCTGATCTCGGGCAGCAGGTCGACCGGCAGCTTGCCCAGCGACACCCCGCCGAAGACCGCGAAGGCGACCATCAGCATCAGCACCGCCACGGGGCGGTCGGCGAGCATCGACCACGCACCCTCGCGGGCGCGCGCGGCCATCGAATCGTTGGCGCTCATGAAGGGGCGGCGGGGGGGCGGCGGGAGGTGGGGGCGGGTCGAGAGCTACTTCGCGTCGCTCACCGGCGCCTGCAGCACCGCGCCGGTCGCGTCGGTGGCCACGACCTCCGCGCCGTCCTCGAGGTCGCGGTTGCCGACCACGACCACGAGTTGCCCGGCCGTGAGCTGCGCGTCCCCGCGCGGCTGCACCTCGACCCAGTTGTCGTCGCTGAAGCCCTCGCTGACCTCGATCGAGCGCGCGATGCCTCCGTCGACGATTTGAAGCGTGCTGCGGTCGCCTTCGCGCTTGAGCGCGCGCTTCGGCGCGACCAGCGCATCGGGCCGGCGCTCGGTGACGATCTCGAGCCGCACGAGCATCCCGGGCAGCAGCCGGGCGCCGCCTTCCTGCGCGACGCCGTCGAGCCGCGCGGTCACGCGGAAGTTGCCCGAGGCCGCGTCGATGGTCGGCGCCACGCGTTCGATGCGGCCCGCGAAGCTCTTGCCCGGCAGAGCTTCGGCGCTCGCGACGAGGGAGAGTTCGGCGCGCGCGCTCGCGGCCTCGCCATAGACGATCGCGGCGCCCTCGGGTCCGAGCGCGCTCGCGAACAGCTCGAGCTCGCGCTGCGGACGGTAGAACACGGCGCGCAGGCGCGAGAGGTCGGTGAGCGTGAAGGCCGGGGCGGCCGCCGAAACCGTGTCGCCGAGGTTGATGCTGCGCTGCGCGACGACGCCGACGACCGGCGCGACGACCTCCGTGAACGACAGATCGAGCTCGGCGCGCGAGACCGTCACTTCGGCGCGCGACACGGCGTGCTCGCCGTTCTGCTGCTCGACCTTCGCGCGCTCGTGCGCGAGCAGCGCCGTGGCGAGATCCGCGCGCGCGCGGTCCAGGGCCAGCTGGCTGGCGTCGAGGTCCTTGCTCGAGATCAGGCCCGGCGAGTCGGGCCCGCCCTTCGAGATCGCGAGGTTGCGCTCGTGGTCGCGCTCCGCTTGTTCCGCCGCGCGCTTCATGCCGTCGATGCGCGCCTGGGCCTCGCGCGTCGCGAGGTCGAGCTTGGGCCGGTTCGCGCGCGCATCCGCGAGCGCCGCCTGCGCGTCCTGCAGCCGCAGTTGCGCGTCGCGCGAGTCGAGCTTGGCGAGCAACTGACCGGCGGCGACCGACTGGCCTTCCTCGACCAGCAGCTCGACCACCACGCCCGACGCGCGCGGGAAGACTTGCACGTGGCTCTCGGACTCGACGCGGGTCGTCGTCTCGAGGCGCCGCACCATTTCGCGCCGCACCAACGGCTCGACGAGCACGCGCGCGGGTTCGCGCTTCTTGGCCGAGCTGAACGACTCCTCGGCGGCGTTCTGCGCGGACCGATTGCACGCCAGCGCGAAACTCGCGAGAGCGAGGCCGCACAGCGCGCGAGTCCAAGGAGTCGACCAAGGAGTCGAGCACGGAGTCGACCGGGGCGTCGAGTCACAACTCGAGCTGCGGAGCGAGCCGCGGCGGTCCACGGGGACGAAATGGGGGACGCGCGAAGTCATCGCGTTGGGGGAGTGTTGGGGGCGCCGGAAGTTCCGGCGGCAGGGGATCGGGGGCGAGTGGGGGAGCGCGGGGCGCCGGGCGAGTAGACTCTGCCGGCGAGATGGCGATGCTGACCCCGACCGAGGCACTGACGCGGATTCTAGAGCGCGTTACCCCGCTGGGAGCAATGGATCGCGTACCGATAGAGCAAGCGGTGGGCCGCGTGCTCGCCGAGGCGCCGATCTCCGACGTGGATCTGCCGCCGTTCCGCAAGAGCGCGATGGACGGCTTCGCGGTGCACAGCGCGGACTTTGCGACTCCCGCCGCGAGCGGAAGTTCGAGTTCGACGCCGGGTTCGAACCCGCCCGAAGTGCTTCTGAGACTCATCGGCGAGTCCCGCGCCGGCAAGGCGTTCTCCGGCGGAGTGCCGCGCGGAGCGTGCGTGGCGATCTATACGGGCGCCGAATTGCCCGCCGACTGCGACGCGGTGGTGATGGTCGAGCAATCGACGGCGGAGGGCGAGAACATTCGCCTTCGCGACCGCCCGCGAGCCGGACAACACATCTGTCCGCTCGGCCAGGATCTGCGCATCGGGCAGCAAGTGCTCGCCGCGGGCCGGCGCCTGCGGACCGTGGACCTCGCGGTGCTGGCGGCGATCGGCTGCGAACCGGCGCCGGTCGTGCGCCGGCCGCGCGTGGCCGTGCTCACCAGCGGCGACGAGCTGGTCGCACCGGAAGAACGCCCGGGTCCGGGGCAGATCCGCGAGGGCAACACGCTGCACCTCGCCGCGATGGCGCGCGCGCAGGGCGCCGAGGTCGTGGCGCGCGGCGTCGTGCGCGACGATCCCGAATTGTTGCGCGAGGCCTTCGAGGGAGCGCTCGCGGGCTGCGACGTCTTGATCACGACCGGCGGCGTGAGCATGGGCAAGTACGACCTCGTCGGCGAGGCGCTGGAGCGCTGCGGGGTCGAAGCGGTGTTCCACCGCGTCGCGATCAAGCCCGGCAAGCCGCTGTGGTTCGGCGTGCGCGGACCGACGCTGGTCTTCGCGCTCCCGGGCAACCCGGTGTCGTGCCTCGTGAACCACGCGCTGTTCGTCGCGCCGGCGCTGCGCAAGCTCGGCGGCGAGAGCGGCGTCGAGTCCTCGACGCTGCCCCGCGGACGCTGGCGCGGCGACGCGCGGCCGCCGATTTCGCGCGAGCAGCACCTTCCGGTGACGGTGACGCACGAACCCGACGGCGCGATCGGCCTGTGGCCAGTGCGCTGGAACGGTTCCGCGGACATCGTCGGCATCTCGGCCTGCGACGCGCTCGCGGTCGCGCCGCTCGAGCGGCCGATCGAACCCGGCGCGCTGCTCGCCTACCGCCGCCTCGCGTGAAGCGTCGCGCTCGCCGCGTCCCCATGCGCCCGGTCGGAGTTCGTCGCCTTCGCGTTCGAACGCGCGGCGCCCGCGCTTTTCGCTTGCCTCGCGCAGCTCCGCTCGGCGTGATCTCGCGCCCGTGAATTCCGCGCTCCCCGCACTCCTCCGCGCCGCCTGGCTCGCCGTCGCCTTCGCGCTGCTCTACGCGGCGGGCCCCGGCATCGTCACGCAGGACGCGCTCTGGCCGCTCGCGGTCGTCGGCGTCGCGTGCTGGGCGCGCTACGCGTCGGCCGCGGGGCGCTTCGCCGCGCGAATCGAATTCGTCGCCGGCGGACTCGGCGGTTGCGGGTTCATGTCGTGGGCCGCCTATGTCTACGAGGGCTCGCTCGTGTTCATCGGCGTCGGCTTCGGGCTCTACTTCGCCGCGCAAGGCTGGGCGCTTCGACGGTTGGCCGCGCGCTTTCCGCTCGCGCTCGCGGCGCCGCTCGCGTGGCTCCTGTTCGAAACGCTCCGCGCGGTGCTCGAGCCGCCCTTCGGCATCCAGTGGATGCGCCTGGGCACGCACCTTCACGCGAGCGAGCCGATCCGCGGCGCCGCCCGCGTGTTCGGCTTCGGCGGCTTGAGCTGGGTGCTGGCGGCGCTCGGCGGCGCGCTCGCCGACGCGTGGGGGAGGCGTCGACCGTTGCCCGGCGCGCCGAAGCGCGCGGACTGGGTTCCCTCGGCGCTGTTCGGCGTCGCACCGGCGGCGGTCGCGGTGCTCCTCGCGTTGCTCGTGCCCGCGCCGCTCACCGTCGACGGTCCTCGCGTGCTCCTCGTGCAGCCGGCGGTCGAGCAGGCGCGCAAGATGTCGGGCGAGGATTCCGAGGGCTTGATGCGCGAGCAGCTCGAGCTCACGCGGCGCAGTTTCGAGGAAGCCGCGCGCGCGGGCGAGCCCGTGCCCGACCTCGTGTGCTGGGGCGAGTCGATGTACCGCTACTACGCGGTCGGACCCGAAGTCGAGGCGGCGGTGGCCGCGGGGGCGCGCTTCGCACCTTGGCGCGGCGAGGGCTGGCCACCGGATTTCGTGCGGCTGATCCAGTCGAACGAGCGCTTCTGGGTCGAGGAGCAAATGTTCGGCGCCGGGCGCGCCCGCGGCCGCGGCGCGGCGCCCGCGGGGACGGCGTTCGTGTCGGGCGTCGAGTACATCACCGCCATCGACGGCGCGCTGCGCATCAAGAACTCCGTCGTGCTGTGGCCCGGGCCGGGCCAGCCGCGGCGCGGGCCGGCGAGCAAGATCCACCGCGTGCCGGGCGCCGAGACGATGCTCGGCCTCGAGAAGCTCGCCTGGGTGCGCGACACGATCCACAGCATCGCGGGCTACGTGCCGGACCTGGCGTCGGCCGAGGGCGACGACCCGGTGTTCGCCTTCGACGCGCGCGACGGCCGCAACTACCGCTTCGGCGCGTCGGTGTGCTTCGACAACGCCTTCGACGACGTGTTCCTCGAGCCCGTGCGCTCCGGCGACGTCGATTTCAACGCGGTCTTCAGCAACGAGGCGTGGTTCGAGCTCTCGCAGGAGGCCGACCAGATGATGGCGTTCTCGCAGCTCGCCGCGATCGCGTCGGGGCGCTCGATCGTGCGCGCGACCCAGTCGGGGATCACCGCGGTCATCGCGCCCGACGGCCGGGAGGTCGCGCGTCTCGAGGTCGACGGGCGGTCGAAAATGGTCGAAGGCACGCTGCGCGCGACGGTTCCGGTGCCCGCAGGCGCCGCGCGCTCGCCCTTCGAGGCCGCGGCCGAGGCGCCGCCTCGACCGCCGACGCCCTTCGTGCGCTTCGAGCGCCTCTGGACCTCGCTTTGGCTCGCGGCCGGCGCCTTGGCCCTGATTTCCACTCGTCGAAGGGCGGGTCGTTGATGGCGCCGCCGGCGCCGGACACGCTTGCGAGCGCGAACCGGCGCGTCGACTGCGTTGGCGCGCCGAAGCGCCGCTTTGGCGCATCCCCGAGCACCCCTTCGCGCCCGGTAACCTGCGCTCCGCGCGGGGTAGCATCTCGGAGCGGGAGATCGGCTGGACGCGCTCCACACGAATCTAGCTTGCGGCTGATTCTTGACCCTTCGAAACGACCGCACCTATACTCCCGCCCTTCTCGTCCCACCCCACCCGTCCCACACGGGACTCGTCGCGCACCCGAGCGCAGCGCTCGCTCCGCTCCGAACTGACCCAAGCTGGATGCCGTGTCGGCATCCCACTCCTCCCCAACACGGCTCGATCTACGGAACGGCTCGCTGCAGCGGCTCTCTGCCACAGCTTGCCGCAACGACTTTCGACGGCGACCCTGCGGCCGCCGCCCGAGTCCGCGCGCGACGCCCACGTCGCACGATCCCGTAGCTCCCCACTTCTCCGGTCTCTTACCCCCGAGCGCCCGCCCGTCGGCCGCCGCAACGCAGCCCCCGCCTCATCCGGAACCCCATGAGCACCATCGGCAAGATCTTCCTGTTCGTGAACCTCGCGCTCGCGGCCGCTTTCCTCGGCTGGGCTGCCAACTCGCTCGGCAAGACGGAGGAGATGAAGAAGGCCCACACGGACGCGATCGCTGCGGCCACCGAGGCCCGCACGAAGGCTGAAGAAGAAGCGTCCTCGGCCCGCACCCAGGCGCGCCAGGAAGAGCAAGCGAAGGACACGCTGCGCAACGAGCGCGACAACCTCGACAGCCGCCTGAAGAGCACGCAGCAGGAACTCGAAGCCGAGAAGCGCTCGAACGAGCAGCTCCGCGGCGACGTGGCGAAGATCAACGCCGCCATCGGCACCCTGAACACGCAGCTCTCGGCCATCGAGCAAGCCAAGGACGCCGCCGTGGCCGCGGCCCGCGAAGCCGAGCGCGAGCGCGACGCCGCCCGCGACGAATCCCAGGACTCGGGCGAGAAGATGCGCGCGGCGGAAGAAGCCCGCAAGCAAGCGGAAATGGAAGTCGCTGCGCTCGAGAAGCAGCTCAAGTCGACCCGCGACGAGGTCGCGTCGCTCGACACCCGCCTCCGGGAGATGATCGCGGTCTACGGCCCGTCCGACGTGGCCCAGAAGGCCATCGACGCCAAGGTGGTCAGCGTCGACTACACGCTCAAGCCGGGTCTCGTCGCCCTCAACGTCGGCAAGTCGCACGACGTCAAGACGGGCTACACCTTCGAGATCTACGCCGGCAACGTCTACAAGGGCCGCGTGAAGGTCCAGTCGGTCTACGCCGACATGTGCGCTGCGGTCATCGACGTCCAGAAGGATGGCGTCACGATCACCGCCGGCGACAGCGCCTCGACCCGTCTCTAGGCCGCTCCTCGAGCTGACGACCCGCAAGCCGCTCACCTACAGGAACACGAAGATGGCCAAGACCACTACCCGCGTCACCAAGACCGAGAAGCCCCGCTCCTCCGCCCGCTCGAGCAAGAGCACGGCGGTGGAAGTGGTGGAGGAAGGCGGCGGCGACGGCGTCGAAGCGCTCGCCGCGATCCTCACCGCGATCGTTCTGATCGTCGCCATCGTGATGGTCGATCACGAGCTCGGCGCCTTGGGCGCCGGCCTGTTCTTCTAGAGTCGGATCGACTGGCGCGAACCGCATCGAACAAGCAGCCGCCGCGCTCGACGAGCACGGCGGCTGCTTCCGTTTGCGGAGCGTCGGCAGAAGAAAGCGTCTGGGTGCGAGCGCTCGCGGCGCGCGAGGCATAGAATCCCGGCGCGCTTCCGCTCTTTTTTTTCGAGCTTGATCACGCGGACCACGGAGTCCGCGTCGAGCCCGAGCGGACGCGCCGACGCGCAGCGCTTTGGATGCGCTTTTCACGCCGCCTTCGGGCCGGCGGGGAGGGCGGCCCGCGCTGCCGTCTGATTTCCTGACCGTCGCCGTCCCGCCCTTCGTTCGGGCGAACGCCTTAGAATTCGCAAATGGGGAGCGTCTTCAAGCCTCTGGAGTGGGCCCTCGGCCGATTCTCCGTCGACATGGGCATCGACCTGGGCACCGCCAACACGCTCGTGTGCGTGCGCGGGCGAGGGATCATCCTCAACGAGCCGAGCGTCGTCGCGGTCAAGAAGGGCACGAACGAGGTGCTCTTCGACGGCATGGCGGTCGGCAACGCCGCGAAGGCCATGCTCGGAAAGACGCCGGGCGACGTCGAAGCGATTCGACCGCTGCGCGACGGTGTGATCGCGGACTTCGAGGTCACCGAGCGCATGCTGCGCTACTTCATCACGAAGGTGCACGAGGGAAAGACCTGGGTGAAGCCGCAGGTCGTGATCTCGGTGCCGACCGGCATCACCGCCGTCGAGCGGCGCGCCGTGATCCACTCCGCGGAGCGCGCGGGCGCGCGGCGCGTGTACCTGATCAACGAGCCCATGGCCGCCGGCATCGGCGTGGAGCTGCCGGTGACCGAAGCGCAGGGGTCGCTGATCGTCGATATAGGGGGTGGCACGACCGAGATCGCGGTGCTCGCGCTCGGCGGCGAGGTCGTCTCTCACTCGCTGCGCATCGCCGGCGACGAGCTCGACGAAGCGATCGTCAACCACATGCGCCGCCACCACAACCTCGCCATCGGCGAGCAGTCGGCGGAGCGCATCAAGCTCACCATCGGTTCCGCCTGGCCCATGCAGCAGGAGCTGTCCATGGAAGTGCGCGGCCGCGACACGATCAGCGGCTTGCCGCGCCGCGCGACGATCACTTCGATCGAGATCCGCGAAGCCCTGGCGGAGCCCGTGCGCCAGATCTGCGAGGCGACGCGCGCGGTGCTGGAAGAGGCGCCGCCGGAACTGTCGGCGGACATCTGCGAGACCGGCGTGACGCTGGTCGGCGGCGGCGCGCTCTTGCTCGGCATCCAGGACGCGATCGGCGACGCCCTCGGCATCCCGGCGCGCGTCGCGTCCGATCCGCTGACGGCGGTCGCGCGCGGCACCGGCGCGTTCCTCGAGCGCCTCGACGTGTTCGCGCG
>CALFYL010000128.1 GCA_937952135.1 uncultured Planctomycetia bacterium
TCGACGCGACCTCCTCTCGGAGTCAGCTCGGCGCAGCTTCGGAGTCGAGTCGGCGGGGCCCGGCGCGCGCCGCGAGGCTCGAAAAGCCCGGCTTTTGCCGCGAAATCGGCCCATTTCGCGGCCCGGGGCGAGCCGGCTCCGAACCTACTTGGCGCTGCGCTGCTTCTTGGGCTTCTTCGCGTTCGCCGCGGGCTTCGACGCGCTCTTCGCGGGGGTCGCGGCGCGCGGCGCCGGCGTCAAGGTGCCCACGGCGTTCGCGCCGGCGCGCGTCACCTCGACTTCCATGCGCGCTTCGATCGGGGCCGGGCGGCGGGCGGTCACGGCGCTCAGCGTGCGGCACACGTCCTTCGCCGAGACGCCCGACTTCACTTTCGTGTCGGCGTCGAGCACGTGCGCGAGCGACGACAGCGTCACGAGCCCGGCGAGCTTTCCTTCGCCGTCGAGCACCGGCACGCGCCGGACGCGCTTCTCGACGATCAGGTCGAGCACCGCGGAGACCTTCTGGTCGGGCTGGCAGGAGAAGACGACCTTCGCCATCGCCTCGGCGACCGGCACCGACCACAGCGGCGCTCCGCGCAGGTGCGCCGCCATGCAGATGTCGCGGTCGGTGATCATGCCGACGAGCTTGCCCTGGCCGTCGACCACGGGCAGGCAGCCGACGTCGGCTTCCCACATGGCCTGCGCGGCCGTGCTCAAGTTGTCGTTGGGCTGGCAAACGCGCACGTCGCTCGTCATCAGTTCTTTGATCTTCATCGCTGGCCTCCTTGGGAGCTTCGCGGGGGTGGTTGAGAGTGTCGCTGGGTCGTGGCGTGCACGGGGGCGTGCGCACCCGCGTTCACGACGGGGTTCGAATACGGGGTTTCGAAGTCGTGGAGTCGACTCCGGAACTCGAGCGGGAGCGCTCGGGCGGGGCCGCGGCGCCATCAGACTACGGCGCTTCTGTGGAAGCCCGCGTCCGCTCTTCGCCGCAGCACCGAGGGGCAAAGAGGATAGGCGCCGAGCGCGCGGCGTGCACGAACGCGTCTCGAGAATCGTCCATCGAGCGCGCGCTCGACAGGCGCGCCAGCTACCGCGTTCCTGAGATTGTTCCGCGCGCTGCGGCGAACTAACCTTCCCGTTTTCGAGGCGCGCGCGGGTGTCGTCCCCGAGGAAGATCCCCCCGAGGAAGATCTCCCAGGCACATCCCGCAGCGTCGTGGTTGCACGCCACCGCGCGACAGGCTCCATGACCGAACCGGCCGACACGTCCGAAGCCCGCGCCGCTCTGGCGATCGAGGATTTGCGCGACGCATGGCGTCTCCTCGACTCCGTGGAGCGCATCGAGGGCTTTCGGTTGCTCGGCCTCGAGGACGCGCAGGAGTTCTTCGCCTCCCTGACGACGGCCGACCAACTGCAGTTGATCGAGACCTTCAGCGCCTCCGAACGCCGCCACTGGCTGCGCATGCTCGCGCCGGACGACGCGGCGGACCTCATGCAGGCGCTTCCCGAGGAGCGGCGCCTGCCGCTGCTCACGCTGTACGACGACGCGACGCGCCGCGAAGTCGCGAGCTTGCTCGCCTACCAGGAGGACGTGGCCGGGGGACTGATGAACCCGCGCTTCGCCCGGGTGCGGCCGGACATGACGGTCGAGGAGGCGATGCTGTACCTGCGGCGTCAGGCGAACGAGGGGCTCGAGCTCTACACCTACGCGTACGTGCTCGACAGGGAACAGCGCCTGCTCGGGGTCGTGTCGTTCCGCGATCTGTTTCGCGGCCGCGCGTCGGCGGCGATGCGCGACGTGATGAAGACCGACGTCGTGCGCGTGCACGAGGAGATGGACCAGGAGGCGGTGGGCCGGCTGTTCGCCGAGCACGACCTCGTGGCGCTGCCGGTCGTCGATGCGGGCGGGCGCATGAAGGGGGTCGTCACGGTCGACGACATCGTCGACGTGGTCGAAGAGGAGGCCACCGAGGACATCCACAAGATCGGGGGCTCGGTCGCGCTCGACGCGCCGTACCTCGAGGTCGGGCTGCTGGGGATGGTCAAGAAGCGGCTGGGCTGGCTGACGATCCTGTTCCTCGCGCAGATGCTCACGGTGGTCGCGATGAGCTACTACCAGGCGCGCATCCAGTCGCTCTCGCTGCTCGCGCTGTTCGTGCCGCTCATCATCTCGAGCGGCGGCAACTCCGGGTCGCAGGCCTCGACGCTCGTCATCCGCGCCATGTCGCTGGGCGAACTGCGGCTCTCGGACTGGAAGCGCGTGTTCTTCAACGAACTCGCCACCGGCCTCACGCTCGGCTGCGTGCTGGGCTTGATCGGCTTCACGCGCATCATGGCGATCTGGCCCGGCAGCGAGGCGGAGTTCGCGAACCTCTCCTGGAGCCTCGCCTTCACGATCCTGGTCAGCGTCGTCGGCGTCGTGCTGTGGGGGACGCTCATCGGTTCGATGCTGCCGATCGTGCTGCGCCGCTTCGGGCTCGACCCCGCGAGCGCTTCGGCGCCGCTCGTGGCGACGCTCTGCGACGTCACGGGGATCCTCGTGTACTTCAGCGCCGCGAGCTACTTCCTCGCGCACGTGCTGCCGGCTTGAGGCCCGTGAGCCGCGCCCACGACCGCTTCGCCGCCGTTTGCGTCGTGCTCGTCGCCGCGCTCGAAATCGGCTTCGGCATCGCGCCCAAGTCCGATCGCCTGACCTGGTCGCTCGAGAACTTCCCCGTCTGGATCGGAGTCGCGGCGTGGCTGCTGACGCGCAAGCGCTTCCAGCTCAGCCGGCTGTGCCTCGTGCTCTTCTCGATCCACGCGCTGATCCTGATGGTGGGCGGCTACGCGACCTACGCGCGCGCCGCGCCGGGGGAATGGCTGCGCGCGGCGTTCGAGCTCGAGCGCAACCCCTACGACCGCATCGGCCACTTCGCGCAGGGTTTCGTGCCCGCGATCTTCGCACGCGAGCTCTTGACCCGCGTCGCGCGCGTGCCGCGCACGCGTTGGCGGCCGGTGCTCGTGGTGTGCGCGTGCCTCGCCTTCAGCGCGTTCTACGAGCTCATCGAGTGGTGGGCCGCGCTGCTGCACGGCGAAGCGGCGACCGACTTCCTCGGCACGCAGGGCGACGTCTGGGACACGCAGTGGGACATGTTCCTCGCGCTCGTGGGCGCGCTCGTGTCGCTGGCGCTGCTCTCACGCGTCCACGACCGTTCGATGGAGTCCGTCGAGGCGCCGGACGAGCGCGCGTGAGCTCGCTCGCGACCGCGTCGAGGACGACACCGCGCGCGCGGGCCGGCATCGAACCCCGCACGCTTCGAGCGAGGAACCCCGCACCATGAATACCGACGTCCGCTTCCTGAACGGCCAGAAGATCGAGGTCTACACCGCCACGTGGTGCCCCGATTGCCGGCGCCTCGACCGCTGGCTCGAGATCCACGGCGTGCCGCACTCGACGGTCGACATCGACAAGACCGACGGTGCGGCGGAGGAGCTCGAGGAGTCCACGGGCAAGCGCGGAGTGCCCTACCTCAAGCTGAACGGCTCGAAGTGGGTGCGCGGCTACCACAAGGAGCTGCCGACGCGCTTCGATCCGGCGCTGCTCGTGAGCGAGCTGCAGCAGGCGCTCCAGTAGCGGCCGGCCGCCCGCGCCCACGGCCGCCGCGGTGCGGTGTGAGCTTGCGGGAGGGGCCTCAGTTCTGAAAAGCGGAACGCGCGCGGCGCTTAAGTCGTCCCTTTCGGCCGTCCGACAAGCGTGGCGGGTCCCTGTTCGCCGAGGAGGACGGCTTCGTCCGTGCCCGACCGGCGCCCCGTCCACGCCGCTCAGGTCTACACGTGCAACTCGAGACGCTCGCTTATTCGTCCGCCCGCGGCTGGTCCGTGACCCCGTTCCCCGCCCTCGACTCGGAGCGCACGCTCGTGCTCGTGTTCGGCGCCCCGCGCTTCGCCGAGGACTGCGCGCCGCTCGACGAACTGCGCGCCGCGTACCCGCGCTCGCACGTGATCGGCTGCTCGACCGCGGGCGAGATCCACGGCGCGGTGTTGTCCGACGACACGTTGTCGGTGGCGATCGCGCGCTTCGACGCGAGCGACCTCGAGCTGTCGACCACGCGCGTCGCGAGTTCGGGCGATTCCTTCGCCGCCGGGCGCGAACTCGCCCTGTCGCTCACGGACGACGACCTGCGCGCGATCATGGTGCTGTCCGACGGCCTGTGCGTGAACGGCAGCGAGCTCGTGCGCGGCGTCAACTCGGTGCTGCCCGCCTCCGTGGTCGTCACCGGCGGATTGGCGGGCGATGGATCGCGCTTCCAGCGCACGTGGGTGCTCGGAGAGGATCGGCCGCAGACCGGTCTGGTGAGCGCGGTCGGGCTGTACGGCGAGCGGCTTCGCGTCGGACACGGCTCGCAGGGCGGCTGGGACATCTTCGGACCCGAGCGGCGCATCACGCGCTCCAAGGCGAACGTGCTCTACGAGCTCGACGGCAAGCCGGCGCTCGACTTGTACAAGCAGTACCTGGGCGAGCGCGCGTCCGGATTGCCGGCCACCGGGCTGCTGTTCCCGCTCGCCGTGCGCGCGGCGTCGGACGCGACCAAGGTGCTCGTGCGCACCGTGCTCGCCGTGGACGAGAACGAACGCTCGATGACCTTCGCGGGCGACCTGCCCGAGGGCCACCTCGCGCAGCTCATGCGCGCCAACTTCGAGCGCCTGATCGAAGGCGCCTCCGACGCGGCGGCGCGCACGGGCGCCACAGGCGACAGCGACGTGCTCTCGATCGCGATCTCGTGCGTCGGCCGGCGCCTGATCCTCGGCGAGCGCGCCGAGGAGGAGCTCGAAGCGGCGCTCGGACAGTTGCCGAGCCACGCGCAGCAGATCGGCTTCTACAGCTATGGCGAGATCTCGCCGTACTCGTCGGGGCACTGCGACCTGCACAACCAGACGATGACCCTCACGACGATCCGCGAGGAGTAGGCGGGTCGATGAATTCGCGGCTCGAGCGGCAGTTGCGTCGCTGCGGTCTGGCGCACGACGCGCCGCCGCGCGATGCCGCCGCATGGGCGGAGTTCCTCGAGCGCGTCGCGCGCGCCTACCAGGAGAGCGACGAGGAGCGCCTGAACCAGGAGCGCGTGCTGACGACGCTCTCGACCGAAATGGTCGGGCTGAACGAATCCCTGCGCGCCTCGGAGGCGCGCGTCGCCGCGGACCGCGACATGCTCGAGGCCGTCATCGCCTCGATCGGCGACGGCGTGTGCGTGCTCGACCGCGACGGCCTCTGCCGCCGGCTCAATCCGGCCGCGCAGCGCATGCTGGGCTTCACGGAGGAGTCCGCGGTCGGCGTCCGCATCGTCGAGCAGTGCACCTCGCTCGACCCGGCGAACCTGGCGCGCGTGGCGGGGCTGCGCGACGAGGACACGCTGTTTCGCAGCAGCGACGGGCGCGAATTCCCGGTCTCGTGCGTGCACACGCGAATCGTCAGCGGCGGAGTGTGCGACGGCGCGGTGCTCGTGTTCCGCGACATCACGCAGCGCAAGCGCGCGCTGCAACTGCTCGAGCGCGAGCACCGCCACTTCAAGGACGTGATCGCGCACGCACCGGTCGCGATGGCGATGTTCGACCGGGACATGCGCTACATCGCGTGCAGCCAGCGCTGGACCGAGGACTGGGAACTCGGCGCGCTCGATGTCATCGGACGCTCGCACTTCGACCTGATCGACGAGCACCTCGAGCGCTGGCGCGAGATCCGGGAGCGCTGCCTCGCCGGCGAGGTGCTCAGCAACCCCGAGGAGTCCTTCCGACGCCGCGACGGCACGCAGGCGATCCTGCGCTGGGCCGCGCACCCCTGGTACGACGGCGACGGCGCCGTGGGCGGGCTGGTCATGGTCACCGACCGCATCGACGCGCTGGTGCGCGCACGCGAGGCGGCGCTCGACGCGGCGCGGCTCAAGAGCGAGTTCCTCGCCAACATGAGCCACGAGATCCGCACGCCGATGAACGGCGTGATCGGCATGACCGACCTGCTGCTGCGCACGCAGCTCGATCTGGACCAGCGCGAGCTCGCGGAGACGATCCGCAACTCGGCCGACTCGCTGCTCACGATCCTCAACGACATCCTCGACCTGTCCAAGATCGAGGCGGGCCGCATGGAGCTCGAGCACCTGCCCTTCGACCCGCGCGCGCCGATTCAGGACGTCGCGGAGCTGCTCGCCTCGTCGGCGCAGAGCAAGGGGCTCGAAATCGCGTGCGTGGTCCACCACGACGTGCCGCGCGCCTTGCTCGGCGATCCGCTGCGCGTGCGTCAGTTGCTCACGAACCTCGTCGGCAACGCGATCAAGTTCACGGTGCGCGGCGAGGTCTGCCTGACCGCGAGCCGCGAGAAGCGCGACGAGGGCGGCGACTGGTTGCGCATCGAAGTGCAGGACACCGGCATCGGGATCTCGCTCGAGGCGCGCGCGCGGCTGTTCCAGGCCTTCGAGCAAGCCGACGGCTCGACCACGCGCAAGTACGGCGGCACCGGGCTCGGGCTCGCCATCTCGAAGCGGCTGCTCGAACTCATGGGCGGCGAGATCGGCGTGGAGAGCACGCCGGGGGCCGGCAGCACGTTCTGGTTCCGCATCCCGATCCGCGCGACGGACACGCCGCCGCACGAGTTCGCGACGCAGTTCGACGACGTGCGCGGCGCGCGCGTGCTGATCGTCGACGACAACCGAACGAACCGCCGCGTGCTCGAGCTGCAGACGACCGGCTGGGGCATGCGGCCGCAGATGGCGGAGAGCGCGCGCGAGGGATTGGAGCTCCTCCGCGCGGCCTGCGCGGCGGGCGAGCCGTTCGCGCTCGTGCTCGTCGACCAGGCCATGCCGGAGATGGACGGCGCCGAGTTCGCGAGCTCGGTGAATTCGGATCCCGATCTCGCGCGCACGCCGCTGGTGCTGCTCAGCTCGATGCTCGACCGCTCGCAGGCGGTGCAACTCGGCGAGCGCGGCTTCGCTGGCTGCCTGCTCAAGCCCGTGCGCGAGAGCCGCTTGCTGGACTGCATTCGCGCGGTGCTCGGCCGACGGGCCAGCGCGGGCGCGACGGATCCGGCGGCGAAGCGAAGCGCGCCGCAATCCGCGCTTCCGGTGACGGAGGAAGCGCTGAGCCAGAGCAAGCTGGGCGGCCGGCCGACGGTGTTGCTCGCCGAGGACAACGTCGTGAACCGGCGCGTCGCCGTGCGCATGCTCGAATCGCTCGGCCTCGCGGTCGACATCGCCGTCAACGGACAAGAGGCGGTCGACGCCCTCGCTCGCCAGCCCTACGAGATCGTGCTCATGGACTGCCAGATGCCGTTGCTCGACGGCCTCGAAGCCACGCGCCGGATCCGCGCGCTCGAGTCCGCGCTCGAGCGCCGCTCGCACATCATCGCGCTCACGGCCAACGCGATGTCGAGCGACGAACAGAACTGCCGCGACGCGGGAATGGACGACTACCTGTCGAAGCCGTTCAAGCTCGAGGACTTGAAGCGCGTGCTGGCGGCCGCGCTGCTCGCCTGAGCCCGCCGTTCGCCCGGCGGGCGACACGGCGCGCCGAGAAGCGGCGGCGGCGCAATTCGCGAGTCCGGCGGCGTTCTTCTATGCTCCGCGCGGCCGTTTCGGCGGCCCACGGAGACAGGCCCACGGAGATGGATGGGATGCGCGCGATTGCGATCGGGTGGTGGTTGGGAGCGCTTTCGCTGGCGGCTTGCGCGCGGCCTGCGCCTCCGGCGCAGTCGGCGCCTCCGTCAACGCAGCAGCCCACACACCCGTCGACGCCCGCTTCGCAGGCCGCGCACACCGCCGAAGTCGAGCGCGTCGAAGCGCTGCTCGAGCCGTTGCTCGCGGAGCACGACGTGCCGGCGCTCGGAGGCGCGGCGATCGAGCTCGAGAAGGGGCTCGTGGCGCTCGGTGCGGTCGGCGTGCGCGAGCGCGGTAAGGACGTGCGCGTGACCGTCGAGGATCGCTGGCACCTCGGTTCGTGCACGAAGGCGATGACGGCGACGCTCGCGGCGCGGCTCGTCGCGCAGGGCAAGATCAAGTGGGCGACGACGGTCGGCGAGGCGTTCCCCGAGCTGAAGGAACGCATGCACGAGGAGTGGCGCGGCGTGCAGCTCGAATGGCTGCTGCAAAACCGCGGAGGAGCTCCGGGAAAACCGCCGGGCCCGCTGTGGCTCGAGCTGTACGGCCGCGATTCCGATCCGATCGCGGCGCGGCGTTGGTTCGTCGAGAAACTGCTCGAGCGCGAGCCGGCGAACGAGCCGGGGACGAAGTTCGAGTACTCGAATCAGGGTTTCACGATCGCGGGCGCGATGCTCGAGGCGCGCGCCGGCAAGGACTGGGAGTCGCTGATGCGGAGCGAGCTCTTCGAGCCGCTCGGCATGTCGAGCGCCGGCTTCGGGCCGCCGGGCAGCGCGGGCTCGCTCGAAGAACCGCGCGGCCACAACCCCAAGCCCGCGGCGCCCGGGCCGCGAGCCGACAACCCGCGCGCGATCGGGCCCGCGGGGACCGTGCACGCTTCGCTCTACGACTGGAGCAAGTTCGTGCACGAGCACCTGCGCGGCGCCGCGGGGGCGAAGGCGTTCCTGCCGAGCGGGATGTTCGAAGCGATGCACTCGTGCCCGAATCTGCAGGCCTATGCGATGGGGTGGAACCGGACCTCGCGGCCCTGGGCGGGAGGCGACGTGCTGACGCACGCGGGCTCGAACACGATGTGGTACTGCGTGGTGTGGATCGCGCCCGAGAAGGGGGTGGCGTTCGTCGCGACGTGCAACGAGGGCGGCGACAAGGCGCAGGCGGCGTGCGATGCGGTGGTGGTCGCGCTGGCGAAGGCGCGCGGCGTGATGTGAGCCGCGCCCCCCGGGGCACGTTTTGGGGCGGCGCTCGCTACCCTTCCGCCATGATCCATCGCGAACAACACGGCCGCGTCGCCACGCTCAAGCTCGAACACGGAAAGGTCCAGGCGCTCGACCTCGAACTGTGCGCCGAACTCGAGCGGCAGTTCGAAGCGGCGGCGGAGTGGGACGACACCGACGCCCTCGTGCTCACCGGTGCGGGTTCGAGTTTCTCGGCCGGCGTCGACCTCAAGCGCGTGCTCGACGGCGGTCCGAAGTACATCGAGGGCTTCCTCGCGGCGATGGACCGCGCGTTCTCGGCGCTGTTTCGCTGCCCCAAGCCCGTGGTCGCCGCGCTCAACGGCCATGCGATCGCCGGCGGTTGCGTGCTCGCCTGCGCCGCGGACTACCGCGTGATGGCGCAGGGCAAGGGCCGCATCGGCGTGCCGGAGCTGAGCGTCGGCGTCTCGTTTCCGTGGCTCGCGCTCGAGATCGTGCGCCTGACGACGCCGGTCGAACACCTCCAGGAGCTGCTGTACCTCGGCGAGACCTACGACGCCGACCAAGCGCTCGCGCGCGGACTCGTGGACGAAGCGGTGGCGGCGGACAAGGTCGCCGAACGCGGGCTCGCGGTCGCCACCAAGCTCTCGAGCATGTCGCCGGCGGCGTTCGCGCTGACCAAGCGCCAACTGCGCCTCGACAGCCTCGCGGAGTGGAAGCTCCACCAGGCGTCGCACGATTCGCTCGTCCGCATGCAGTGGTCGAGCCCCGACACGCTCGAGCGCATCCGGCGCTACCTCGAAGCGAACGTCGGCAAGAAGGGTTGAGCGAGCGGGAGACTTCGGCCGCGCCGGAGCGCGATGCCCCGGGCGCGCGCACCTTGCTGGCGCTCCTGACCGCCGCGTATGTGCTGAACTTCCTGGACCGCCAGGCGCTGTCGATCCTGGTCGAGCCGATCAAGCGCGAACTCGGCGTCAGCGACGCGCGCATGGGCTTGCTGGTCGGCGTCAGCTTCACGCTCGCCTACACCGGCGCGGGGCTGGTGTTCGCGCGCTGGATCGACCGCGGACCGCGCGTCGCGATCCTCGCCGGCGGTCTCGCGCTCTGGAGCGCGATGACGACGCTCGCGGGCTTTGCCACGAGCTTCGCGCACCTCGCGCTGACCCGCATCGGCGTGGGGGTCGGCGAGTCAGTCTGCAGCCCCGCGGCGCACTCGCTGCTCGCGGACGCCTTCGCGCCGAAGCGGCGCACGAGCGCCATCGCGCTGTATTCGAGCGGCATCTACGTCGGCATCACGCTGGCCTTTCTGTTCGGCGGCGATCTCGGCGAGCGCCTGGGCTGGCGCACGACGCTGATGGTCCTGGGTGCGCCCGGCCTCGTGCTCGCCGTCGCCCTCCTGGCCCTGGTGCGCGATCCGCGACGTACCGAGCCAGAGCAAATTCGCCCCGCTAATCCGCCGGAGGCCATCGCCTCCTCCGTTCCTGGAGTTAGCGGGGCGAATTTGCTCTGGCTCCGTACCCCCTGGCGGGAGATGGCCCTCGGCGCCGGCATCAAGTCGATCGCCGGTTACGCCTTGATCTACTGGAGCGCCTCGTTCCTCGAGCGCGTCCACCACATGCCCCTGCGCGAAGTCGGCCTCTGGCTCGGCCTCACCAACGGCATCGGCGGCTTCCTCGGCTCGCTCGTCGGCGGCCTGCTCGCGGACAAGCTCGGCGAGCGCGACCCGCGCTGGCGCCTGCGCGTCGGCGCGCTCGCGACGCTCGCCTCGATACCGTTCCTCTACGCCTTCCTCTACGCGCCGACCGCGCGGCTCGCCCTTGCGGCCAACCTCGCCGGCCCGTTCCTCGGCGCCATGTACCTCGGCCCGGTGTTCGCGATGGGCCAGGCGCTCGCGCCCCCGCACCTTCGCGCGCGCTCCTCCGCAGCGCTGCTCTTCGTCATCAACGTCCTCGGCCTCGGCCTCGGCCCCTGGCTCACCGGCGCGCTCTCCGACCACTTCGCTCCGGCCCACGGCGCCGCCTCCATCCGCACCGCGCTCGCGATCGTCGGCGTCACGTACGCGTGGGGCGCGGCGCACCTCTGGCGCGCGTCGTCGCGCCAGTGAAGCGACGCTACCGCGCAGCTCCGCGGCGATCGGGGTCGAGCAGCGTGCCGACTTCGGCTTCCAGCAGGAACTGGTAGGCGAACAGCGTCGGCCACAAGCGCGCGAGGCCGTGGTAGAAGCTCGCGACGGCGGCGACGAGCGCGCTGCGACCGGTGGATTCGAAGACCACTTCGAAGGGCAGCGCGGTGACGCGTTCGCGCACGATGCGGAAGGCGGCGGACTCGATCTCGCGGCGGAAGGTCGCGCGCGTGAAGAGGTGCACGTGGGTTTCGTCGAGCACGCCGCGCGGGCCGTACTCGAAGCGCCCGGCGAGCAGCGAGAGGCGGTAGAACCAGATCGCGATGTTCGGCGTCGAGATCAGCAGCCGCCCGTCGGGCTTGAGGTAGCGGCGCACGCTCGCGAGCAGCTCCGCGCGGTGGACGACGTGCTCGATCACGTCCGAGCACACCACGTAGTCGAACACGCGGTCCTCGGGGATCTCGAGAGGTCGCTCGAGGTCGTGCTGGTAGTAGCGCGCGAGTGCGAGCGAGACCTCGCTGGGCGAGCGCACATCGACGCCGACGACCTGCACGCCCTTCTCCGCGAGCGGCGCGGCGAGCACGCCTTGGGAGCAACCCAGATCGAGAACGAGCGAGCCGGGCCGGATCGCTTCGAGCACTTGCGCATGCGAACTCGAAGCGTGCGACTTGAGCGTGTAGCGCACGTCGCGGTCGACGAACCACTTGCCGTCGCGGGTCAGGTGCAGTTGGTGCGCGCGGTAGCCGAACGCCGTGCGCAGCGCGTCGCTCGCCGAGAACGAGCGGTCCGCTTCGAGCTCGCACTCGACGGCCGCGAACCGGGCGCCGAGCGCGCGGAACTGGATCGCGAGCTCGGCGTCGAAGCCGCGGCCGTCCTGGTTCAAGTGGAACGGCACGCGGCGCAGCGCGGAGCAGGCGAGCACGCGGTAGGGCGAGGCCCAGTCGGCGAAATCCAGCCCCAGCACGCGGTTCAAGAGCCCGCGGCCGCGCGGGCGGCCGCGGCGCGCGGCGACGACGAGTTGAGCGCCGCCGAGCGCCGAGTCGAGCAACTCGCCGAGGCGTTCGGGTGGATGGCGGTCGTCCGGCCGCAGCACCGCGACGAAATCGAAGCCGTGCTGCAGCGCGTACTCGTAGGCGACCTTCCGGCGCCGGCCGTGGTCCGCGTGGCGTGTGTCGGCGCGCACGCGGACGAGCGCGTCGGCGCGCGCGAGCTCGAGCAACTCTTCGGGCAGCGTTTCTCCGTCGCGTTCGACGCCGACGAGCACCGCGATCTCGGCGAGCCGCTCGCGCACCGCGGTCGGAACGCGCCGCAGCGCTTGCACGAGCGCGGCGGCGTCGCTCGTTCCGCCGAGGAGCACAGCGACGGTGCGCGCGGCGGCGCTGGTTTGTCGGACCACCGTCATGGGGAGAGCGAACTCGTCGCGGGAGCGTGACGTCGCGTTCGGGCGCGAACGATAGCCGAACGACGCGTCCGCCGCGCGCGGGGATCCCATCGAACGCGCGCGCGGGCTCGCGACCCGCGCGCTCGGCGGCTGCGACGCTGGTTGCTGCGTGAGACCCGCGGCTACCATGCGCCGCGTGATGCTCGTCCTCGCCAACGGCGCCCCGCGCTCGAAAGACTCGACGTCCCGCGGCCCGCGAGCCCTCGCAGCGGAGCGCGCGTGAATCGAGCCAGGTGGATCGCCGTCGCCGTCGTCGCGCTCGCCGCGTTCGGCGTGTACTGGATCGTCGAGCCCACGCTGGAGGGCATGCGCTACGCCGACACCGCCGACGAGGGCTTCTACCTGCGCTATCTGAAGCGCGTTTCGAGCGAGGGCCTCGGCGTGCTGCCGCGCCTCAACGAGGAGTGGATCGCCGATCGCGGCAATTGGATCTACCCGCCGCCGACACGCGTCGGGCTGATCGGGGCGAGCGCGCTGTTCGGCAGCTTCTTCGGCGCGTCGATGGAGACCTTGTCGTACTTCTCGCTCGCCTCGACGATCGCGCTCGTCGTCGTGCAGTACGTCTTCGCGCGCCGGCACACGGGGGAACTCCAGGCGGTGCTGCTCGCGGTCCTCACGGCGGGGTGCGCGCTCTACCTCGCGCTCTCGCGGCGCGCGCTCAGCGACGCGTTCACGCTGTTGTGCCAAACCGTGACGCTGTGGACGTTCCTCGAGACGCTGCGCAGCCCGCGTTCGTGGCCCGCGCGCCTCGCTTTCGTGGTCGCGTTCGCCTGGACCATCGCGACGAAGGAGATCGGCGCGCTGCTTTCGATTCCGCTGTTCGCCTTCGCCTCCGTCGAGCGCCTGCGCGGCCGCGCGGAGGTGTCGCTCGTCGCGCACGCGGCTTCGATGACCGCCGCCGTCGCGCTCGCGGTCGGCGCCTGGATCCTCGCCTGCGGCGGTTTCGCGACCTGGATGCGCTCGACCGAGATCGTGCTCGGCTCGCCGGCGACGAACGAGTGGGCCATCGCCTACTGCTCGGGCCCCTGGTACCGCTACGCGATCGACGAGCTGCTGATGTCGCCGTGGACGACGACCCTCGGCCTGCTCGGGATGGCGACGGCGCTCTGGCGCTGGCGCAATGGCGATTACGACGCGCTCGCGGTGTTCCTGGCGGTCGTGTACGTCGGGCAGATCGCGACGCTCGCGCCCTTCGTCAAGAACTTGCGCTACGCCGCGTTGCTCGAGCTGCCGCTCCGACTCTCGGCCGTCGCGCTGCTGCTCCACCCGAGCGTGCTGGGACGAACGCTCGTCTCGCGCGGCGTCGCGGTCGCGCTCGTCGCGCTGATGGCGGCCGCGAATGTGCGCGATTTCCAGCGTTTCTTCATCGCGGCGAACATCTACGACCCGGTGTCGGTGCACCTGGTGCGCTACCGCGAGATGTTGCCGCCCCTCAAGAAACCTCGGGACGCCGCCGATTCGCCGGCGGGCGCCGCCGACGAGCGCTGAGCTGCTCGCTCAGAACACGAACCGCACGTCGGGGTGCTTGCCCAGCGCGGCGAAGATCGAGTTGCGGTGTTCTTCGTCGCGCACCACCACTTCCAGGTTCATGGAGCGGTAGCGGCCCTGCGAACTCTCGTTCGCGAGGCGCAGCGAGTGGTCGGCTTCCCCGATGACCTCGAGGATCACCGCGCGGAGCCGGACCTCGTCGGCGCCGATCACGCGGTAACTCCAGGCGCAGGGGTACGAGATCTCGGGCTTTTCGTTGTCGAAGGTGCGCATGGGCGGGGGCGATCCTAAGCCACGCTTGTTCGGCGTGCGAGGGAACGCATGATGGCGCTCGCGCGCGCTGCGAGGGGCTCGATCCGGCGAGCGGCGCGCGGCGGATTCCGAAGGCGAGGAGCAGAGTCGATGGCGAAGAAACTCGTTGTGTTCATCCACGGCTGGTCGGTGCGGAGCACGGACACCTACGGCAAGTTGCCCGAGCGTCTGAAGGCCGAAGCGGACGCCAGCGGCCTCGACATCGACGTGCAGCACGTCTACCTGGGCAAGTACGTCAGCTTTCGCGACGAGGTGCGGCTCGAGGACATCTCCCGCGCGCTCGAAGCGGCCCTCGAGAGCGAGCCGGACATCCACAAAGCGGTCAAATCCGGCCGCCGCATCGTGGTGATCACGCACTCGACCGGCGGGCCGGTCGCGCGCGATTGGTGGCACCGCTACTACGTGACGCAGAAGCGCGAGTGCCCGATGAGCCACCTCATCATGCTCGCGCCCGCGAACTTCGGCAGCGCGCTCGCGCAGCTCGGCAAGAGCACCGTCAGCCGCCTCAAGAGCTGGTTCAGCGGCGTCGAACCGGGCCAGGGCGTGCTCGACTGGCTCGAACTGGGCAGTCCCGAGGCCTGGCGCCTCAACGAGTCGTGGGTGACCCAGAAGCCGAGCTGGTACGGCGACACGCGCGTGTATCCGTTCGTGCTGACCGGGCAATCGATCGACCGCGCGCTGTACGACCACCTGAACAGCTACACCGGCGAGGTCGGCGGCGACGGCGTCGTGCGCGTGGCGGCGGCGAGCTTGAACGCGACCTACGTGCAGCTCGTGCAGGAGTTCGAAGAGGAGGAGTTCGCGAAGGGCAACTGGGGCGCGACGAAGCTGGTCGTCAAGACACGCAAGACGGCGCCGCGCACCGCGCTGGCGGTGCTGCCGGGGCTGTCGCACTCCGGCGACGACATGGGCATCCTGCGCAGCGTGAAGCTGCGCGACACGGGCAAGCTCAAGCCGCACCCGACCGTGAGCGCGATCCTCAAGTGCGTCGCCGTGAACGACGAGGCGGCTTACGACGATCTGTGCGACGAGTTCGACGCGCTGACCGCGAAAACGCAGGTCGACGAGCACGAAGAGAAGGTCAAGTCGCTCTTCATCTTCGACCGCGAGTTCACGAACCCGGTCACGTCGCAGCTCATCACGCGCGTGCACGACGAGAACGGCTACCAGCTCGCGGACTTCGACTTCCTGCTCACCTCGTGGCGCCCCGACGATCCGGATCCGGAGCTGCGCATTCCCAGCCCGGACCTCTTGCCGCCGGGCTTCTTCATCGACCGCCAGCGCAACCGCCTCGCGCGCGGCACGGTGACTTACTTCCTGAACCACGAGGTGATGCAGCAGGCGCCGGCGCTCGGCGTGCGCGTTCAGCCGCGGCCGGCGCCCGACCCCGCTTCGAAGAAGCCCTGTGACTACTTCGTGCACTACGTGAAGGCCGAGCTGGCGGCGCGCACCAACACGCTGCTCGACTTCGTGCGGCCCAACTCGACGCTCATGCTCGACATCGTGTTGCAGCGCATCGTGCGCTCGGGCGTGTTCCGCCTGACGACGGACCTGCGCCCGAAGGACTTCACGCGCGACGATTGCGGAGACGTGCTGCCCTGACCGAAGGCGCTACCCTGACTGGGGGCGCTGACCGACGGCGCTGACTTGGGGGTGCTGGCTGGGGGTGCTGACTGGGGCGCGAGGTAGCCGAAAGGCCGCGGTCGTTTCGCCCGAGTTGCTTTGTTTCGATGATGTTAAGCGGCGCCGGCGCGGCGGGCGTTACGCCCACGGAACCTGAGCTTTGCGGGGCGCGTCCCACCTGCGGCAGGCCGGGATCGTCGAACGCGCCTTCGTCCGGGCTTGCGGCCTGGGGGGGGTGGGGTACGTTTACTCTGGCCTGACCTTGATCTTGCGTCTCCCCACGAGCATCGGGGCGGCGTGAGGCTCCCCTTCGGTTCTCAGCTCTCTCCCCCGACATCATGAAGCGACTTCTGGGACTCCTCGCCCTCACTCTGTCGACCCCCGCGGTCGTTGCCGCAGTCCTGCCGCCCGAGGAGCCCACCGACCCGGTCGTCGTTTGCTTCGCGGAAGGCACCGACCCGGCGTACGTGAACTGGGTCACGTCCCAGTTGCCGCCCCAGCCCGAGTACCAGCCGGGCCAGCGCTGGACCGGCACCCAGGGCTCGCCGATCAACCTCTCCTGGAGCATCGTCCCGGACGGATTGAGCATTCCCTCGGGCATCGGTGAACCGACGGCGAACAGCGACTTCTTCGCGCGCATGGACGCGTTCTACGCCGCCCAGGGCGGCCGGGCGACCTGGCTCGCCCGCACGCAGAACTGCTTCGACCGTTGGCAGCAGATCTCGGGCATCACCTTCACGCGCCGCACGGCGCCGGGTGTGGACTGGGACGATGGCGCGGCCTGGGGCGCGGGCGTGGGCACGAACCGCGGCGACATCCGCATGTCGATGAAGAACATCGACGGCTCCGGCGGCGTGCTCGCGTACGCGGCCTTCCCGAACAACGGGGACATGGTCATCGACCGCTCCGACAACTGGGGCAGCTCGACCAACCAGAATCGCTTCTATCGCAACGTCGTGATGCACGAGATGGGGCACGCGCTCGGACTGCCGCACGTGTGCTCGAACAACTCGAGCCAGCTCATGGAGCCCTTCGCGGACACGAGCTTCGACGGCCCGCGGCAAGACGACTTCCGCGCCATCCAGCGCCTGTACGGCGATGCGTACGAGAACGACAACTCGTCGCCCGCGGCGACGCCGGTCGCGCTGACCCAAGGCGTCTCGCTGACGCTGGGCAACCCGATCCTGCCGCTGACGGGGACGAACGACCCGAACGCGACGGAGCTCTCGCTCGACGCGAACTCGGAAGTCGACTGGTTCAGCTTCACGATCGCGCAGCCCTCCGACCTCGACGTGACGCTGACGCCCGCTGGCTCGACCTACAACGACAACCAGCAGAACTCGAACGGCTCGTGCGCCACCGCCGCGTCGACCAATGCGCTGGCCATCGCGGACCTGTCGTTCACGGTGTTCGACACCGATGGCACGACGGTCCTGGCGACGGCGTCGAACACGGCCGCGGGCCAGCCCGAATCGGTCCTCGACCTCGGCCTCTCGGCCGCCGGCACCTACTTCGTTCGCGTGAGCGAACAGAATTCGCCCGGGCAAACGCAGGCCTACCGGCTGACGCTGCGCGTCGATCCGGGCGGCGGCGGCTGCCCTGACACGGACCTCGACGGCTTCAACGACTGCGTCGACAACTGCCCGTTCGCGTCGAACCCGAGCCAGCTCGACACCGACGGCGACCTGGTCGGCGATGCGTGCGACAACTGCCCGCTGTTCTCGAACCCCAACCAGGTGGACGTCGACGGCGACGGCATCGGCAACGTCTGCGACAACTGCCGCTTCGACGCGAACCCGAACCAGACCGACGACGACCTCGACGGGATCGGCAACGCCTGCGACAACTGCCCGGACAATTCGAACCCCGCGCAGGACGACGTCGATTCGGACGGCATCGGCGATGCGTGCGACAACTGCCCGGCTCTGGCGAACCCCAACCAGGCGGACTGCGACCTGGACGGCGTCGGCGACACGTGCGAGATCGCCGCGGGGACGGAATTCGACCTCGACAACAACGGTGTGCCGGATGCGTGCGATCCGTGCCCGAACATCATCCTGTACTGCACCGCGGGCACTTCGACCGCCGGGTGCGTGCCGGCGATCTCGACCGCGGGCACGCCGTCCGCGAGCGCTTCCTCGGGCTTCACGATCACCGTGAACAGCGTCGAGGGCCTGCGCGCCGGTCTGCTCTTCTACAGCATCAGCGGACCGCGCCCGCCGGCGGTGTGGGCGCCGGGCAACACGAGCTTCCTGTGCGTCAAGTCGCCGACCCAGCGCACGCCTTCGCAGAACTCCGGTGGAACGGCCGGCCAGTGCGACGGCTCGTTCGCGCTCGACATCCTCGATTTCTGGGCGACCCACCCGGGCGCGCTCGGGCAGCCGATCGGCGTCAACCAGTTGATCAACCTGCAGGCGTGGTACCGCGACCCCGCGGCGCCGGGCACCACGAACCTCTCGGGCGGTCTGCAGTTCTCGACCTGCCCGTGATGTCGAGCTGACCGTCGCATCGAGCTTCGGACGCGCGCGGCATGCGCTGCGCGCCCAGGTCTCACGCGAGGCGCTCCGTGGCTGTCCACGGGGCGCCTCGCTGTTCCTGGAGCGAGTACGATCCCCAGTAGGATGCTGGGTCCGACATGATTCGAGCGTCGATCGCAGCAGGTGGAGCGTGGCTCGCGGGCGTGCTCGCGTTCGACGCTGGCGCCGCGGCGCGCGGCGACGAGGTGCAGTTCGAGCGCGACGTGCGTCCGATCCTCGCGGCGAGTTGCACGGCGTGCCACGGAGCCGACAAGGACAAGGCCGAGCTGCGGCTCGATGTCCGCGAGCGCGCGTTTGCGGGCGCCTACGCCGGAACTTCGCCGGTGATCGTGCCGGGCCGCTCGAGCGAGAGCTCGCTGTACCTGCGGCTCGTCAGCGACGACGAGGACGAGCGCATGCCGCAGAAGGCGCCGCCCCTGAGCGAGGCGCAGATCGAGGTGCTGCGGCGCTGGATCGACGAAGGCGCGAAGTGGCCCGATTCGGCGGCCGGAAGCGAAGCGAAGGGGGTCGGGCACTGGGCCTACACGCCGCCGCTGCGCGCGACGCCGCCCGCGGTTCGCGACACGAGCTGGGTGCGCGAGCCGCTCGACGCGTTCGTGCTCGCACGGCTCGAGCGCGAAGGGCTGCGGCCGGCGCCCGAAGCCGATCGCGCCACGCTCTTGCGTCGACTCTCGCTCGACCTGATCGGCCTTCCGCCGAGCGTCGCGGAGCTCGAGGACTTCGAACGCGACGCACGCCCCGATGCGTACGAGCTCCAAGTCCGGCGCCTGCTCGCTTCCCCGCACTTCGGCGAGCGAATGGCGCGCCCCTGGCTCGATCTCGCGCGCTACGCGGACACGCAGGGCTACGAGAAGGACGATCGCCGCACGCAGTGGCCCTATCGCGACTGGGTCGTCGACGCGTTCAACGAGAACCTGCCCTTCGACCGCTTCACGGTGCTCCAGCTCGCGGGCGACCTGGTCGAGGGCGCGGGACCGCGCGAGCGCATGGCGACGGGCTTCCACCGCAACACGATGCTGAACGAGGAGGGCGGGACCGACGAGGAGGAGTTCCGCTCCGACGCGGTGCTCGACCGCGTGAACACGACCGCTTCGGTGTGGCTCGGCAGCACGCTGGCCTGCGCGCAGTGCCACGACCACAAGTACGACCCGTTCTCGCAACGCGAGTACTTCGAGCTGTACGCGATCTTCAATTCGACCGCGGACGGCGGGCGAGCGAGCGCGCCGCAGTTGAGCGTGCTCGACACCGAGCGCGCGGCGCAGGTCGCGGAGCTCGAGAAGCGCGCGGAGGAGTTGGAACGCGAGCTCGCAGCCGCCGACGAGGAACTCGACGCGCAGCAGGCGAGCTGGGAGCGCAGCGAAGCGCAGCGCGCGTCGCAGGCGGGCGCGTGGACGGTGCTGCGGCCGACCAAGGCGTTGACGAC
Source organism: uncultured Planctomycetia bacterium (assembly GCA_937952135.1). Lineage (GTDB taxonomy): Bacteria > Planctomycetota > UBA1135 > UBA1135 > WYBT01. The sequence continues at coordinate 19,740 of CALFYL010000128.1, forward strand.
GGGTCAGCGCGAGTTGGAAGTGCAGGACGACGCCTCGGTGCTCGCGCGCGGCGACGCGCCGGCGACGGAAGTGCTCGAGCTCGTGTTCGAGCCGGGGGAGCT
>CALFYL010000129.1 GCA_937952135.1 uncultured Planctomycetia bacterium
ACGGGCTGTGCAGCGAAGCGTGCTCGGCGCTCTTCGGCGTCGCGGACGGCGGCGCCGCGCTCGTGCGCTCGACCCACACCCGGTTCGCGCCGAGGACGCGGGCGAAGCGCGCGTCTTCGTCGCCGAAGGCGCGCGGGACGACGAAGGTGACCTCCACTCCGGCGCCGTGCAAACCCTCGCACAAGCCCAGGCACGCCGTCGCGAGGCCGCCTGTGATGTGCGGCGGATACTCCCAGCCGAGCATGAGGACTTTCACTTGCGTTCGTCTCCTGCGGCGCCGCGTTCAGGCGCCACGGACGGGTTCGCAAAGCTTGTACGCGCGCAGCAGCTCCGCCGTGCTCCACGCCTGCGCAAAGCAGCCGCCCGGCTTGTGCGGCGGATCGCCGTCGAACACCTCGGACACGTGGCCCAGTCCCTGTCCGGCGAGTTCGGGTGCGAATCCGTCGAGCAAGCGCCGCAGCTCGGAGCGCGTGCTCTCGCTCGCTCCGTTCGCGCGCAGGCACGCCTCGACATAGAAGCCCAGCAGCCACGGCCAGACCGTGCCTTGGTGGTAGGCGCGGTCGCGCTCCGCCGGTCCGCCCGCGTAGCGGCCGACGTACTTCGGGTCGCGCGGTGCGAGCGTGCGCAAGCCGCGCGGTGTGAGCAGGTCGTTCTGGGCGACGCGCACGATGTCGGCGCGCTGCAGAACGCTGAGCGGCGAGAACTCGAGCGCCGCCGCGAGCACCATGTTCGGTCGCACGCTGGTGTCGGCGACTCCGTCGAGCCACACGTCGGCGAGATGGCGGCGCTCCGGCAGCCAGAAGCGCGCGAGGAACGCCGCGCCTGCGCGCTCCTTGAGGCCGCGCCAGTGCGCCGCGTTCGCGCTCTCGCCCGCTCGCGCCGCGAGCTCCTCGAGGTGCGCGAGCAGCGAGTACCACAGCGCGTTGATCTCCACCGCGAACCCGTGCCGCGGCGTCACGGGCCCTTCCGGCGCCACCGCGTCCATCCACGTGGCGTTCGTGCGCACATCGCCGGCGCGGATCAGCATGTCGCCGTCGCAGGCGATGCCGAGCGCCGTCCCGCGCGCGTAATTCTCGGCGATCTCCGCGAGCGCGGGCCGCAGGCGGCGCGCGATGCGTTCGCTGTCGCCGCCCGCGAGCTCGTACAGCCGAACGGCGCGCGCGAACCACAGCGAGGCGTCGACCGAGCCGTAGTGGCTCGTCGCCGGGCTGCGGCCGAAGATGTTCGGCATCAAGCCGCGTTGCAGATGGCGCGTCGCCGCTTCGAGCGCTTCGCCGCACTCCTCGACGCGGCCTCGCGCGAGGAGCAGCCCCGGCAGCGAGATGTACGTGTCGCGGCCCCACTCCGTGAACCACGGATAGCCTGCGACCACGCCCAGGCGACCGTCGCGCGCTCGGTAGAGAAAGTCGTCCGCGCCGAGATCCAGCGCCACGGGCCAGCTCCCGCGCACCGCTTCCTCGCGCTCGCGCCGCAGCTTCGCCTGCGCGTTCCACAGCTGCTCGATGTCGATCGGCGGTTCGTGGAGCGACGCGCAAACGTGCACGGCGGCGCCCGGCGCGAGCCTCACGCGGTACAGCCCGGGACTGAAGTGGTCCTCCCGTCCTTCGTAGCCGCGCTCGAGGTCGACTTGGTACTCGACGCTGCGGTACCAGACCGGGTCGGCGTCGAAGGCGCCTTGGCCCGCGAGCGCGAGCGTCATCCACGGCAGCCCCTCGTAGGGCTTGACGCGCACGCCGCGCTTCGTCGCGTCGAGGTACTGCACCTCGGGCGCGAGGTCGACGTTCTCGAAGGTCAACGCGTCGGCCTCGCGGAAACCGCAGAGCGGCCGCAACTTCAAGTCGATCGGCGCCTCCGCGTCGTGCCACTCGTAACGCACGAGGACGGTGGGCGAGCCGCGCACCATGAGCAAGCTCCTCACGAGCCGCGCACCGCCGACGCGGTAAGTCCACGTCGGATACGGCTTCAGTTCGAAGCTCTCGAGCGCGCGGTGGCCGTCGGGGTGCCACTTGCCCGGGTAGCGCGCGAGCGACAGCCAGAAGTGCTTCTCGCCCGCGCCGCCGATCGGCGCCTCGCTCACGCTGTGCACGCTTTCCTCGAAGCGCGCGAGGAACAAGTGGCGCTTGTCGGAAGTCGGGATCGGCGCCACGAGCAGCCCGTGGTACCGCCGCGTCGGACACGAGAGCACGGTCGACGACGCGTACCCGCCGAGCCCGTCGGTCTCGAGCCACTCCTTGCTCAGGGCGAAATCGAGTTCGAGCAGGCGCTCGTGCTCGAGGCGGAAGAGCGGCGTTTGTGCGGGCGCGCGCGTAGTTGTTCGCTGGGTCACAGTCGAGAGAGGGTAGCGGGCGCGCACGGCGGAGCGAAACCGGGCCTCGAGGGCGACCTGCGCCGTCGACGAACTTCGCGCGCCCACCTTCGTGGCGCGGCGACGCGCGCTCGAGGCGGTTCGCCGAGCGCGCTCGGTCGCCCAAAAGCTCGGCGCTGGGGCGTTGGATTTGTCGCTACCATCACGCTCCGCGTGTTCGCCAATCCGCTCGGGCTCCTCGCGCTGCTCGCCGTTCCCGCGGTGCTGGCGCTGCACCTCTACCGCCGCCGCTTCGAGCCGCGCGAGGTCAGCGCGCTGTTCCTGTGGAGCTCGCCGGACCGCACGCCCGTCGCGGGCCGCAAGCGCGAGCCGCTTGTGCACAACCCGTCGCTGTGGTTCGAGATGCTGTGCGCCGCGCTGCTCGCCGTGGCCTTCGGCGGCCCGCGAGCGGCGTGCGCCGGCGCGCGCGGAGAGCACCTGGTCGTCGTGCTCGACTCGTCGGCGTCGATGTCGGCGAACAGCGGCGCCGAGAGCTTCGCCGAGCGCGCCGTCGAGCGCCTGCGCGAGCGCATCGACGAGCTGCCGCGCGGTTCGCGGGTGACGCTCGTCGAGAGCGGCCGCCGGCCGCGGATCCTCGCCGGACCGGCCGCGTTTCCGCCGCAGGCGCGCGACGCACTCGACACGTGGCGGCCGCTCTGGGGGCGGCACGATCTCGCGCCGGCCGCGAGTCTGGCGCTGCAGTTCGCCGGCGACGCGCGCCTCGTGGTCGTGAGCGACCACTTCCGCCCCGAGGAGTGGCCCGCGACGACCGAAGTGATCGCGTTGGGCGAGCCGCTCGACAACTGGGCCCTCACGCACGCGGCGCGAACGAGCGAGCTCGACGAGCACGGCGCGGAGGTCGAACGCGTGTTCGTGACCGTTGCGAGCTTCGCGTTGCGCGAGAACCAGGTGTCGGTCGCCGTGACGAGCGAGGGCCGCGAACTCGCGCGCGACTCGGCGAGTCTCGCGCCCGGCGCGCGCGCGCACCTCGCGTTCCGCGTGCCCGAGGGCGCCGGCTTGCTCGAAGTCCGCCTCGCCTCCGACGCGCTGGCGATCGACGACGTCGCGTACCTCGCGCCGGGGCCGCGCCGGCGACTGGCGCTGCACTCGACGCTCGCGCTTGAGCAACTCGACGCCTTGGGTCTCTCGCGGGGCGAAAGCGCTCCGCTCGCGCGCTGGCTCGGGCTCGTTCCACGAAGCGTGGCCGTCGACAACGTCGCCAGCGCGCACTTGGTGCTCGGAAGCATCGCGGACTCCCAGGGTGGCGCGGCGTGGAGCCTCGAGCTCGCGCAACTCGGTCCCGAGCGCCGCGATTGGCTCGGCCCGTTCCTGCTCGACCGCACGAACCCGTTGCTCGAAGGACTCACGCTCGAAGGAGCGGTGTGGAGCGCCGATCCGACGCTGCAACTCGCCGGTGCGCCGCTGATCTCGATCGGCGAACTGCCGCTGCTCACCGAGGAGCGTCGCGGCGCGCGCACGGTCTGGCGCTTCAACTTCGATCCACTGCGGTCTTCGCTCCAACGCACGCCCGACTGGCCGATCCTGCTCGCAAACCTCGCCGAGGCGCGGCGCGACGCGCTGCCGGGGCCGGAACGCACGAGTCTTGCGCTCGGCCAGCGATTCGTGCACCGCCCCGCGGAAGAAGCGTCGGGCCTCGATCGCAGCGAAGCGCTCGTTTACACGCTCGAGGGTCCGCTCGCGCATCCATCGCAGCAAGCCGCGGCGTCGACGCCGAGCCGCGTGCGAGACCTCGCGGTGCGCGAGCTGCTCGAGTTCGACGACTTCGACGCGCCCGGTTGGTACCGGCTGCGCTTCGCCGAGCGCGACGTCGCGCGGCTCGGCGTGTCGTTCCTCGACGCGGCCGAGTCCGATCTTCGCGGCGCCGGTTCCGGCCGGCGCGAAGCGCTCGTCGCCGCCGCTTCGATCGACGAAGAGTTCTCGTGGCTCGAGTTCGCCGCGCTCGCCGGCGCGCTGCTCTTCGCCGGCCTGGACTGGTGGGTGCTCTCGAAACTGCGCGCCGGTCGCGCCCGAACCGTGTAGTCCGGCGTCCATGGGCTTCGCACAACCGCACTTGCTCTTGCTCGCGATCCCGGCCGCGTTCGCGTGGTGGTCGTTTCGCGGTCCGACGCGCGCCGGCGCCGTCGTGCGCGCACTCGTCGCCGTCTTGCTCGTGCTCGCCTGCGCCGGGCCGTACCTGAGGACGGCGCAACCGGGCCGCGACCTGGTCGTGGTGTTCGACCGCTCGCGTTCGATGCCGCCCGACAGCGAGGCGCGGCTCGCCGAAACGCTCGAGCTCGCACGGCGCTCGGCGCAGAGCGGCGACCGCATCGCGCTCGTCGCGTTCGGCGCCGAACCCGCGCTGGAAGCCGCGCCGAACGCCGCGTTGCGCTGGGGCGGCACGTTCTCGCGCGCCGTGGACCGCGACGGAAGCAACCTGGGCTCGGCGCTCGAGCTCGCGCTCGCGGTGCTTCCGACGCAACGTCCCGGCTCGATCCTGCTGGTCTCCGACGGCGAGTCGAACGGCCGCGATCCGGTCGCCGCCGCGCGCGCCGCCTTTGCGCGTGGCGTGCGCATCGATGTGCAGCCTCAGCGTCTTTCGCACGACTCCGACGTCGCGGTCGAGAGCCTCGAGGGGCCGCTGCAGGCGGGACAGTTCGAGCCCTATGCCGTGCATGCGTGGGTGCGGTCGGACCGCGCGCGCGAGCTCGAGTTCGTGCTCGAGCGCGACGGAGAAGTGCTCGCGAGCGGCTCGCGCACCGTCGCCGCGGGCGTGCAGCGTTGGACGTTCCGCGACCTCGTCGCCAAGCCGGGCATCGCGCAACTTCGGCTGCGCATCCTCGGCGCGGCCGATGCGCGCCCGGAGAACGACACGGCGCTCACCGCCGTGCGCATCGACGGCCAGCGGCCGGTGCTCATCGTGAACCAGGACGGCGCCGAGGACACGCTCGCGCGCGCGCTGCGCCAGGCCGCGATCCCGGTCGAGGTCGTCGCGCCGTCGTCGCGGCGGCTCGAACGACTCGCGCTGAGCGGCGTGCGCGCGGTGATCCTCGAAAACGTCGACGCGAAGAAGCTCGGCGGCGAGGCGATGAACGCGCTGGCGGAGTTCGTGCGCGAGCGCGGCGGCGGGCTGCTCATGACCGGCGGCCGATCGAGCTTCGGCCTCGGGGGCTACCACCGTTCGACGCTCGACGAGGTGTTGCCGGTGTCGCTGGAGATGCGCCAGGAGACGCGCAAGCTCGGGTTCGCGCTCGTGATCGCGCTGGACCGCTCGGGCTCGATGGCGGTCGAAGTGGCGCCCGGCGTGCCGAAGATGCAGCTCGCCAACCTCGGCGCGTGCGCCGCGATCGAGCTGCTCTCGCCGATCGATTCCGCGGGCGTGCTCGCCGTCGATTCGTCGAGCCACGAAGTGCTGCCGCTCACGAACGTCGAGGAACCCGGTCCGATGCTCGCGAAGGTGCGCACGATCGAGTCGATGGGCGGCGGGATCTTCTGCTACACGGCGCTGAAGGCCGCGGCGCGCATGATCGACGGCGCGACGCAGCGCCAGCGGCACATCGTGCTCTTCGCGGACGCGGCGGACGCCGAGGAACAGGAGGATTGCCCGGAGCTCATCGCGAAGCTCGCGCGCGCCGGCGTGACGCTGAGCGTCGTCGCGCTCGGCACGGAGGGCGATTCCGACGCCGACTTCCTGAAGCGCTGCGCGGCGGAGGGCGGCGGCCAGTGCTACTTCACGACCGATCCCGCGGAGTTGCCGCGCCTGTTCGCTCAGGACACGCTGACCATCGCGCGCGCGACGTTCGTCGACGAACCCGCGGCGTGCTCGCCGCTGCCCGATCTCGTCGGACTCGGCGACGTGCGCGCGCTGGCGAGCGTGCAGACGGGCGGCTTCTGCAGCTTCGACGGCTACAACGTCACCTGGCTTCGCGACGGCGCGTCGGGCGGCGCGGTGATCGACAACGAATACCGCTCGCCTGCGTTCGCGTTCTGGCAGCACGGACTCGGGCGCAGCGCGGCGTTCACGGGCCAGGTCGGCGGCGAATTCGGCGCGTCGGTGGTCGCCTGGGACGGTTTCTCCAACTTCTTCGTGACGCTCACGCGCTGGCTCGCGGGCCAGGAAGAGCCGACCGAAGTGTTCGCGAGCGCGCGGCGCGAGGGTCGCGAAGCGCGCATTCGCGTCGAGGTCGATCCGCGCGCGGCGACGCCGCCGGAATTGTCGCGCATGGAGGTGCGCATGACGGCGCCGGACGGTTCGACGCGCCGGCTCGAGCTCGAGCGCGTAGCTGAGCACGCGTTCGAAGCGCGCGCGACGCTCGACCGCGAAGGCGTGAGCCTCGGCGCGGTCGCGCTCGGCGACGGCCGCTCGCTCGCGCTGCCGCCGCTCAGCTTGCCGTACAGCCCCGAGTTCGAGGTCGGCCCCGATCGAGACCGCGGCGAGTCGCTGCTGCGCCAGATCGCGCGCGAGTCGGGCGGCGTGGTCGCGCCGGCGATGGGGGACGTGTTCCGCGGCGAGCGCGGAGGCCGTGCGTGGCGTGTCGTGTCGCGCGAGTTCGCCTTCGCCGCGCTCTTGCTGCTGCTGCTGGAGATCGCGACGCGACGGCTGGAGTTGTGGGGCGCGCTCGGACGCCTGCTTTCGCGCGTGCGTCCGAAGAGACGCGCGGCGCGAGCAGCCCCCGCAGCCCCTTCCGCGACGCAGGGCTCGCGTGGGCTTGCGGCAGGTGCGCAGTCCGCGCCGCCGACCGAGGCGACCGCGCCCCGTCCGCCGGCGGCGAGCCCGAGCGGCGCGTCCCTCGACGACGCCCTCGCGCGCGCCCGCCGCGCAGCGGGCCGCGAGCTGGAGCGCTGAGCCGCAGGAGCCCTTCGTCTCGAAGCAATTCGCGAACGGCCCGGGTCAGCGCGGCGCGAGCAGTCCGGCGCTCAAGAGTGCGCCGCGCGCGTGCGCCTCGAGCGCTGTGGCGGCGTCGAGCGACACGAACGGCGCCCGAGCGCGGCGGCACTCCTCTTCGAGCGCCGAGCACAGGCGCTCGAGCCGGTTGCGGTAACCGGCGACGACGGAAGCGTCGAGCACCAGGTCCAGCGATTCGCCGTTCTCGCAGTCGACGAGTCGCAGCGCGTCGCCCGCCTGCGGCGAACGCTCCTCCGCCGAAAGCACTTGCACGCACGCCAGCGCGCCGGCGCGCGAGGTGAGCGGCGCGAGCAGCGTGCGCGGGTCGTGGGGGAAGAGGAAATCGCTCACCACGACGACGATCGAGCCGCGCCGCACGTGTTCGAGCGCCTCGCGCAGCGCGAGGTCGAAGCTCACGCGCTGGTCGAACTCGACCCCGCGCGCCTCGAATTCCTCGAGCTCGAGCGCGCGCGAGCCCGCCGCGATAGGAATCACGCGCGCGCTGCAGCCGTCGCGTTTCGCGCACGCGCCGAGCACGTACGTCAGATCGAGCGCGAGCGCCGCCTTCGCCGCGTCCAGCGCCATGGAGCGCGACGTGTCGAGCAACACTTCGACGCGCGCGAGCACTTCCTCGCGCCACACGCGCACCACGAGCTGGTCGCTGCGTGCGAAGGCGCGCCAGTCGATGCGCCGCACGTCGTCGCCCACCTGGTAGCCGCGCGAGTCGTGGATTTCCGTGCCCGCGCCGCCGCTGCGCGTGAGTCGCTCGCCCACGCGGCCGGGAGTCGGCGCGCTGTCGAGTGCGAGCTCGTAGCGCTCGCTCAACTCCCGCGCGGCTCGTGTGGGACGCTGCATCGCGCGGATCAGCTCTGCGGCGGCTGCGCAGCGCTTCGTTCGCGCCGCCGCCGGCTGGCGACGAAGACTTCGCGCATTCCGTGCGCCATTCGGGGCGCATTCATCAGCACGGCGACGCCCAGTCCGAGCCAGAGCAACGCCATGCCGAGCGGATTCGTGCCGCGGTCGATCAGCTCGCGCGCGGCCCACACGGGGTTGAACGGGTGAAGGAAGTCGATCCAGCTCGGAATGCTGAAGAGCAGGCCCGCGAGCGGCGGCCCGAGCAGCACGAGCGGCAAGAGCGCGAGGATCGCCATGCGCACGACGATGCGGCCGCGCGCGCTCTCCACGAACCAGCTCGCGAACGCCGCCGGCGCCGCGATGTACACCCACGCGTAAGCGTAGAAAGCGAGGATCACGACAAGCGTGCGGTTGGCCTGCAACGGGCCCGGCGGATCGAGCGCGAGGGCGAGCTTCGCGCCGAGGAGCGCGGCGCACATGTGGAACGCCATCAGCAGCGCGCCGCGTCCGCCGCCGGGCAGGAACGGGAGCGTGAGGAAGGCGAGCAACGGGTTGCGGCTGACGTGCTGCTCGACGTGGCGGCCGAGCCGCTCGGGCTCGGTGAGGAAGAACAGCCACATGAGGGCGAGCGGCGCGACGACGCCGAGCTGCAGCGCGAAGATCGCCTGGTGCTCGCCGAAGCGGCCGTTGAACCAGGCGCCCCAGCCCGCGGCGAGGAGCACGAGCGCCGCGCTCAGCGCGCGCATGCCGCTCGAACGGTTCTCTTCCTCGTGCGAGAGCCGCGCGACGGCGAGCGCTGCGAAGAACGCGCCCGCGACGAGCGCGCTGCAGATGAACGCGCCGACCCCGGTCAGCGCCATCGGATCGCGAAGGACCTGCGGACTGTCGATCAGCACGCCGGCCACGCTGAGCGACATGCCCCAGGCGATCATCAGCACCACGCCGAAGAGCGCCATGAGCAGGATGCGCGGGGCTTTGGCCGGCGAGAGGCTCGCGGCGGCGACGCCCAGCAGCGTGAGGCTCGTGCACACGGCCATCGAGCCGGCGAGGATCACGACGATGACGCGCAGGTCGACGCCGTTGAGGAGGAACGCGAAGACCAGGAACGGACCGAAGGTCGAGTAGTACAGCAGCGCTTGCACGAGCGCGGACAGCAGCTTGCCGTACACGATCTGACGCGGCCGCAAGTTCGAGAGCACGAGCAGGTCGTGCGTGTTCTCGTCCCACTCCGCGCTCGTCGAGAGGAACGCCGAGAACGGCGTGAAGCCCTGCACGGCGGCCGAGAGGCACGCGAACATGACCATGAAGAAGGCCTCGCCCGCGGATTCGCTCAGGCTGTGGGCGCCGAACTGCGCCGTGACCGAGAGGCCGACGAGCGTCGCGACGCCGAGCGTGAGCCAGAACAGCGCGCGGAAGTAGCGGCCGCGCAGCGCCTGGCGGACTTCCTTGACCAGGATCGGATTGAGCCGGTCGTCGACGGAGAGGCCCGGGGACTTCACTGCAGCGGCGTTCATTGCAGCTTGCCCTCGGTGAGCGAGAGGAAGATGTCCTCGAGGTTGCTGTCGCGCACGGCGAGCTCGATGGGCCGCAGGCCGCTCTGCGCGAGCTCGGCGAACAGCTCGGCCTGGCTGTCGAGTCCGCCGGCGAACTCGAACGCCACGCCGTCGCGCTCGCGGCGCACCTTGGCGACGTTCGGACTCTCGAGCAGCCGGCGCTCGCACGCTTCGGGGCCCGCCAGCGCGCGCAGGAAGAGCTGCGTCGTCGAGTTGAACGAGCGCACGACGTCGGCCACGGCGCCGCCGCCCTTGAGCTGGCCGCGTTCGATCACCACCACCGACGAGCACATCTCGCTGAGCTCGGTGAGGATGTGCGACGAGATCAAGATCGCCTTGCCCATCTGGGCCAGCGCTTTGACCAGCTCGCGCAGCTCGACGCGCGCGCGCGGGTCGAGGCCCGCCGCCGGCTCGTCGAGGATCATCACCGCCGGGTCGTGAAGCAGCGTCTTGGCGAGGCACAGCCGCTGCTTCATGCCCTTGGAGAGCGAGCCGATCTCCTTGTCGAGCAAGTCGCCCAGGCTCGTGAACTCCACGACGCGCTCGATCACGCCGCGCCGCTTCGCGCCGGTCAGTCCGTAGGCGCGCGCGAAGAAATCGAGGTAGTCCGAGATCGTCGTGTTCGCGTAGGCGCCGTAGCTGTCGGGCATGAAGCCGATGCGGCGGCGGGCGAGGCGCGGCTCCTCGAGCACCGAGATGCCGTCGACGTACACGTCGCCGGTGTCGGGCATCTCGAGCGTCGCGCACATGCGCATGGTGGTCGTCTTGCCGGCGCCGTTCGGTCCGATGAAGCCGCAGATCTGGCCCGCTTCGACGCCGAACTCGATGCTGTCGACGGCCTTGAGCTTGCCGAAGGTCTTCGTGACTCCGCGCACGTCGAGCAACTTCATCGCCGCGCCTCCGCTTCGGCGTCCAGCACGCCGAGCACGATGTGGTAGCCGTCGAGCTCGTGGCACTCGACTCCGCAGTCGTCGAGGAAAGCGCCGCGGTCGAGCTGCGCGAGGTAGCACGCGGCGGGCAGCCGATGGTCGCCTTGGATCGCGGTCGGAGGCATGGCGTTCGTGAGGTACTTCGTCTGGTGCTCGAGCGCCGCCTCGTCGCTCACGCGCTCCAGCGTCGCGCGTTCACCGACCGCGAGCCGCGCCTCGCTCGCGAAGGCGGCGCCCGACTCGTCGCGCACGATCAGCGCGAGCACGTCGGCGCCGAGGTTGTTCTGGACCTGCGCGCGGCCGCCCGAGAACTCGACGTCGAGCCGCGCGCGCTCGGCGCGGTCCGCGGAGATCGCTTGCACGACTCTGCGCCGCGTCGGCAGGTAATCGCCGCTGAGCAGCAGGCTTCCGTCGAAGCGCGCGTTGAACGCCAGTCCGCGATCGTTGGAGAGGCCCGTTACGACACCCGCGTCGCACACGATCGTGCCGGCGCCCGGCCGCAGACCCGAGGCCGGCGCGAGCCCGGCGAAGAGGTGGCGCAGCTCCAGCGTCGACGAGCGGTGCGTGCGCTGATCGAGCACCGTCGTCGACCACGACGCGGTCTTCACGTCGAGGCCTTGGAACAGCACGCCGTACACGAGCAGCAGGAGCGTGACGGCGACGGAGATCACGGGGATCGTCACGAGCAGCAGCACCGGGCGCTTGCGGCGCCCCACGAACCAGAAGTTCAGCGGGCCGATGAGAAGCGCGAAGGCGATCAAGAGCGCCGCGAAGGTGCGGTGAGGCAGCGTCTCGAGGTCGAGTCCAGCGGGAACCTTGTCGCCGCGCCAGCCCACCGCCGAGGGCGCGGTGCTCTTGCGCCCGGCGAGGATCGAGCCCAGCCACGCGAAGCGCCGCTCCTCGGGCGAGGCGCTGTCGCCGTCGCGACCTTCGTCGCTGCTGCCCGCGCTCTCGATCCACAGCCGCCCGAGTCCGCAGCGATAGGCCACGCCGCCGTCGGCCGACTCGGTGAACTCGAAGCGCGGCTGCATCCACTCGTCGAAGGCCGGGAGCGCGCGCGCCGCGCGTTCGGCGTCGACGCCGATCACCGCGACCTCGCCGCCCGAACGCAGCCACGTCGTGAGGCCCGCGGCGTCGCTCTCGGAGGGCCACGGCGCCTGTGCGTCGAGCACGACCAGGTCGAGGCTCGAGTACGCCGCAGCCTGGCGCGCGATCTCGTCGCGCCGCGCGAGCGCGATGTCCACCGTGGCGGGTGTCGTGCCGGAGGCGGCCGCCTTTCGGACCATGCGCACTCCGGGCGCGCGAAAGTGGCCCGCCGATTCAACGGGGCCCGCGGCATCGGCCACGCCCGCGTTCCAGCGCTCGAGCTCGCCCGCTTCGAACAAGCGCTCGGTGACGAAGAGCACCGTTCGCTGGCTCGGGTCGACGCCGGTCGTGCCGACGATGCCGTTCAGCCAGATTCGCTCGTCGCCGGCCTCGAGGTGGACGAGGTAGTCGCTCGAATTGAGCACGTCGACCGGCGCCAGGAGCTCGATGGAACGCGACCCGCCCGCTTCGACGACGAACTCGCTCACCACCTGCCGCTGGCCGCGCCAGTCCGTGCTGTCGGCGCGCAGCGAGATCCTCTGCTCGCTGCCGCCTTCGTTGCGCACCTCGACGAACAACGGCGCCCAGCCCTTGTGCAACTGGCTCGGCCAGCGGCTCCACATGCGCACTTCGACGCTGTTGGGGAGGCGCTTCGACTGGTCGCCCGCAAAGGCGGCGAGCGCCAGGGCGCCGAGGGCGAGCGCGCAGACCGCGGCCTGGCGAGCGAAGCGTGCGGCTCTCATCGCGCGGCGGCCCGTTCGTCGACCTCGGAGGTCTCGGCGAGCACCGCTTCGATCACGTCCGCGCCGCGCACGCCGTCCAGCCGCGCGCGGTGGTCGAGCACCAGCCGGTGCGACAACGCGCTCGCGCACACCGCGCGCACGTCGTCGAAGCCGGCGTTCGGCTTGCCCGCGAGCAGCGCGTGGCCGCGCGCCGCTTCGCCGATCGCGATCGCACCGCGCGGGCTCGCGCCGTGGCGCACGTAGTTCTTCACCTTCTCGGGCGCGGTGGGCGTCCGCGGGTGCGTCGCTTCGACGAGGCGCGCGATCCAACTCGCGACGGCGCGCGGCAGGAACACCGCATCGACGGCGCGGAACAGCGCTGCGAGCTTCTCGCCGTTCGCGACCGGCTCGAGCTCGGGCGTCTTGCCGGCGCGGCGCTCGCACAGGATCTGCTCGAGCACGGAGCGCTCGACCCCGCCGACGTCGAGCTTGAACAGGAAGCGGTCGAGTTGCGCCTCGGGCAGCGGGTAGGTGCCCTCGAGCTCGATCGGGTTCTGCGTGGCGAGCACGTAGAACGGATCGGGGAGCTTGCGCGTCTCGCCGAGCACCGTGACGCGCCGCTCCGCCATCGCTTCGAGCAGCGCCGACTGCGTCTTCGGGCTCGCGCGGTTGATCTCGTCGGCGAGCAGCACGTTCGCGAACACGGGGCCCGCGTGGAACTCGAGCTTGCGCCGGCCGTTCTCGTCCTCCTCGAGGATGTGCCCGCCCGTCACGTCGCCGGGCATCAGGTCGGGCGTGAACTGCAGGCGTCGAAAGTCGAGTCCGAGCAGGCGCGCGAGCGCCTTGACGAGCTCGGTCTTGCCGAGGCCCGGCAGGCCTTCGAGCAGCACGTGGCCGCGCGCGAGGCAGGCGACCAGCACGAGCCGCGTCAGCGGCTTCTGCCCCAGCACCGCGCGATCGAGGCCTTCGAGGATGGCGAGCGCCGTGGCGCGCGCGGTGGAAACCTGCTCGGGACTCAGCAGCGTGCTGTCGCTCATCGCGCGTCGAGAATTCGGTCGAGGGGACGGGTTCGAGGTCGGCGCGGCGTGCGAGCTCAGCGCGAATCGCCGCCGAAGAAGCCGCGCACCGCCTCGCGGTGGTGGGGTGCGAGCCGGCGCTTCGAACTCGCTTCGCCCGCTGAAGCGCGGACCGGCGCAAGTTGCGAGGCTTCCGCACTTGGATCGACCTCCGGCGCACCCGCGCCGAGCCCGAGCGGCACCGAGTTCTCCAGGTCGAGCGAGGCGCCGGGCTCGAGCGCCTCTTCCTTGAAGCGCTGCGCGCTCTCGGGCGTCTCGCCGCTGAAGTCGAGCGCCGCGTCGCCGCGGCCGCGCGACACGCCGCCGGCGCCCGGGCTCGTCGAATGGACCACGCCTCCGGCGCAGTGCTTCCCTCGACCCTTTCATGTGCCTCCGGGCTGCTTGCACTTCTCGTCGCACTCGTGGTCGGGATCGAACTCTCCCGCCTCCGCGAGCTCCCCGAGTTCGCCCAACCGCGCCTGGGCGAGCTTCGCGAGCCGCGCCGGGTCGATGGTGCGCGCCGCGTCGAGCTTCGCGAGGTTCTTGCCCATCGCGCCCGAGAGTTCGCGCGCCAGCTTGGCGAGCTCCTTCGACGACAGTTGCAGCCCGGGCGGCAGCTCGAGGCCCTCGCCGAGTGGTTGCTTCGCGGCTTCGGAGAGGCCCTTGGCGAGCCCCGCATCGCGCAGCTCCTTCAACGCGGCCTCGAGCGCTTCCTGCGCGTGGTCGAGGTGCGGATCGTTCGCCGCGGCGGCGAGTTCGTCGGCCGCGCGCTCCGCCGCCGCGAGCGCTTCCTGCGCTTCGCTGTCGAGCCGTTCCTCGAGCCGGTCCAGCGCTTCGAAGGTCGCGTCGTAGCGCTCGTCCGCCGCAGCGTCCTCGACGCGCTCCAAGCGCTCGCGCAACTCCTCGGCGAGCTCGGGTTCGAGATCGAGCGCCTGTTCGAGCGCTTCGAGCTTCTCCTCGACGCGCTCGAGCGCGCGGTCGGCGACGAACGGCGGGGGGCCGACCGGAAGCTCCGGCAGCGGGATCCAGCTCGCCGCGAGCGCGAAGGCGAGGCCCCCGAGCGAATGGCGGAGCGCTCGCGACCAGGGTGCGCGCGGGAGCGCGGCGACGGCGCGCTCGACGCGGGCCTCGGCGTGGCGCGACCAATCGCTGGCGCCGAGCTCGGCTTCCGTGACGACTTCGCCGCTCGCTCCGCCGTGCACGTCGAGCCACGCCGCCGCGGCTTCGGGGCTCGGACGCGCGCCACGTGAGAAGCCGACGGCCGTCAGCGCGCCGACGAGCGGCGCCGCGAGCACGAGCGCCCACGGCAGCGGCGCTTGCGGATCGAGGGTTCGCAGCACGAGCACCGCGGCGCCGGCGACGAACAGCGCGATGCTGGCGTGCTTTCCGAGCGTCGAGACCGCGGCGCACATCCAGCGCGCGCGGGCGACGCGCTGCAGCGCGCGGCGGAAGCTCGGCGACGGGTTCGGTGCGAGCGAGGGCGTCACGATCGAATCATGGTAGCGCCCGCGCCCGCCCGTCAGAGTCGGACGTTGAGCTTTCGCTCGGGTTGCCCGGTGAGCGTCACCGGCTTGTTCGCGGTTTCACCCGTGCGGCTCTTCACGAGCACTCGGTAGCGCCCCGGAGGCAGCGGCCCGATGCGCTGTTCCTTGCTGGAGAACTGGCCCTTTCGGAACGCGTCCATGATGGCCGCGAGCGACATCATGCCGTTGACCTGGCGGCCCAGTTCGTCGAGCACTTCGACGGAACAGTCCACCATCTCGCCTTCCTTGTCCGAGAGGCTCACGAGCAGCATCGTTCCAGGCGAGAGCGAGAGCGAAACGTCGCCGACCTCGCCGTCGCGCACGCGCACCGGATCGCTGTCGGCGCTGACTTCGCTGCCGGTGCGCGCCGTGACGGTGTAGGCGCCGGGCTCGAGGCCTTCGTACACGAACTTGCCCGCGCTGTCGGTGACGATCATCGAGAAGCGCTCGAGCGGGCGTCCGCGCTCGTCGCGAAGGAAGATCGAAGCTTCCTTCGCCGGCGCGCCGTCGGCGGTGCGGACCACGCCGATGATGCGTCCGGGCTTGCGCAACTTGAAGTCGACGCGGTCGACCACCTCGCCTTCGCGCACGGCGATGCCGTCGCGCACTTGCCGGCCGCTCGTCGCCGTGCCGGCGCCGAACATTCCGCCGAAGGGCGCGCCGCCGACCGCGACCGTGTACACGCCGGGCGAGAGCCAGTCGAGCGAGTAACGCCCCTCCGAGTCGGTCGTGATCTCGCTGTAGTGCTCGCCGAGCAGCGTTGCGTTCGCGACCGGGCCGTCGATCGAGAGCGTGACCCGCGCGCGCACCGCCGGCGCCCCGTCGAGGTCGAGCACGCGGCCGCGAATCGAGCCGCCGGGAAGGTCGACGTTGAACTCGTGCTCGCTCGCCTGCGGCACGTCGAGCGCGCGCGAAACGGTCTGTTGTTCACCGCCCTCACCGAGCTTCTGCACGTTGAACACGTAGCGGCCTGGCTGGCGCAGTTGCGTGCGGTAGCGGCCTTGCGCGTCGGTCTGCATGAACTTCATCGACTCCATGCCGCCGCCCTCGGCGCCGTCGGCGATGAGCGAGACGAACGCGCCGGCCACCGGCTCGCCGCCGTGGCGAATCTCGCCGAAGATCACGACCGGGTCCTTCGGCGGCGCACCGAGCACGACCGTGGTGTCCTCGCCGTCGACGACCAGCGCGGACGCCATCTTCATGTCGCTCAACATGCTCATCAGGTCGGCGCCGGGATCCTCGCCCGCGCCTGGACTCTGGCCCGGCAGGTGGATCACGTTCCAGTCGCCGGGCGGGAGCGCAGCGAACTCGAACTCGCCGCGCGCGTCGCTCTGACTGAAGAGCTGGAGCAGCGGATCGGAGGTGAACTGGGCCTGGACCGTGCTTCCCGTGGAGGGCTTGCCGCGCGCGTCGTAGACCGTGCCGAGGATGCGACCGCCGCGGCGCACCGCGAGCACGACGTCGACCACTTCTTCCTCGGCTTCGATCACGACGGCCAAGGGCTCGCTCTCGGCCCAGTCGTTCCGGCGTGCGACGATCAGCCGTTGGCCCGGCTCCAAGCCGCTCAAACGGAAACGCCCTTGCGCATCGCTGCGCGTGCTGAAGGTCAATTCCGCGCCGTCGCCTTCCTCGTTCGCGCGCAGGTTGCTCATCACCTCGGACATGCTCAGCTTGAGCGCGACCTCGGCGTTGGCGAGCGGCTGGCCCGACGGGTCGTGCACCACGCCGCTCACCGCGCCGCCGCGCGCGAGCACGATCTGGACCGGAGGCGGCGGCGAGTCGGCGGCGATCACGACTTCCACCGGCGCGCTGCGCGGATAGCCCTCGGCGAGCGCCTCGACGAACCAGGTTCCAGGCGTGAGCCCTTCCACGGTGAAACGTCCCTCGGGGTCGTCCACGCTCGCCTTGCGCGTCTCGCCGCCGAGGCCGGGGATCGGGCCGCCGGTCTGCTCGCGCGCCGAGACGCGGAACTTCGCGACCGCCTCGCCGCGCTTGTCGGCCACGCGACCGGAGATGCTGAGCGGTGCGCGCAGCACGAGCTCGAGCGCGCGCTGGTCCGGCTGAACGTGATCCGCGCGCGCGACCCAGGCCTTGGGGTCGCGACGTTCCACCTTGCTGCCGTCCGCGGCGGCGAAGGCGCGCACGAC
The DNA here is from genome assembly GCA_937952135.1 of uncultured Planctomycetia bacterium. Lineage (GTDB taxonomy): Bacteria > Planctomycetota > UBA1135 > UBA1135 > WYBT01. The sequence goes on from CALFYL010000129.1 coordinate 17,097, forward strand.
GAAAGGCCCCTTGCCGAGCCCGGTGATTTCGAAGCGCCCCTCCGCGTCCGTCGTGGTGTCGCCTTCCGCGCCTTGCATGGCGTTCAACGCGCCCATTCCGCCGAGCGCCGCGGGATCGAAACCCGCGAGCACCTCGACGCCCGCGGCGGGCCGGCCGTCGGCCCACGTCACGCGCCCGGCGATCGAAGCGCCGCGGCGCAGCTCGATCGCGACGCCGTCGATCGTCTCGCCGCTCGCGACCCGGAAGGACTTCGTCGCTTCGATGTAGCCGTCGGAGCTCGTCCGCACGATCACGTCGCCCGCGGGCAGCTGCGCGAGGTCGAACACGCCCTCGTCGTCGCTCTTCACCTCGCGCACGCGGAAGCCGCCCTGTCCGAACATCTCGGGGTCGACGCGCGCGACGATCTCGGCGCCGGCCACGCCGAGGCCCGCCTCGTCGACGACCTTGCCGCGCACGCTGCCGCCGAGGCCGAGCGGTGCTTCCACGAGCTTGCGCTCGCCGGGCTTCAGCGGAAAGCGCTCGCTCTTGTACGCCGCGAGGCGTTCGGGGAGCGCGCGCAGGTCGTAGTCGCTCTGCGTGTCGACGCCGCGGAACTCGAACTCCAGCGCCGCGTTCGGACGCGTCGCGTATTCGCGGAGTTGCGCGCCGGTCGTCGCGCGCGACACGCCGACGGCGCGCAGTGCGTTGAACTGCAGCTTGAGCTCGCACTTTTCGGCCTGGAGCTGCGCGGCGTCGAGTCCGGCCTCGAGGGTGATCCGCCCGACGACCCAGGCGCCGACGGTCGGTTCGAGCTTCAGCTCCTGGGCGCCGCGGTCCGCGCCGAGTCGGAGCGCCGAGTGGAGGAACAAGTAGCGTCCGCGCAGGGCGAGCCACGCATCGCCCTTCGACGGCGCGTCGACCTCGAAGCGTCCGTCGGCGCCGACCGGCGCGCGCGCGGCGAGACCTTCGAGCGACTCGAGCAAGTGATCCGGCGTGTCGAGGGCCAGGCGCTGCGCGCGAGCGTCGCGCGTGAACACGAGCACTTCGAGCGCTTCGTCGGCGGGCGTGCCGGCCGGGCGCGCCACGCGGCCGCGAACCAGCGTCGTCTCCTCCTCCGTCAGCTTCTTGCGCGGGGTTTCCGCGCGCTCCGATTCCGCGAGGCTCGGCAAGCTCGTCGGCGCTTCGACCGCCGCTTCCGGCGCGGTTGTCTCCGGCTCGACCGGGCTCGGGCGCGGCGAGGCGGCTTCGCTCTGGAGCGGAGACTCGCCGCTGGCGGCCTCCGTACCCGTCGATTGGCCGCGAGGAGCGTCGGGCTCGCTGAACTGCAACCAGGCGTAGACGCAGGCGATCAGGGCCGCGAGCGCGAGGCACGCCACGGCCGGCCAAGTGGATTTCATGGGGCGTTTTGTCCGCGGTGGAGGGCGCGGCGGGGGAGGAAAGCGAAGCGAGCGGGCGCGGGGAGTGTGGCGCGAGGCGGCTCGAGCGACGCGAGAGCTCGTGCGTGCTAACGAATGTCGTGCCGCAGCGCTACACGCGTCTCACGCACTCGAAGCGTGCTCGGTGTTCGCGGGGGGCGGGCAGGACTTGCCAGCGTCCGCGCCTTTCAGCCCGCACGCGTGGCGCCGTGCGGTTCGACGCTGCTCAGGCGGCGATCTGCGCCAGGATCGTCCGCAGGCACGTGTCGAGGTCGGACTGCGACGTGTCGACGTGGATCGCGCAGCGTCGGTACTGCGGCTCGCGCTCGGTGAGCAAGCGGCGCAGTTCCTCCATCGCGCGCGGCCGGCCGCGCATCGGGCGTTCGTCGCCCTGCGCCATGACGCGCGAGTAGTGGTCTTCGGGACTCGCCGACAGCCACACCGTGCGGCAGGTCGCGAGCAGGCGCTCGAAGGTCTCGGGCGCGCTCACGATCGATCCGCCGGCGGCGATCACGACGCGCTCGCCCTCGGCCAGCACCTGCTCGAGGGCCTCCGCTTCGAGGCGCCGGAAGCCGAGGCTGCCGTGCAGCTCGAACACCGCGCCGATCGACATGCCCGCGAGCTCCTCGATGCGCTTGTCGAGCTCCACGAGCGGCGTCTCGAGCTCGAGCGCGAGCCGCCGGCCGAGGGTCGACTTCCCCGCGCCGCGCAGGCCGACCAGCGCCAGCCGCTCGGGCGCGCGGGTCGCCACGTCCACGAGTTCCCCGGGCGCGACCCCGAGCGCGTGGGCGAGCGCGAACAGCTTGGCGACCGAGAGGTTGGCGCGACCGGCCTCGGATTCGGTGACGTGCCGGCGGCTGACCCCGGAGGCCTCGGCGAGTTCGAGCACGGTCCAGCCGCGGCGCTCGCGGGCGCTTCGGACGCGCTTGCCCAATCCGCGCAGGAACGCGGCGAGGTCGAGGTCGGAGAATTCACCGGGGGAGGGTTGCGAGCGCCGCATGTGAGACGTAGACTGCCTCGGAAGTTGCCTTCGAGGGCAATATACTGCCCACGCCCTCCGCTCGCAAGGTCGAATCCGGACGCCAACCGTCCGGACAAGAGATTCGGCCGCTGCGCGGGACCCCGGGCCCCCCGAAACGACACCTCACCCCACTCGCGAACACCGTGGCCGCAACCGCAGCTCCGACCCAGCCCGTCAGCTTTTCGACGCACCCCAGCCGCTACAAGCACTGGCAGCTCTCGACCGAGGGCGATGTCGCCACCCTGCGCATGAACGTGCAGCCGCACGAGGGCCAGCGCGAGGGCTACGAGCTCAAGCTCAACAGCTACGACATCGGCGTC
>CALFYL010000130.1 GCA_937952135.1 uncultured Planctomycetia bacterium
TGAAGTCCGCGACCGCGGTGACAAAACCTGGCGCGCTGGCGGCCACCCGTACCGATCCAGGCGCCTCGAGTTGGAGCAACATGACCCCCGAGTCGTTCGAGACGCCCACGTCTCGCCACGCTTCCTCGATCTCGAGATCGCTCCGAACGAGCCGCGCCCCCGCGATGCCGCGCCCACCTGAGTCGACTACGTGGAGTTCCACTGTAAGCGGACTCGTCAAGCTCGGGCGCTGAGCCATCGCCGCGGCTGCGCGCTCGGTCGAAATGTCAGAGACATCCGTTTCGCTTTGTGCGTTCCGCTCGATTCCGTTCGGGCGATCCTGCTCTCCAGCGTGGCCTAACTCGTGAACCTCGCTTCTCCAATAGAGCGCGACAAGAACACCAAGCAGTGCGGCCAGAAGCAGAGTCCCGACCACAATCGAACTTCGCGACCGCAACCTTGACTGTTCCGTAACCATCCCATTCTCCGGTAAACCCACGAGCGAGTTCGTTCCGCCGCAATCAAGAGCAAGACTGTTCTTCGCGTCCAAGGCCGCACTCACTCGTGGGCTCGCAAGCTCTGAGATCGACTGTGCGGCGCCAAGCGTATCAGGTATGGCGCGCAGTAGTTCCTAACTCGCTAGCCATCACAGTAGGCTTCAACGAGCGGGGGGATGGGAGGCGGAGGGTCGCCGCCGCCCGGAGTGGGCGGTGTGGACTCGCAGTTTCCGGATTCAAAACACCCGTCGGCATCGCACTCCCCTTCCCCTGCCCATTCCGGACCCGAACCTCCAGGCGCCCAGACCAGGTGGCAGCACTTGGTCACGTGCCCCGAACAGCCGCATGCAAACCCGTTGTCGCCGAAGAACTCACTGTACACGACCGTGCTGCCGCAAGTCGTAATGCATCCAGTGTTGAGACAAACAACGTGAGTAATGCCAACCTCGTCGGTCTCCAGATACCCTTCACAGGAGCCTGCGGCGATCAACACTCCCGACGTCGGCGGCGTGGACATTCGCACACTCGGGAGTATTGACGGGGCGAAGGCTAGCGCCACCGCGACTACGCTGCTGGCGACTCCCACTAGTTGGTAAAGCACTTGCGGTCTCCATATTCAGCAGAACAAAGGAAGGCACGCTCACGATCCACGCTCGCACGTAGCGAGCAGGCTTGAACCGTAAGGACAAGATGGCCGGAAGGCCTCGCCCGGCGCGGACGAGCCCAACGGCTGTGGGCAGCGCTGCCGACGCCATCGGACGGGGACTAGAGTAGGACCCTCAACGCTACGAAGACTATCCGGGGCGGGTCCTTTCCACCGATCTGCCATAGCCGGGAAGCTCGCAGAGTGACGGCGCATCGTCAAGCACCATTATTGAGAATCCCCTCTGTATCCGAAATCTCGTCGATCGGCTGCGCGAACTCTTCGTATGCGCAGCAGAGCGCACACAGCCATCTACGAGTGCTCGCGCGCCTCCATTGCTCGGCGTCACTTGCACGGACTCGGGCTGCTCACCTGACGCCTCGCGCTGAAGCGATCGAACGATTTCCCCCAGCGTTCCAGCTCCTGCAACAGCGCCAGCGTCTTCGACACGCTGTAGCGCCGTGCCGATTTCCCGCGACGACAGCCAGCCGGCGAAGGCGCAAATCGCGGAGCCGCGGGGTCGGCCGCCAAGCCGGTTCCGCAGTCCATCCATCCTGTCCGTGCGAATGAGCACCCCCCGCCACCTCGGGGCTGGCAGAGACGGCCGTCAATCCGCTCCATTTCGTTGCGCCCGACACCTTCTAGAGATCGACTTGCACCGCGAGCGCGCCGCCGGGCTTCGAACAGTCCACGGCGCGCTCGACTTTTTGAGGGCGACTCACGCCGTCGGGTGAGACGAAGAACTCAAGCGTCGTCGAGCGCTTGGGGTCGAGCCAGAGTTCCGCGCGGCCGAACTCGTCCGCCTCGAACGCGCTGCTGCGGCTCTCGGCGGCCCAGTTCTCCCGCACGGCGAAACGCTCCTTCGCCGCCGGCGCGCCGCCGCGCGTGCAGAACAGATCGACGCGGCAGATCTCGGGCGCGATCTCCACGCCGGTGGCGGGCGCGGTCCAACGTCCGAGCGCGATCTCCGGAGCGCACACGCCGCGCACGGCGCCGATCGAGAGCGCGTACTCGGCGGGCGCGAGCCCCGTCGCTTCGAAACGGCCCTCGGCGTTGCTCGAAACGTTCAGCCAGTCCCACTCGAAGCTGGCGCCGGTCCACTGCAGCCAGCGCGTGTCGACGGCGCACCGCGCCTCGGCCGTCGGACCTGCGAGCGCAAGTCTCAACACGCCGTTCGCAGGCGAGCCCGCGGCGGTGATGTGGCCTGAGAGCACGGCGCCGGGCTGCAACGTCCACGCTCCGAGGTCCGTCACGCCTTCGGCTACGAAACGCTGGTGCCGCGGCCGCAAACCCTGGCCGTAAGCGACGACCGCGTACTCCTTGCCGCTCTCGAGGTTGAACTGGAACAAGACCGCGCGCGCACTCGAGTTGCGCTCCGCCACGGGCTTCGTCGCCGGCCGTCCGCTGCTCCAGTCGAACAGCGCGGCCCCGATGCGCGCACTCTCGCCGCTTTCCGCCGCGACTTCGAGCGTGACACGGCAAGCGGTCGGCAACGCGAAATCCGCGCGGAATTCGTAGTTCGACGGCGCGGCGAAGCGCCGACGGTCGACGCGCAGCACCA
>CALFYL010000131.1 GCA_937952135.1 uncultured Planctomycetia bacterium
AGCCTGGTGCGCGCGGGCCGCTCGGAAAGGGAATCCCGCGCGAACCGGGCCGGCGAGGTCGGCCCGCTCCGTCGGCGAGCTTGTTTGGCGAGCCAGAGTGGCAGGGCAGCAGGGATTCGAACCCCGAACCTACTGATTTGGAATCAGTCGCTCTAACCGTTGGAGCTACTGCCCTTCCCTTGGCGGCCGGACAGGTTAGGTCGGCGCCGCACTCCAGGCAAGCGAATGGCGCGCGCGCACGCGTCGCGCGCTCCGCTCGAGCGCGCGCGCCGCGACCGGCGTACGGCATGTGCTTCGTGCTCGCGCTCGCGCGCTGCTACAGTGTCGCTTTGGCGCCCTGTGCGCGCCCACCTTCACAAGGCCCATGAGCGAAGCCTCCGTCGACCTGGATCCCTTCCAGGATCGGTCCCGTCCCCAAACGCCCCGCGTCCGCCCCGCCGACGACATCGCCACCGCGAGCCTCGACCAGGACGCGTTGCGCGTGATCTCGCGCCTGCAGCGGCAGGGCTTCGAGGCCTACCTCGTCGGAGGGTGCGTGCGCGACCTCTTGCTCGGCAGGCGGCCCAAAGACTTCGACGTCGCCACCAGCGCGCACCCGCGCCAGGTCAAGCGCGCCTTCGCCAACGGACGCATCATCGGCAAGCGCTTCCGACTCGTTCACGTGGCCTACGGCGACCACGTCATCGAAACGGCCACGTTCCGGCGCGCGCCGCTTCCTCGCGGCGACGAGCCGGACGACCTGCTCATCACCGACGACAACGAGTTCGGCACCGCGGAAGAGGACGCTCGCCGGCGCGATTTCACGATCAACGCGCTGTTCCTCGACCCGACGAAGCGCCAGATCCTGGACTACGTCGGCGGGCTCGACGACCTCGACGCCGGCGTGCTGCGCACGATCGGAGATCCGCGCGTGCGCATGGCCGAGGATCCCGTGCGCATCCTGCGTGCGATCAAGTTCGCGACGCGCCTGGGCCTGCGCATCGACGACGGGACCTGGGACGCGATGATCGACACGGCCGATGAGCTCGGGCGCTCCGCGAAGCCGCGCGTGCTCGAGGAGATCCTGCGCCTGATGCGTTCGGGCGTCGCGCTGGGCGCATTCCGCATGATGCGCGCGTGCGGCGCCCTGCGCGTGCTGCTGCCGCAGATCGACGCGCACCTCGGCCGGCGCGACGACCCCGATCCCGCGGCGCACGACCGCGCGGACGAGTTCTGGCGCCTGCTCGAAGCGCTCGACGGCGACGTGCACGCCGGAAACGTGCCCGCGACCGGCGTTTGCGTCGCCGTGCTGTTCCTGCGCGTCATCGAGCGCGCCGCGAACGTCGATCCGCGCAACCACGACGCCGCCGGCCCCGAGCTCGCGCGCGCCGCGAGCGAGCTGCTCGAGCCCTTCTCGATCGGCGTGCGCCTCTCGCGCCGCGACACCGGCAAGGCCATCCGGGCGATCGTGCAGCAGCGCCGCTTCACGCAGCCGCTGAGCAAACGCTTCCGCCCGCTGCTGTTCGCGCGCGGCGAGGACTTTCGCGAATCGCTCGACCTGTTCCGCCTGCGCTCGATGGCCTGGGGGCAGGGCTGGGACGTGTACGAGTCGTGGGTGCAGCGCTTCGAGGAAGCGCAGGGCGCGAGCCCGGACGAAGTCGAGCGCGAGCGCAAGCGCAAGCGCCGCCGCGGACGTCGGAAGCCCAAGCGCGGCGCCGGCGACGAGCCCGCAGCCGAAGCGTAGACGCCCGGGCGCAGCCCCTCGTTTCGGCGCGGCGCCCCTGAGTTTTTCTCGTCCGTCCGCCCCGCGCCGCAAAGGGTGTTAGATTCGTTGTGAAGGCGCTGATTCGAGCGACGCGCCGCCCTCCTGGAACGCGTCGGGGCCCCCAAGCGGGCGCCGAAAGCAGTTCCTGCGCGGGGACGGCGGCGTGGAGCGCGAAGCCTCGCCGGAACACTCTTGGTTGGTTTTGACTTGGTTGTTGTCGTCTTGATGGTTGTTGCGCCGGGGAGTGGTTGCCCCGGCCGCGTTGGAAAATAGGGCGCTGTGGAGGATTGAGCCGTAAAGGCTCGAGTTGGCTCCAGCGGCGCCGCTTCCAACGGTGCTGATTGCCGAGCGGGCGGCCTCGCGAGAAGGAGGTCGCCCGCTCGACTTTTTTTCCACCGCTCCACCGGCCCGGCGCGCGGGCGGGGCTCACGGCGCGCGGGCGCGTCCGGCATCATGCGCGGCGTGAGAACCACGTGGGATCCCAAGCGCCGCGCGGCGCTCGCGTGCCATGCGCTCGCGACGCTGCTTTCGCTCGCGGGCGTCTCCGCGCCGCTGCGCGCGTCGCCGGCGATCCCCGTCCAGGCGAAGACGCCCGCGAAGCCGTCCACGGCGAAGGCCCCCGACGAGACGGCCATCCGTCGCGCGTGGAGTTTCTTGACCGCGGCGGAGCAAGAAGACGCGCTGGAGGAGTACGAGGCTCGCGCCGAGTACGTCGAGAGCTTCACTTCGCGGCTGGTGAAGTTCGCGCTCACGCTCGACGAGCGCGACCGCGGACTCTTGCCGCCCGAGCCGACCATCCCGTACTTCGATCCGACGACGCACGCGCCAGCGCAACCGATCCCCCGCCGCGCGCTCGAACCCGACTCGGAGGCCGCACGGAGCACGACGCGGAGCATCGTCGGCAAGCTGCACGAGCGCCGCCTCGCCGTCGCGTGCCGCTACGACTACGCGGCGCGCGACATCGTCAAGCTCGCCGATCCCGAGCCGCTCGGGCGGCGCTTCGAAAACGCACTCGCGGGTGCGCTTCCCCAGCAGGACTACGCCGAGGCGCTGGTCGAGCGCGCGCTCGACAACGGCGCGCACTACAAGACGTTCGCGGCCTTCGCGCACGCCTACACGGACCGCAACGGCAACGTGTTTCCGGGGATCACGCTCTACGACGCGTGGAGTTCCGGCGCGGACCTCGAGATGCCCGACGTCGACGTGCTCGGCATCGTCCACACGGTCCTGGACGACTGGAAGAAGTGGAAGGCGCCCGTGCCCGCGAGCCAGCACAAGGCGCTCTACGACCGCGTCGGCAAGTTGTTCCAGGACGCGCGCCGCCACCGCGGGTTGCGCGCCGCGTACGCGCGCTGCTACCTCGGCGGCGCGAGCGAGCTCGAGCCGCTGTACAGCGTGTGCGTCGAGCGCCTGCACTTCGCGTGGGACGTGCACAAGAGCGATCCGAGCCTGCTGCTCAAGACGCTGCCCGTGCCCGACAAGTGGAACCAACACCTGGCGACGCTGGAGAAGGACATGCTCAAGGCGAAAGACGGGCGCTCCCGCGCGCTCGTGCGCATCGAGACGCTGGCCGCCGACGCCGCGCAGCTTCGCGCGCTGTGGATCGAGGTTCTCGACTCGCGCGGCGCCTTCGAACGCACGTCGAAGCCGCCGAGCGCTCCGGGCAAGTAGCTCCCGCGAAGCGGTCAGCCGCCGTCGAGCGCTTCCGCCTCGGCGGCGTCGAAGGTCTCGCAGGGCGGAACGTCGTCGTCCCGGTGGTCGAGGTAGCCCTGCGGGAGCGCGACGCGTTGCGCGCGGCCGCTCTTGCCGCGGTGCGCGCGCAAGGCGTTCTTCGGGAAGGGTTCGTCGCGGTCGAGGCCTTCGATGCCGAGCACGAGTTGCTCGTAGCTCGACACGGTGCGCAGCCGCTCGCGCAGCGGCGACGAGTTGCGGAAGCCCTTCGTGTACCAGGCGGTCCACTTGCGCATCTGCAGCATGCCGAGCTCGGGCCCGAAGAACTCGCACAGCCTTCGCGCGTGGTCGAGCATCACGTCGAGCACCTGCCCCAGGTTCGGCGGCGGCGCCGGCTCGCGGCCGTCGAAGGCCGCGGCGAGCTCGCCGAAGAGCCAGGGCCGCCCCAGGCAGCCGCGGCCGATGATCACGCCGTCGCAGTGCGTCGCGCGCATCATCCTCAGCGCGTCCCAGCACTCCCAGATGTCGCCGTTTCCGAGCACGGGTATCGACACGCGCGCCTTGAGCTCGCCGATCGCGCTCCAATCCGCTTCGCCCGAATACAACTGCGCCGCCGTGCGAGCGTGGAGCCCGATGGCGCTCGCGCCTTCCTCCTGCGCGACGCGCCCGGCGTCGCCGAAGGTCAGCAGCCCGTCGTCGATGCCTTTGCGCACCTTCACGGTCACGGGCGTGCCGCGCGCGGCGGCGACCATCGCGCGCACGATGTTCGCCATCAGCCGCGGCTTCACCGGAATGGCCGCGCCGCCGCCGTGCGAGGTGACCTTGCGCACCGGACATCCGAGGTTGAGGTCGACGTGGTCGACGCCTTCGTCGACGAGCCGGGCCACCATCTCGCCCGCGTCGCGCGGATCCGACGTGTAGACCTGCACCGAGCGCGGGTTCTCGTCGGGGCGCGAGCTCGCGAGCTGCGCCGTCCGCCGGTTGCCGTTGAGGTAGCCGCGCGCCGTGATCATCTCCGACACGTACAGCCCCGCGCCTTGCTCGCGGCACAGGGAGCGGAACGGATAGTTCGTGACGCCCGCCATCGGCGCGAGCACGACCGGCGGCCAGATCGACAACTCCCCCAGGCGCAGAGGCGCGAATTCGCCCGGCCCCGCGAGCGCGACGGCGCTCGCCGAACCCGGCGCCGCTTCGTTCGCCCCGCGCGACGAGCCGTCCTCCTCGGATGTCTCGCGCACGCTCAACGCCCGTCCTTGCGCTCCGCTTCGCTCTCCGCCGTCGCGCGCAGCTTGTCCGCGGTCTCCTTCGGCAGATCCAGGCCCGTTCCGCCGTGCGTGTCGAACTCGAGCAGCGTCGTTTGGGCCTGTCCCGAGCCGATCTGATCGACGAGCACCCGCACCGCGCCCGACACGTCGAAGGCGCACCTCTTGAGCCCCGTCGGCGTGCGGAAGCCGTGGTCGCCCGCTTCGTTGATCGCGAGGTCCCAGCGCACGACTTCGAGCTCGAGGCCTTCGTGGAAGCGCACGATCGCAAGCGGGCCGGGCTTGGCCGTCATCGCGAGCAACATCGGCGTGGTCACGCTGTCGCAGTCGATCGCCGCGAGCTCCTCGCGCGCCGCTTGAAGGTCGATGAAACCGCCGTCGAGCCGGCGCTCGACGCGCCATTGCTCGCCCTCGCGCAAGCCCTTGACGACCAATTCGCGCCCCTGCGCCTTCGCGCGCAGCTCGAAGCTGTCGAGCTTGTTCTTGCGCACGCGCTGGCGGACGTTGATCAGGATCTCGGGCCGGCCGACGCCGCCCGGCGCCCGGCGCTGTCCGCAGAACGTGAGCGTGCCGTCGACTTCGCGCACGACCGCCCAGCGCTCCGCCGCGAGGCGCCCGGCCGCCGAAATCGTTTCGGTGTGGCCGCTGATCAGCAGCTTGCCTTCGGGCGTCGCCGGCGCGTCCACGGCGATCGGCTGGTCGAACTGCTCCTTCGCCGCCGTCACCCACTGGCGAAGCTCGCCGCGGATCTGGTCCAGTCGCTCGCCGTCCAAGTACGTGCCGCGGCGAACGATCGCGTCGATGTCTCCAAGCGCGGCGACGCTGGCGCGCGGATCGCTGCGCAGCACGACGAGGTTCGCCGCCTTGCCCGCTTCGATCGTTCCCGCATCGGCGATGTTGAAGCACTCCGCCGCGTCGCGCGTGCACGCCGCGAGGCACTCGGCCGGCGTCGCGCCCGCCGCCGCCCACTGTGCGAGCTCGCGGTGCAGGCCCTCGCCCGGCATCAACCACGGGTGCGGCGCGCCGCTTCCCGGCGCCAGCTTCGCGCCCGCCGCGCGCAGCGCCGCGAACAGCGCGCGTGCCTTGACCAGCGCGGCCTCCTGCGAGCGGCGCAAGGTGTCGTCGCGCTTCGCGAGCCGTTGGGCGAGCTCGTTCGACCAGAAACTGGTGTAGTTCGGGCCGAGGCTGTCGAGGTCCGCCGATTTCGGATCGGTGGCGTCGAGGTCCTTCGAAAGCGCGCTCAGGGTGGGGATGACCCACACGCCCGACTCGGCGACTTGTTTCGCGATCTCGGCGAACTCGTCGACCGACACGTCGCTCCAGCGCTTGCCCTTCGGGAGTAGCGCGTCGAGCGTCACGAGCCCCGTCGGCTTCTCGGCGAGCACCTCCGCGAGGTCGAGCTTCGCGGGTCGCGGCCCGAAGATGCGGCCCGAGACCTTGCGCGTCTCCGCCAGCAACGCGCGCCACACCTCGGGTTCGAGCTGCGCGTGCGTCGCAAAGAAGCGCACACCGAGCTCGCCGAGGTGCTCCACCGCTTCGTGCGCGTCCTCGACGGTCTTCAGGACGAGCGCTGCGTTCGTGGCCGGCGGCTCGCCGTCGAGCAGCGCGCCCGCGGTCACGATCTCGGGCCCCATCGAAGCGCTGCGCAGCTTGGCGTCGAGCACGCTCAACACCTGCGCGAGGTCGTTGCCGTGGTCGCAGATCACCGCCACGCCCGCGAGGGTGTAGAGGCGGTCGTGCTCGCTGTCGTGGTAGGCGAGCGTGTCGATGTAGCCGGGCACGATGTGCTTGCCCGTGACGTCGATGCGCCGCGCCTTCGGCGGCACTTCGGCGAGCGGGCAGACCGACTTGATCACGCCTTCTTCGACGACGACGGCGAGCGAGGCTGGCGCGGCGCCGCTCTGGAGCGTGTGCACCTGTCCGCCGACCAGCGCAACGAGCTCCAGGGCCGCGAATTTGAGGGCCAGGGGTAGTGTGAGCATCGCGGCCATGATGGCACGGCGCGGCGCGGCGATCCAAGCCGCGACGCATCCCTCACTTGGCGCGCGTCCGCGAGGCCGGTCGTGCGAGGCCTGCTATGCTCGCGCGCGATGTGGAACGAACGTGAAGGTCGAGATCCGGCGCGCGCACCGCGCCCCGAACGAGCGCGGCCCCGTGAGCGCCGTCCCGAGCGCGCCCTGGACAACGCCGCGCAGGACGCGCCGAAGGCCGAGCGCCCTGCGGCGCGCGGCGTGAACGAGCGCCATGTCGTGCGGCTCGACTCCGACGAGCTCGCGCGCGGCCCGTGGGTCTTCGGTCGGCAGGTCGAGCCGCCCGCGGAGATGATCCCCGGCGGCGAGCTGGTCGAGGTCTACGACCGCAGCGATCGGTTCCTCGGCCACGCGCTGTGCAACGAGGCCTCGGACATCCGTCTGCGCTGGCTCTCGCGCGGCCGCAAGACCGACCTCGACCGCCCGCGCGAGTTCCTCGAGCGCACGCTGCGCAGCGCCGACCGTCTCCGCCGCAAGACGCTGCGTCTGCACGAGCGCACGAACGCCTACCGAGTCGCCCACGCCGAAGGCGACGACCTGCCGGGCCTCATCGTCGACCGGCTGAACGACGTGCTCGTGTGCGAACACCACGCGCTCGGCTTCTGGCGCCTGCGCGACGACGTCGAAGCGGCGCTGCGCGCGATCTATCCCGAGTGCGACGTCGTGCACCGCATCCCGGCGAGCGCGCGGCGCGCCGAGGGGTTCAGCGACCGCGATCTCGCGCTCTCCGAGGGCGACTCGCGCGGCCGCGAGACGCAGATCGAGGAGAACGGCGTGCGCTACCCCGTCGCGCCGGGACTCGGCCACAAGACCGGATGGTTCTGCGACCAGCGCGACAACCGCGCGCTCGTCGCGTCCTACTGCGCCGGCCGCGACGTGCTCGACCTGTGCTGCAACGCCGGCGGTTTCGCGCTCAACGCGGCCAAGGCCGGCGCGCGCTCGGTGCACGCCGTCGACCTCGACGAGGTCGTTCTCGAGCGCGCGGTCGCGGCCGCGCGGCTGAACAACCTGCGCATCGATTTCACGCACGCCGACGCCTTCGATGTGCTGCGCGCGACCTCGACCAGCTCGACGAAGCCTTCGGTGCTCATCGTCGACCCGCACAAGGTCATCGCGACGAAGAACGACTACGACGCGGGGTTGCTCAAGTACTCGGACCTCAACACGCTGGCCTTCAAGGCCGTGCGCGAGGGCGGGCTCGTGGCGACCTTCTCGTGCTCCGGACTGCTCCAGGAGCCGGCCTTCTTCGGCATGCTGTTCCAGGCCGCGCGCCGCGCGGGGCGCGACGTGCGCTTGCTCACGGTGCTCGGGGCCGGTCCCGATCACCCCCAGCGCCCGGATTTCAGCCGTTCGCGCTACCTCAAGGGCGCGCTGCTGGCCGTGGACTGAGACCTGGGCCGCGTCTTCGCGCCGCCCGCAGCGCAGGAGTTGCGTGCATCGAGGGCGCCGAGAGACTAGGATGCTTCGCATCGACGCCCTCGCGACGCCCACAGCGGCGCGGGGGCGCGGTCGTCAGCGGACATCGACGCCAAAGTACGCCGTGTTGCTGATGCGGGCTCCCTACGGGGAGCACGGACCCCTTCGACCGCACCGTATGTGCTTGCGCAACGCACGCTTTTTGGAGCTGAATCGATGAGCCTCGCGATCCTCGCTACCGAAGACAACTGGCAGGGCTTCGACGACGCCTGGACCCAACTGGTCCGCTCCAGTGGCCCCATCGACGAACTCCTCCCGGCGCTGGAAGTGGTCGGCGCGAAGCGCCGCATCGCGCGCTGCCTCCCGCTGGTCCGCGAGCACACCGACGCGCTCGGCGCCTCGGGCCGCGCGGAAGACGCGGCGCTGATCCTGGGCACGACGCTGCGCGCCGGCGGACCGGTCAACGAGCTCGCGGAGCCGCTGCTCAAGCACTCGGAAGCGGCCTGGGGTTCGGAGCCCTGGTGGGAGCCGTTCCGCTCGCTCGCCGGCCTCACGCGCGAGGCGATCGACCTGCGCAAGGCCTGGATCCACTTCGACGACATGCGCTCGTACCGCGTCGGCGCGATCGTGTTCCACGCCGCGG
>CALFYL010000132.1 GCA_937952135.1 uncultured Planctomycetia bacterium
GCTGTCGGCGTACGACCTGACGGTCGAGTCGAAGGCGTTCGTGCAGGAGATCAACGGAGACTGCGTCGCGCTCCTGCTGAACACGGGCCGCGCTGAGGTGCATGGCCTGCAAGCTCGGCGACCACCGCTCACAGGCCACGCTGAGCAGAGCCGCGAGTCTCAACGGCGTGGCGGCTGGGCCAGTGCCGCCACCAACGCCCGCCGGTTCTGCGACGGAATCTGCATCCCCACACTCGCCTCGATCTCCGTGCACAGCACGTCCACTTGCTGATCCTCTAGAGGCCCTACGTAGTCGCGCAGCAGCAGCACGCTCTTGTCGTCGCCGTAGATCACGACTCGGTGGTACAGGCTTGGCTCCAGCTCGCTCCACAACTGCACGTAGTTCCAAACGTGGGCGGTCGCAGACGGTCCGATCGAGACAATCGTGCGGGGATCCGAACCCGCTCGGTGAGTTCCGCGCGTGTCGGTACAGGCGTTGGTTCGGCAGCCGACGACGGAAAGAGCAACCGCGGCGACGACAAGGAGCGTTGCTGACCTCATGTGTTGGCTCACCTCGACGAGGGTTGGGGGCGAGGGTAGCGGGATCTCAAGAACGCCGCCATGCCAACGGGAGGTGGCCGTGCTCGTCGAGACAGTGAACGCCTAGCTCGCAGCGTTGCCGCGTGCGCACGGAGCCGAGGAGATGCGAAAGGAGGCGGTCGCCATCCTGCGCCGGCACGGGCTCGTCAGTCGTTCGAAGGAGCGAACGTCTCGAACGAGTCCGAGAACGCTCGGAACTTCGGGTAGTTGATGTCGAACGTGCCCGGCGTCGCGATGAAGCTCAGCACGTAGCCCATCCGGTCGCGCACGACGAACTCGACCTGGACCTCGTACGGAAGCCCATCCCAAGTCATCGTGTCGCGCAGCGCGGAGCGCGGGGCGTCCGAGACGGGTGTCTGCGGGATGTCGCGCGTCACCGCCGAGTACTCGATCTCGAAGGCGCGCGTGCCGAGGTCCGACACGAAGCGATGCACCGAGGTGATCGAAACGGCGTTCGCGATCGACTGCCGTTCGAGATCGCTCCAGACTTTGGGCAGCGAGAAAACCGTCACGTCGGTGAGCCCGTTCGGTCGGTCCTCGCTGCGATCGCCGACGTGCGTCCAGTCCCGCGGCAAGCGCACTCGGTAGCCGAGCTTGCGAAGTTCGCGCAGTTCGAACGCCGCGTCGACTTCCGTCGCCGCCGGGACGGAGGACGCTTCCGCGGGCGGCACTGGCTCGGCGACTTGCGTCGGCGACTCGACGGGAACCGCCGCGGGTTGCGACGCCGATCTGCACGACGTGAACAGAGCGAGAGCCGCGCCGAAGAGGGCTTGGTCAAAGGTGCGAGTCGGTCGAGTCACGGGTTCTGCCTCCGCTGTGAATCGGAAAGATGGTCCTGCCGAGCGCCGACTACCCGGCTCGACCCGACCGGCTACGTGTCTTGCCGGCGGATAGGAACTCCAAGCGGATGACCTCCGCCGGACGCGGTCGTTGTCGATCACGAGACAGAGGTCCGCCAGTGCACCTTCCATCGTTCGTGCAGGAGATCGACGCGGAGCTCGCCGCGTTGCCGCGTACGCACGTGGCCGAGGAGATGCGGAATGCGGCGGTGGCGATCCTGCGCCGGCACGGCTTGGTGGGGCCGGATGCAGGTGGGTGGTACGCGAGGGGCCGATGAACCGTGCGGGCTGCAATGGTCGGCGCGGCTCACCCCGCTCGATGTCGAACGCGTTTTGGAGAGGGCGGCGCAGCAAGCCCCCATCGTTGTCACTTCGATGCCCAGCTCTTCCAGTGAGAAGCGGCGCATTGAGTCCGCTCCTACTGGAAGAGCGCCGCCGCTTGAGCCGTCATCTCGGGCATGTACCTCTTCGCGAAAGCCGCAACCAAGGCACGATAATGGCTGTCAGTGACGTCCGCGAACAACTCGGGGTACTTTGCACGGAACCGCAGCGAGAATTCGAGCAGCTTCGGGCGGCCTCCAAGCACCTGTTCGACCAAGGGTTCGTTCTTCAACAACGCGCCAAGGAACACCAGCTCATATGCGGTCCGCGCGACGAGCTTCTCCACGTCACGATCTGACGCGAAGAGGCGCTCGACCTCATCCACGACTGACTGTGGCATAAGCCCTAGCTCGCCTAGTTCCGTCAGCTTTTCGGGCGGGATTTCTCCCGTGAACATGTAGTTCAGGGCGGCTGCGAGCTGCCTCGCGCCTGGGTGGACCGGAGCATCTGGAATGGGTCCATAGCCACGCCGCTGCGCTTCATGAGCAAACAAGCCGGACTTGACCAAGTTCTCGATGGTCACTGCCCGCCTGAATTGTCCAAGGCGAATCCTTCGCTTGATTCCGAACATCTGCTGGTGTGAGTTCCTACGAAGGTGGATCGCGTCCCAACAGTCGCCGAAGCGGTTGGTGTCGCGGAGGCCAGGGGAGAGCCGCAAGACGGCCTGCCGAAGCTACTCGCACACACCGAGGCGCGACAGGCCGAACTCCTTTAACGCCGCCCCTACTCCACGGCCCCGCGCAGGTCCTCGACCGACACGTGCGTGTACACGCGACTGGTCAACCGCACATCCCCGTGCCCGAGCAGCGCCTGCGCGTGCACGATCAGGACGCAAGCACGAGCCCAACGCTCGTCAAGTTCACGCCCTCACTGCGCTGCGCGGCGCAGGAGGAACGTCGCGCCCCTCGATCGCCGCCCGCACATCCTCGACCTCGAGCCGCGTGTAGTGCTTCGCGGTCATCTCGACCGTCTTGTGCCCGAGCAGCCGCTGCGTGACGGCCATGCTCACGCCGCGCCGAGCCAGTCGAGTCGCCGCGGTCCCGCGCAGCGCGTGGATGTCGAGCTTGCGGCCGAGCGCGTCGATACGCTCGATCCCCGCCGCGTCGAGCAGCCGCCGGAACACGCGGCGCGCGTTGGTCGTGTCCTCGCGGTGCGGCTGGCCCTCGGGCGAGAGGAACACACGGTCCGCGTCGCCCACGGCGCGCCCCAACGCGCGCGCGTGCAGCGGGCGTAGTTGCGCCAGCTCGGCCGCGAACTCGCGCGAGATGGGCACGCAGCGCGCCCGGTGTGTCTTGGTGTTCTCGGGCCGCAGCGTCACGGTCCGGCGGTCGAGGTCCACGTCGCCCCAGGCCAACGTGCGCGCCTCGCCGTAGCGCGCGCCGTAGCCGAGCAGGAACGCCCACAACGG
>CALFYL010000133.1 GCA_937952135.1 uncultured Planctomycetia bacterium
CGCGAGGAGCATCACGACGGCCGCGAGCACATAGAGCGCGAGCACGCCGCGCATCGGGAACGAGTGGCGGTGCTCGCGCATGCGCGTAGAGTTTATTTGACACGCGAGAAGAAGGCGCGCGTCGACGGCCGCTTGGAGAGCCAGGGCCAGGAAGAACTCGCGGAGCAGCTCGACGTCGCCGAGCGCAAGCTCGCGCTGCTCGAGGACGAGCTCGCGCGTACATTGCGCCGCGCCGAGGCCGCCAAACTGCTGTACGACACGCTCACCTGTCTCAACAACCTAGGCGCCATCCTCGCCGACCTCGGCCGGCGCGACGAAGCCGAAATCACGCTGCGAGCCTGCCTCGAAGGCCGCAGACGAGCGCTGGGGGCCGACCATCCGCTCACGATCCAGACCCTCGCCAACGTGGGGGTCCCGTTGTGGTTCCAGAGGCGGTTGGACGAGGCTGCGCAGCTGCTAGGCGAGGCGCTCGAACTCAGGCGTCGCGTCTCGGGGTCGCAGCACGCGGAGACGGCGCTGGCCCTGGCCAACTACGGAGGAGTGCTCCGCGCAGCGCGTTGCGATCAGGAGGCGCTCGACGTAGTGCGCGAGGCCGTAGCTCTCCGGCGCGCGCAACTTCCTTCGACGCACGCCGAGGTCCTGCGCCCACTCCAGTATCTGGCCGGGACATGCGAGCGACTGGGCCGCAACGAGGGGGCGCTCGAAGCTCTCGAAGCGATCTTGCAGATTCTCGAGCAAACGGGTCGCGGCTCGACGCGCGAGGCGCTCGAGCTTCGCGAGCGTCGCGTGCTGACTCTGCACAAGCTCGGGCGAACGGATGCCGCGTGCGATGGCTTGCAGCGAACGCTCGAACAGCGACTGCAACTGGACGGTCCCGTCGCCGCGGATACGCTCGACACGGCCATGGTGCTCGGCCAGTGCATGCGTGAGCTGGGCCGCAACGAAGCGCCGTTCCTGGAACGCGTCGGCCAGGCGATCCTGGCTCTGGACGTGGTCGAGAACGCCACGCAAGCACGTGTGCTGATCGAGGTCGCGAATCTGCGCCTCCGTGCTGGCAACTTCGAGCTCGCCGATTCGTGTTTGCGGGCGGCGCTGCCGCACTGTCCGCCGACCGACTCCGGTCGGAACACTCTGTTCGAACTGACCGCGGGAGTTGCGATCGAGCTCTATCGAAGCTGGGACGGCGCTCTCCCCGCGGAAGAGCGCGATGCGTAGATCGAAGACTGGCGTCGGCGACTCTCGGAGAGTGGTCACACGCCTTGAGGCTGCGCTTGCCTCCGCGCTGGCCGCCCGCCTCCGAATGGGGCCGGCAGGATGCGCTGACGACGCGTTCGGAGTGATTGTGGCGAGCGAGTGCGAGGGGCGCTCAGCGCAGCGTTCGACGCGAGCGGCGTCACGACCGCGTTCGTCCTCACGAACCAGGACAGCGACGAAGTCGGGTCCGACTTCGGCATCGCCGCCTTCCAAGAAGCGCTCAAGTCCGCCCTCGAACGCCTCGACACCCCCGACGGCGACTCCGCCTCGGTGAAGTTCGCGCGCCGGTGAAGTCCTGGTGGCGACGCGACCCAACCGCAGGCGCGCCAGGTCGTCGAGCTGGGTCCTTCTGATCACCGGCGCCGTCACCGACGCGCGAATTGCGCTCGGTGGGGCGCGCCCGCGGCGCCCAGATCCAGCAGGAGGCGGGCTGCGCGTTCGCGTCAGTCGTTCATCAGCTCTCGGTAGTGCTCGGCATGCGCGTCATGGCCCGCAGTCGAGTCCTCGTTGTGCCTGTTCGGTCCGTCCTAGAACACGACGCCGACGCTCGACAGCCACATCGCGACGAACAGCCACTGGAACAGCACGAGGTGCGCGCCGAGTGCGTCGGACGGCACGTTGCTTTGGAGGTAGCCCCGCTTGAAGTCGAGGAAAACGCGCCGCGCGGCAACTCGCCCGCGAGTCAGCACCCGCTCGCCACCAGAGTCGCCGTCGTCGCGAGCCACAACAGAGGAGCGGCCGCGTCGCCGTGGTGCGTCCACGCGAGCGCCTGCTGCGCATTCGGACCGCGGCCGAAGTGTTCGGCGAACTTCCATACCGCGAACCAGCACACGACGACCGGTCCGAGCAACGCAATCAGGTAAGCGAACAGCACCATCTTGGTCGCGTCTCCCCCACCAGCCGATCCGCACCCTGGAACATGGGTGGCGCAGTGAGGGCTGAAGACTTTCGCCGACGGAGAGCACTGCGGCGTAGCAGGCAACGGAGCACGAAAAGCGCGGAAAGCCATCGACGCGTGGTCGCGATGGCCGCTTTGCAACGCGCCGCACG
>CALFYL010000134.1 GCA_937952135.1 uncultured Planctomycetia bacterium
GAGTGCTTGACCCGCTTCCGATCGACCAACGAAATTGGGAATGGCAGTTCCTCAGCGCACAATCGGACACGAGCCTTCTGTCCGAGCTAGCTGCCATCGGGTACGGACCTCACTTGAGCTTCGCCGCCAAGTCACCGACGATCGCAGTCGACCTGGACGACGGGCAGACGACGGTCATATCGCTCTCGGGAGGGCGTTTGCTGGAAGTGGAAGGTCGGTTCCCGTCCGACTCCAGTCCTTTGAACGCGGCAGCTACTTTGCTTGCGGTGATCCGAACGGAGAAAGGCACGGAGGAGAAATCGACCGAACACTCCTATCTCGACGTCTGGAATATTGACTCCCGCGAACGACTCTGGAGCGTTCCGACGGAATCGCTCGACGCGATCTACTTCAGCGACAACGACACGACGATTTGCGCAGTGTCGGATTCGGGGGCGCATGCCTGGGACGCCGTCACAGGAACGCCGCGAACCGAATCCCCGTTCGGCCCGAGACTCGACGCTTCGCTAGTTCCGCGCGCAGAGGTTGAATCCAGTTGGCGTGATACCGTGATTCGAGTCGTGGCGCGCTCCGACGGCGACGAGAAGCCGATCGCTGAACTGATCGGGCACACCATGGCGCCAATGTCGGTGGCGCTCAGCGCGGACGAGCGCCTAGCTGCGAGTTGCTCCTACGACGGGAGCATTCGCCTGTGGGACGCAACAGATCTGCGCACGCGTCTGAACGTCATCAGGCTGAATGTGCGTCCATTTGCTCTGCGCTACAGCGACGACGAAAGTCGGTTGTTTGTCGGCGGAGCGGGTGGTGGTGTAAGCGTGTGCGATACCTCGGACAACACCCTTCTGATGACTTTGAGGGGGCACGCCAATACCGTCAAGTCCATCGAGATCAGCCCGGATGGGAGTTCTGTGCTAACCGCTTCCGGTGACCAAGCCGCACGCCTGTGGGACTACGCGACGGGGAAACTGCGCGCTGTGCTGGAGTCGAAGGGCCAAGTGTGGACCGCTGGATTCCACCCCGACGGCACACGGGTCCTAACGGCAGGGTGGGGAGGGGCCGAGGCCGTGATTTGGGACATCCGAAGGACGTCGCCTCAGCCACTCCACACGCTTGTAGGTCATACCGAGCAAGTCAACGCTGCGGAGTGGAGTCCCGACGGACAGCGCGTGGTGACCGTGTCGGGCGACTGCACTGGAATGCTGTGGGACCCGGAATCCGGTAGGCGCATCGCTGTGCTTCGAGGGCACGTCGAAGCCGTCTGGCATGCGATGTTTGTGGATGCAGGTCGATGGCTTGTGACCGGATCGCAAGATGGCATCCGCGTCTGGAACCCCAAGACTGGCGATCTTGTTAGAGTGCTCGAACCGACGCCGTCCGCGCCCGTCAACATCGTGATGTTCGACACGGTGCTGGCGTGCACGAGCCTGGGGGCGCAACTCGCAGTCGCCCTGACGGACAATTCGGTGCGAGTCTTTGATGTCAGCAGCGGCGAGCAGATTGCAAAGTTGAAAGGCCATGATTCTCCCGTATCCCAGGTGCTCTTCATGGCCGGCGACAATCGTCTTTCAACCGCTGGACGCGACGGACGAGTCAAGCTCTGGGATTGGCGCGAAGGATTGGAGCTGCTAGAATTCGACACGCACTTTGGGAGAGTTACCTCGTTGACCTCGTCGCCGAGCGGACGACATCTCGCATCTGCCGCCGAGGACGAGACAGTGCGCATTTGGTCGACGATCCCTCATCGAGACAGCTACTGGAACCATAGACTGTCCGAGGAGGCCGGCGGGCCTGCCGACGAGCTTGTCAGCGAAGTTCTGAGCCGAGCGCCAGAGTGGGGCGCGGCGTGGGGGCGACTCAATGACAGCCGAACTTTCACGGATGCTGCGACGCGCCGCGCGGCACAGGCCCGCTTCTCGGTCAGAGCCCAGTCAGCTGCGCGGAGGCTCGAAATGGCGCGCCGCCTTGGAGCTGAGCGTGCTTGGGCTCGAAGGCTTTGCGGCGACGAACCTTGGCCAGATGCGATTGCCGTGCTTGAGGCGATCTCTCAAGAGTCCTTTCCTATTGGAGACCCGGACGCGTGCATCGAAGAGGCCGAGCGCATCCTAGACGCGCGGCCAAGCGTGGACGGCTCCGAGATGCGCGCGCTGGTTCTGGCTCAGCTTGCGGTCGACCACCACGAGGCGAGTGGGAACAGTTACTCGGTTGAAGAGTTGGTGCTCGGTCTGTTGGTGCTTGGGCGTGCGAAGTGCCGCGTCGGCCACATCGCAGATGCCGTGGAGGTTCTGCAACGAACGCTCGAGCTGGACCACACCCCGGACGATAATCAACGGCTGCGATGGCCACCCGAGCTACGGGAAGGCTATTGGCCCAGGTCCGGTCGCAATCCGAAGCTGAAGCTCTGCGACTTGTGCCATCAGCTTCACGACGGGGACTTCGGTAATTGGGAGGACCTGCATCTGGAACTCGAGACGCTGCACGACGATTACGGTCGTCCCTGCGCGATCGTTTGGCGCCAACGCGTCGCCGAACTCGAGCGCGACATCGCCGAGATCGAGGCCGACCCCGATGTGCAGATCTGGCTGCGCGAGGAGCGATGACGGACCTAAAGCCATCGCTTGATCGCTTGGATCGTTGATCCGCGGAGGCAACCGCAGGTAACGGGCCGACTGCCTAACGCGTCCGCCCAGACCCCTCCACCCCTGCGCAATATCGATCTTCGCAAACGCTCACCGCACGAAGTACTTCGTCCCGCGTCGCTCGCCGGTCGTGCGCAGCTTCTTGGCCTCGATCATGCGGATGATCGGCAGCGCCAACTCCTTCGCAGTGCCGCGGAGAACTAGCGAGCTCCCACGCTTGCGCTGTAGCGGAAGTAGAGCTTGGCGCTGAGCGCCACCCAGGCTTCGTTAGTCGCCGCCACGCGCTCGTCGTCGCCCTGCCGTCGCTCTCGTCTCTCCGTGACGATGGGCTTCATCAGGCTGCTCCACCGCTCCCACTGCGCCCGACCCCGCTGGTAGAAGCCGATCGAGGCAAACCACGTGGTCTCGGGATCGGACAGCGCTTCGTCAGCACGACTCAGCAGCTCTGCTCGGAGTCGCGCCGAAGGAGGGTCAGATTCAACCTCACGAAGCAGGACCGAGCGCGTAACAAGTCGTGCGGCAAGGTCGTGGCAGGAAGCACCGAGGTCTCCGTCCCCGCTGCCCACCAGGAGCTTCCGCTTCACCTCCTCATCCGTCGGAATCCCCGCATCACGCGCAGAACGAAGCGCCAAGGCGGTCCATGCGTCCCTGGTGGGCTCGCCAGTCGCCCGAAGAGACGTCACGGCAGCGCGGGCTGCGTTGCCTGACACGTCACCCCGATCGAAGTAGTGGCGATCACAGGCCGCGGTCGCGATGCGAGCCACCACTTCGCGGTGGCAAGTCTATCAACGTCTTTTTCCCGTGATCTTGGTCATGACGTATTGAGTTCCCGCCTTGAGCACCCCGTAGCCGTTCTTGCCGGCGACTTCTCTTAGCTTCTTCACACCGCCATTTTTGGCAACATCCTTGGTAGCGCGTCGAATGACTGGGCCAGCTGACTTGAAGATCTGGTTGATCCAGGCGGACATGAAGTTCCTCCACTTTGTTGGGTGTCCATCGGTTGGAGTGGCCAACCGACATCGATCTCAGAGGCGCGCAAGCCAACCCTCAGACAGACTCAGGCGACGCGGGTGCTTGGGTGCTGATCCACTTGTTCGCTCGATCGTGGTGCCGCCACCCGGTTCCGTCAAGGTGGCGGCGTCCCGACTGCATGGCGCGCACTCGGCACGCTGGGCCGGACTCGCAAACTTCTCGGTCGGCGAGGCGCAGCTACGCCTTCCGTACCGCCGCAGCCTTGGCCATGGCCCCGCCCGCGAAGTACCGCGTCCCCCGCCGCTCGCCGGTCGTGCGCAGCTTCTTGACCTCGATCATGCGGATGATGGGCAGCGCGAGTTCCTTTGTTTTGAACCCCAGCGCCTTGCCGATCTGCTCGACTGATTGGCCGGGGTTCTTGGCGACGTAGGCCACGACGGCCTCGCCCATCTTGGCCACGTCCTCGGGCGTGCGCTTGGCGGGCCGGCCGCGGCGCTTCGGAGCGGGCGCTGCGGACTGCGCTGCGGCCTTCGAAGGGCGACCCGGGCCGCGCTTGGCCGGGGCCGCCACGGGCGATCGAAGCAACTCGCGACCAGCGTCGAGCGCCGCGCGCCGCGCGCCGCGCGCCGCGCGCCGCGCGCCGGACCAGTACCGGGATATCGGATAGGACGGCGGCGGCGAGCGTGATCACAGGTCGCCCCTCTGTCCCGCGAAGAACGATCTGCCACCTGCCAAAGCGGGGCCCCAACGGACAGCGCGGAGGCCTATGGCATCGCACCGAGGCCGGCAGGCACTTGGCGGAGTGCCGTGCGCCTGCGAGGATCCGCTCGGCGGCCAAGGAAGGTCGCCCCAGGCGGAAGCTTGGAGTTCTTCCTCCGCGCGTCGCGAGACATCTCCAGCATAGACCATGCATGCACTAAACTGGCATATCGCCGCAAATGCGGTCGCGGTTTCACTCCTGGCCGCTCTATGTACAAATCTGCCTTATTTCTATATTCGGAGGTCCGTCGAATGGAACGCTCACAAAGGCCTTCGCCACGCCGTGGTGGGACATGCCCCTAATCAGTTCCTATTCCATTGGGTGTTCTTTCCGGCGGCGTGCCTAACTACCACTGTAAGCTGGCAGATGCTGTTGCAAGTGCCGCTGGGCGTTAATTGGGCGCAACAGTACTGGGGCGCGCTGGTGCTTCTGGGCGCGGTGCTGTCGGCGCTGACCGCCTACTTTGATCATCGCTATACGCGACCGGACTTCGACGTGATGCAGGCCTCGGTAGCGGAAGTTGCCATTGCCGCCTATCAATCGCTCGACAATGAACTGAGCCGGGCCCCGACCGACAAGCGCCGTGATATGCGCGAGGAATTTGTGCGACTCGGCGAGCACGACGCGCAATTAGATGCTGAAGTCCGCCCTACGCCTTCCGGTGTCACGACCCTCGACGCTCGAGCAGCAGCGAGAGTATTTGCTGTCCTCCTGCCCGGCCGTAAGGTCAGAGACAACGCAGGGCTTGAGCGGTACTGCGACCCAGCGATTCGTTGGCTAGGAGCGATCGAACTCTCAGTCGCGATTTTCTGGGTGTACACCGTGTTTGTCGCGGTCATAGCACTGCTCGCGGCTCGACTGGAATTACAAGGAAACCCGGAACTGCTTGTGGCGTGGGAGCCGGCCCTCAAGAAGTCAGGGGGATTCTTGGTTGTCGCATGCCTCTCCGGAGCGGTTTTTCCCGCTTTGCGTCGCTACAATCGCGCTGAGATTGAATCAGTTTGGCTGCGACCTCCGGACATAGCCGGAGAGTTCGTCGGCCTGTCGGCGGCACTCATCATCGCGATCGCTCTGATCTTGGTCTTTGTCCGTCCTGAGAGCGCCTGGGCGTACGTCCCTCCCGTGGTTCAAGCTTCGATCGCAATCGTCACGTTTGTCTGGGCGGCTTTTCGTCCCGACAAGCTTCGCAGCATCATCGGTTCTGACTCGAACCCCGGCACGTTGTTTCTCGTGAGTATCGTCGGAGTGTTTAGCATCGTAGTGGCAATACTTGGAGTGCTCATCGCCGCATGACGGGCACACCTGCGCACGCGAGCAGCAACGCACTCGGCCGCCGCCACCCGCACCCGCCGTTGCCGCAACGCCCCTACCTCACTAAGTATCGCGTCCCCCGCCGCTCGCCGGTCGTGCGCAGCTTCTTCGCTTCGATCATGCGGATGATCGGCAGCGCGAGCTCCTTGGTCTTCTGGCCCAGCGCCTTGCCGATCTGCTCGACGGACTGGCAGGGGTTCTTGGCGACGTAGGCGACGACGGCCTCGCCCATCTAGGCGACGTCTTCGGGCGAGCGCTTGGCGGGCTTGCCGCGGCGCGCTTCGGAGCAGGCGCTGCGGTCTGCGCTGCGGCCTTGGGCGGGCGGCCCGGGCCACGCTTGGCCGGTGCGATTGTGAGTGTGCCGCCGAGCGCCTTGTGCACGGCCTCGAGCGCCGACGCGCGAACCAGCGCGGTGATCTCGGTGGTGAATGAGTCGATGCGGGCGCGGAGGGCGGAGTCGATGAGGGTGGTGGGCATGTGTTTAAGACGCCTCAGCGCCTGTGTACGTGAGCGTGACATGAAAGGCGCGATCACGGGTGCGTGGGGTGAGAGCGCGCGGTTCCGGCTACGAAGACTGCCGGCCGGATTTACCGGCCTGCCGCGCTATCACGACCTTGCAGAACGATCGGCTGCATCGACATTCAAGGCGGAAAGGCCTGGCGTGACTCGGCAACGTCCGAAACGCGCCGGGGTAAGAAGGCAGGCTGCTACCCGCGAACGGCATCACCCAAGCATCACCTAGCTTCTGGCAATAGCTCATACTGTATGTATGTGTACGCATACTCAATGTCCATCACCTGCACGACTCGGACGGCTTGCCCCGGAATCAAGATGCCAATGACTGCCTCGGGGGGGTACACCTCCTTATATGAGGTGACGATGAAGCTGTGCTTGTCTTCGTCGCTGCGCTTCGGTTCTGCGGCCCATACGTTCGTGAACTCGCGCACCCGCGCGACGTCTCCGACTGACGGCACCCGATCCGCTTCAAAGTTGCGGTTGTGCATTTTCGGGTGTCGGCCATCCCACCCTGTCTTGGAAAGACAACGCTCCCCGTAGATCACCCACCCCGTTCTCGGCGTTTCGGTGAATCGATGCAGCGCATCCAAGTACACTCCGTTTACGTCACCAAATTTGACGAGCTGCTGATTAGCTGCTTCGAGATCTCCTTGCAAGCGCCTGTTCTTCTCAGTCAGCTCCGTGAGGTCGCCCAGTTTTCCGCCTAGCTCTTTGCGAGCAGACTCAAGTTCCGCCTCCAAACGCGCTGACACGGGGCCATTCGGGTTCGTCGGTGGGCCTATCGTCGCTTGAATACGAAGCAGTTCCAATGCACTCTTCGTGCTTTCCGCTCGCTCAATGGCGGCCTGCAGCTGATCAGACAAGTTTCTCTTGTCGTCACGTATGCCATGCATCTGCTCTCGTAGCGCGACCTCCACTGCCGCGGCCTTCGCCCGCTCCGCATTCAACTCATTTCGAAGCGCTTCCAGTTGGCTTCGGAGTGTGCGCGTAGTGGACGTGTCAATCGACAATTCTGCTCCGAGGACATCGCGGCTCCACCCTGCCAACGCGATCACCAGCCCGAACACAGCCAGCCATGCAATCTTTGCCCACCACCGACGCGGAGAGGGCAGTGGCAGCCGATCCGCGCCGTGGGGCCGACCCTCAGCGGGAACCAATTCGGCATCGGGCACAGCTACGCCTTGTGACGTGTTGGTGTTAGTGAGTCGCGGCCCCTGCGCTTCACTCAACGGGCTCGGAGCTGGATTCGATCCTGCTTCTTGCGGATTAAAAACAGGCACCGGCTTTTTCCTACGCTGCTTTTTCATTGCGATGGTGTGCCCTCAATCAACCACGGTCGCGTCAACACTAGTCGGTGGGTGATGCGCCCGTTGGCCACCGCGATGGAAGGCGTACCTTGCGGCGACCGTGGTCGAACCACGCTACCCGCCGTCGCTCGATTCGCAACGCCCTGCGCCTTCCGCGCCGGCGCAGCATTCGTCGTCGCCCCGCCGTGAGGTAGTGGGTGCCCCGCCTGTCGCTGGTCGTCTTGGGGGACAGGGCACCGCCGGCCGCGTTCGAGACGCAGGACGGCTACGACGCGCCTCGCACGAGGACCTTGCCGTCCGCTCGCGCTGCCTGTTCCCCGGCGGCGTTGCGAGTCTGGCCGGCGAGGAGGGCCGAATCGCCGCGAAGCGTGGGCTTGGGGCGGACCGCGACGACATCCCGTGCGAGTTCGGTCGCCTAGTCGGCAAGCACGGCGCGCCTAAATCGCTCCCCCTCGCTCCGACGACCACTTCGACGAATGTTGCGACTCGTTGGTCCGCATTTGACCGCATTTGACCGGATCCAGCGAGCCGGCGGCGGGGTCGCACTCCGGCTCGATTGTCCGCTTCTGTCCGGAGATGGCCGCACATGGCCGCGTTTGACCGCAATTGACCGGTTCGCGGACCTGAGCGGCGTAGGTAGCCGCCCCCCGATTCCCAAGCTGAATGTCGAGGGTTCGAACCCCTTCGCCCGCTCCACCTAAGCTGCTCGCTGTGCGCGACTTACGGCGTCGCCCGCGCAGGCTACCTGGGCGGAAGCGGACACGAGTTGCGGTAATGTCGCGGCTTCGTGCGCCGTGAGCGGCCCAGGGCGCGCGCGAGATGCTCGAATTCCTTGGTGTTTTCGAGGGGTGAGCGCGCGGCGTGGCGGGCGGAGGCTGACACTCCACCAGTGGCTGCGCGCTGACCTTCTCGGCCGGTCCGCGAACAGCGCGATCTACGGCGATCGGGTGCGAGGGATGCGGGTTGCGCTGCTCAGCGCGTCACTCGTTCGGCAAGCCACGCATCGTGTCCACCCCGCCGAGCACGCCGCCAGTGTGATCGGCTCAGTGAGCTGGTGCATGGCGACGTCCTCGGGCGTGCGCTTGGCCGGCTTGCCGCGGCGCTTGGTCGCTGCCGTCAGCGCGGGTGCGGCGGCCTTGGGAGGGCGGCCGGGTCCACGCCTGGCGGGCGCGTTCGTGAGCGTTGCGCCGACGCGCGCTGTGCACTTTCTGCGTGAACATGTTGCACTTCGTTCACCTGTTCAATCGTTGCGTTCTGGGTCGGGGGTGCCGCTCACCAACCGCGACCTCTCCTCTCGTAGCTCCGCAGTGGCTCGCTCAAGCGCGTCAGCGTCGGGCGACCACCACCCCGATCCACTGCACGCCAACAGCACTCGTTCGGATTCCGCAAGAACAGCTGACACGAAGGGCAGTGCGGGCCCTTCCGCAGAGCAACGCTCCGTTTCTCTCCTAGCTCCTTCTCGCCCCCTCAGCAGGAGCGTTCCTGACCGAATCTCGGTTTCGACTGTGAAGGGGCCATCCATGAAGTCGAGCATTTCCCGCTGGCTGAGCCCACGCAATAGCCGAACCAATGCGGCGGCCCACCAGCCGAGGACGACAACAACGAAGTCATCCCATCCCCGTGCTGGAAAGTCTCGGCCTCCGATGGTCACCCAGATTCCTGCGTTGGCGCTCCCTCCCTGTCGTGCAGAGAATGAGTCCAAGCTAACAGTCAACGAAAGCTCGCTCATCGTCCAATCACCGGATACGCAGTCTCAATCGTGTTCGTCGCCTTGCTTAGCCACATTTCCACGGTAGTTCCAGTCTTGGTAACTCCAGACAGGGGCGGACGGACCTCACTCCTTGCCAATTACTACAGAATGGCAGAAAACTGGAGCCCGCACGAGCCACCTTGATCACGGCTACTTTGTGGGTAATCGAAAGGTTCGCCGCAAGGATACCGCTAAAGCTGACGGTCCGATTGCGGCGGTCAGCGTGGGAGCCGCGTCACGCCCGCGGAACCACCGGAGGATCGACTCGAAGAACTCTTGCGTTGAAACAACTGGACGTCTCCAAGTCACGCTAACCGCTCAATGTTACCCACAGCGGCCACGCCCTCTCGCGTGGCCTCGGTGCCTATGTGATGTGTGTTAGGTCCCCCATCAGGGAACAGAATGAGGTTCGCATCGAGCGGCCTCGAACCAACGGTCGCTGGCGTGTCGCCTGCATGACGGGGTCGGGCCATCACCAGTCCCAGCGTCTTCCCACGGTAGAGAATTGGCGTCGAGAGCCGGACGAGCAAGCGGTCCGATGTCACATCAGAGATAATCCCCTCGAAAGGTCCCGTACCGCATTCGGTCCCGAACTCCCAGGGGTCGTTCACCGTAAGGGTGACGCCAAGATTGACCACGCTCAAGGCACTCATAAGTCATCCACTCGAAGGATTCGTACTGAGATGAGGCCGATCGCGGTTCGTTCTGTCCCTCCACCTGGAAGGACGCCGTTTGGAAGTCTGTCGTGTCACGAAATTCCCTTCCGCTTTGAAGGTCGGGCCTGCGCTTGGCGGGCTTGCCGCGGCGTTTGGGCGCCACGGTCGGCGACACTCGCGGTGGTTGAGCGGGTCCATCCGAGTCATCCTCGGGCGTGCTGGCAAACGGAGCTTTGTGCGCTGCGAGCTTCTATCCGCCGATTCCACTCTCATCCTTCTCGGTTCCCCCTCGCGCGCCGCCGCCATTGCCGGCGCCTGAGTCAGAAGGATCCTCACCCGCTCGAGCGCGCGACGCCTTCACCTGTTCGCCACGGAGGTGCGTCTGATAGACAGCATAGGCCTCGAACAACGCCGCATAACGGCCGCCATTGAACCTAGCTTCAGGACTCCCCGGCTCCGGCACTTTGGCGTCGTTCTTGCCCGGCTTTTTTGAGTCTCCCTTGAGCTCGAGCTCCGTGTCCTTCATCGCAGCCTTGAATGCAGGAGAGTCAATGTCGATTCCCATGGAAGCCAACTGCTGTTTGACGCCGGAGTCTTTCGATGCCTCTTTGAACCACTCCTCGATCTTCAGCGCTTGCACGAATTGGCGTGCCACGCCTCGCAACTCTTGTGGATCCAGCTCACGGGACTCCGCCTCGGACTTCACGAGCGCTCCAACAAGGTCACAAAATGCCTTGTGCTTAGCCATGTTGCCCTTCTCCGACGGCAAAGGCATGATGATGGGCAAGAGGCCGTGCAATAGACTCGGTGGCAAGTCGACCTCCGTAGCTGCGGATGTCGACCGACGGACTTTGTCGGCCAATATCTCAAGGCCTGTGGCCCGATTCTCACGCTCCACGGCGTCCAGCAATCGACTCACCAGGAATCGGTAGAGCTCGGTCTCAACCTCCGGCACGCCAACAACGCGAGCCGCGTTTGCGAGAAGGGCCCTGCTCTGCAATCCACGCAAGAGCCACTCAGGTATCGCTTTTTCAGGCGGCCGCTGGTGAGTCAAAGCAGACAGGCCGGCTACGGCGTTGGCAACATCGCTTACCAGTCCGCCTCGAGTCGTGGGACCTCGATACGCAACTAACCGATCCGGCGCCGAAGTCCACCAACCACTGCTCGACGCGTTCGCGTTCCCAACCACTTTGGCGTATTCGTCATGAGATCCGGTCAAGTAGACCGTCATGTTCGGGGCCAGTTTGATACCAAACAGAGCCAGTTCGGCTGCTGTGGTGTCTATAGCGGCCTTGACCTCGTTCAACCAAGAGTCCGCGCCGTCCGGGTAGCGAATCAAGACCCCCTTATAGGTTGCCTTCTGTGTGGGAGCTGGATTCGCCACAGTTTCGACTGCGGCGCCCCACGACCCAGGTTCGGCGCGAACTCCGTCGCCCTGACCGCGTGCCAGGGACAGCAGACATGAGAGTGCAGCAATCGCTCGAACAAGAATCGAAGCTTGGCGTGCCATTGGGTCCTCGAACTGATTGAGCCGATTGTTGCGGCCCGTCTCAGCGTCGTTGTGGATGAGATTTGTGAGCGGTCGGGAAGGAGTGGGTCACGCCGGGAGGGCGAGGGCTCGGTGAAGTTAGCGCGGGCGCGCCAGAGCGCAATCTGGCTCCCCGCGATCCCCGGTCGGCTCCTCAGCGCAGTTGGTGGCTCCAGAGGCAACCACCTGTGGTGCTACCCGCGCTGCTCGGCCGCTGCCCGCGCGCCGAAATCACCGTCGATTCTGCCGGGCGACACTACCGGATTCTGCCGCTGCGAGTCCCCATCGCCGTCGGGCGACTGGTCAATTTGCGGATCGAATGCCGCCACAGTTGCTCGGAGCGCGGGAACACGAGCCGCCCCCCCCCGTTGCGTCCGCGCGCCGCACCAAGCCGAAGCGGCACTCTTGCGACGGCACGCGCAGCCGTGCGTGGCCGTAGCCGCGCGAGTGGTACGGCAAGTACTCGACGCACAGCACGCCGTGAGCCACGGCCTCGAGCGAGGTGGCCCTGATCAGCGGGCCAAGCTTGCGCGCCCACCAGAAGTGTCCCGGCGCAGCCTGGCTCGGGTCGAGAAGGTGGAATCGATGCGGCGACGGAGCATGCTGCAGGCAGGCTCGAGTTCGGCTTCCGAACAGTGGGGCGCCGTACCACCGATCGCTCTCGGGGCTGTAGCCGGGGCTCAGGCACAGCAGCGCCACGGGCGCGTCCGTGTTACCCAGGAACGGCTCGGGGTGGTGATCGAGATGCACCCGGAACACGTCCTTCGCCGTGGCGTTGAATCGCTTGATCGGCTCGCGGTCGGCGTCGAGCACGTACGGCGCCGACTGCGGGAGAGCGACCCAGGGATCGCTGTGCTCCTTTGACGGCGCGCTCTTCTCCTACCGAGAACGCCGACTCGCCACCACGCGCACCACGGATGAGGCCGCACGGTCCGACCCCCATGCTGGTCGCCCGCGCTTGGAAGATTGTTGCGGGTCGTTGGTCCGCATCTGACCGCATTTGACCGGATCGAGCGAGCCGGCGGCGGGGTCGCACTCCGGCTCGAGTGTCCGCTCTTGGCCGGAAACGTCCGCCGCTGGCCGCGGTTGACCGCACTTGACCGGTTCGCGCACGTGTGCCGCGTGCCGCAACCGCCTCCCGATTCCCAAGCTGAATAATTACCCCCCCCCGGCCCTCGCGGTTTTGTCCGAGAAATCTAGCGGTTCGTGCGTAACCGGTCCGGTGGACCCGCTGCCGGTCGAGGTAATGTCGCAGCCACGTGCGGCGCACCTGCAATCAAGAATCCAGGCTTAGAACTACATGGCTCGCGTGGCGCAGAAAGGGACGGCGCGGTGTGCTCGGGTTGTGCCTGATGCGGCGGCTGGCCTACCCCACCGCGCCTACCCGCCCCACCGCCTCCACCGCCCCGCGCAGCTCCTCAACCGCGATGTGCGTGTAGACCTTGCTGGTGAGCCGCACATCCGAATGCCCGAGCAACGCCTGCGCGTGCGCCAGCGGCACTCGTTGGGCGTCCCGTGCTTCGGCTTCGGACTCGGCGGGTGCAACGCAACACTGCGCCGAGCCCCCCCCGCCCAAGCAAGCCACTAGCGACTGGTCGTCCTGGCCTGCGCCGCCTTGCGGGCGAGCTCGAGTTCAGCGCCGGAGAGAGCCTTGTCGGCGGCTGCCACGAGATCCTGCACGACGTCCGTTTTGTCAGCGCGTCTAGCTCTACGGATGAGTTCGCCGAAGGTCGCACCGCTCTTGTCGAACGCGATCAGAGTGCTGGCGATCTCGCTCGCCCTGTCGGGCGTCCCGGCGCCTAATTCGGCTTCGTAGTACACGGCCGATTGCTGTACGGCGAATCTGCGGCGGTGCGCAGCGAACTCCGCAGCTTCCGCGTCCGATTCGAGGCCGACGGATAGCTGCCCGACCTCTGCGAAGAACTTGAGTCGGCGTTGCACCGTGCGGTCCGCTCGGTTGGAGCACGACTGCAAGACCTCGCCGTACCGTCTCGCATCGGCGAGCTGCTCGACGAGCTGCTCGCGCAGCACCGCGGCGATTGGGGGCTCGGGGTCGAGGGTGCGCAGGCGGTCGTAAACTGCCAAGGTGCGCTGCGGCTCCCCCAGCTTTTCGTTGAGCTTGCACGCATCCAACGCAGCCATGTACGCCGCGCGCGAATCGGAGTCGAGTTGGGCAACCCGGTCCTCGGCGGCGTCGCGTCGAGTTCGCAGCGCGTCCAGCGCCGGCGGGTAGCGTCGACCGAGCTGCTCGATCTCGCTGAGCAGGAACGATCCGCGCACACCGATGTAGGCCGGGTCAAACTCCGCTCCGTGGTCGAAGCACCACAGGTAGTGGCCGAGCGCCTCCTCGAAGCGGGCCTTGCCTGCAAGCTCGCGGGCGAGCTCCCCGCGCACCATCGGAGAGTTCTCGCGCCCCTTCAACGACTCGAGGGCGCGATCGAGGGACGTAGTTCCCTCGAGGGCCGAGGCGGCTTCTTTCAGGAACGTGTCCGCGCCGCGGAAGCCAGTCAATCGGTCGAGTTCCGATCCGTCGCCCTTGAGGAAGACGATCGTCGGATACGAATCGACGCGGAAGCGTGACGCAAGTCCAGGCTCCGCCTCGGCATCCACCTTCCACAACTGGCCATGCTTGGCGAACCAAGCTTTGACCTGAGGATCGCTCCAGGTTTCGCGATCGAGGCGC
The DNA here is from genome assembly GCA_937952135.1 of uncultured Planctomycetia bacterium. Taxonomy (GTDB): domain Bacteria; phylum Planctomycetota; class UBA1135; order UBA1135; genus WYBT01. The sequence continues at coordinate 14,120 of CALFYL010000134.1, forward strand.
TTGCAAGGCCCACACCAAGTGGTGAAGAAGTCGATCAGCACCACGTGGCCGTTCGCCTTCGCTTGGGTGAGGCGGCTCTCCAGTTCGGCGGTTCCGCCAACAGGCGGAGGCGCGCCAGCCGCGGAATCGTCGCTGCACGCAGCGCACAACAACGTGAGCAGGGGCAAGAGGGCTCGAACCAGCATGGGGCGTTCTCCCTGGTGAGGGCAGCGCGGCGGACGTTGAACGGCGTCAGCATCGGCCGAGCGCCGTGAGGGTGAATCAGAATGGGTGAAGTTGAAAGCGACGCGACCGGGGCGACGAGGCTGCGCGCGGGCGCCAGCGACTTGAGCTGGGCCACGAAACGCTTGGTCACCTCGGTCAATGCGCGGCGCTGGACATCCTTCGCGCTACCGCCGCGGATCCTACTCGACCACGATCTCCTCGCGCCCGCCGCTCGCCCGCCACAGCCGGGCGTTGTAGGACCGGCTCGCGACCACGGTCCCCGCGGCGTCGCGCACCTTCGCCCTGTGCCGGCAGCGCATCTGCCGGCACCACCCGTCGCGCGAGCGGGTCCAACCGACTCGCGCCCGCAGCGCGCGCTGGACGTCGGCCAAGGTCTCGAAGGTCTCGATCCGGTCCCCGATGTCGGACGTGTACGGCTCCGTCCCGTTCGTCGTCATGTCGTTGGCTCCGTGCGCCGCGGGTTGGTACGGCGACGGGTTCATCAGGGCTCGTGCGGCGCGCGAAGGGAACGCGCGGCGTGCTTGGGTTGTGCTTGATGCGGCGGCTGGCTTACCCCACCACGCGGCGCTCTCCAGCCTCCCCCCCCCCCCCGCATCTCCTCCACCCCCAGGTGCACGTACACGCGCGCCGTCAGCCTGGGGTCCGAGTGCCCCAGGATTCGCACCGTGACCGCGAGCGGCGCGCCATCGGACCTCCGCAAGCCCACGCACGAGCTGAGTCTCACCCTCGCCCCTGCCCTCCGACACTGATCGCCGCTGGTCCCAACGAGTGCGAGCGATGATGCCCACGCTTCCTGATCCGACCATCAAGAAGATCGGCAGCGTGAACCCGCTGAAGTCGCCGATCGCTAGACGCGCTGTAACGGCGCAGCATCCGAGCTGCCGCAAGGGTCCAGCGAGTCCCAGTGCCAGGCCGACGCCGAGGGTGAACGCGGCCATCTTCCATGTGGGAGCGCCGCACGTACCGGGCGCTCGTGCTTCCGTTCGAGAGCTAGGCGGCGCCGACCTAACAACTCGGACGTGAGGCCGGCTTGTCGGCGTTCGCCGCGTGGGCGGCGAACTCCACGCGCGTCGAGTGCTGACGACCGACCGTTGCGATCGGAAGGCGGTTACCTTGACGGGTCTGAGTCGCTGGCGGCCTTGTCCATCGCTCCGCGCTCGGCGCAGCGGTGCGGGCCGCGTTTCCGACCGCCAGGCAAACCCTACGATCTCGCGCTATGAACCACTTGCTCTCGATTCTGTTGGCTGCTTGGAGCGTGCACGGCCTCACATCTGCGCAGTCCACTATCCGCGTCAGCGTCGACTCGCTCGGCGGACAAGCGAACGCCGCTTCGACGTCGCCCGCATACTCGGCGAACGGGCGCTTCGTCGCGTTCGAGAGCCTCGCGACCAACTTCGTCCCAGGCGACTCGAACTTAGTCAGGGATGTCTTCGTCCGCGACCTGCTCAGCGGCTCCACCACCCGAGTGAGTGTCGGCCCGAATGGAGAGCAGGGAAACGCGGGCAGCCAGAGGCCGTCGCTCTCGTCGGACGGTCGCTACGTCGCCTTCGAGAGCGCCGCCACCAACTGGATCACGGGCGCCACCTTCGGCTCCGTGAACCTCTTCGTTCACGACCGAGTAGCCAACTCCACCATCCGCGTGGGCAGCCAGTCCGTGGGCACAGCAGCAAACGCCGGCGGCTACCGGCCGTCGGTGTCGGACGACGGCAGATACGTCGCCTTCGCCGGCCTGGCGTCGAATCTCGTCGCGGGCGACACGAATGGAGTGTTCGACGTCTTCGTGCACGATTGCCAGGCGGGAACGACGACCCGAGTGAGCGAGGGCTCGTCGGGAACGGAAGCGAACGGTCTGAGCTTGAGGCCCGTGATCTCGCCGGACGGACGCTTCGTGTTGTTCGACAGCGCCGCTTCCAATCTGGTCGCGGGCGACACGAACGCCGCGATCGACGCCTTCTTGCACGATCGGCTCACCGGGGTGACGGAACGAGTGAGTGTCGGCGACGGCGGCGCCCAGGCCAACTTCGACAGCTTCGGGAGGTCGATGTCGCCCGATGCGCGATGGATCGCGTTCGCGAGTCAAGCCAACAACCTTGCGACTCTCGACTCGAACGACGACTCGGACGTGTTCTTGCGCGACCGTCCATCCGATTCGACGCGGTGCATCAGCCTCACGCTTTCGGGGGAAACAGGCGAGCGCGGCAGCTACGAACCGACGGTCTCTGCCGACGGCCGATGGGTCGCGTTTCGCACGCGCTCGGCGCAACTCACGCCCAACGACACGAACGGCGCGGACGACATCGTCGTTGCCGACGTGTGGACGGGGACTCTCACGCGTGTCAGCGACGCCCCGAACGGAGTCAGCGGGTTGGGGGTGAGCACGACGCCCGTGATTTCCGGCGACGGGCATTGGGTTGTCTTCGAGAGCGCGGCGACCAATCTCGTGGTGGGCGACACGAACGGCGCAATCGACGTGTTCGTGCACGACCGAGCCCTGAAGTGCTACGCGGACAGCGATCAGGACGGGTTCGGAGACCCCGACGTCGTGATTCTCTCATATCCCCCGACTTGCCCATTGGGCTACGTCGACAACGACCAGGACTGCGACGATTCAGCTCCGCAGGTGCATCCCGGAGCTGTGGAACGCTGCAACGGAATCGACGACGACTGCAACGGCCTGTTGGACGATGGATTCCTCGAGTTCTACTGCACTTCGGGCGTCACGGTCGCTGGTTGCACGCCACGAATGGGCGCGATCGGCGCGCCGAGCGCGACCTCGACCTCCGGGTTCCGAATCCAGGTCGAACAGGCTCCGACAGGCCGAGTCGGGCTCATTTTCGTCGGCCTGCAACCGAGCGGCTCTCCGTGGACCGTCGGCAGTTCGAGCTATCAGTGCGTGGCCGGTCCCTTCGGACGTACGGGGCCGCAAGCGACCGGGAGCGGCGCAGGCGCATGTGATGGATCGTTGGATGTCGACTGGAACTCCTGGCGCGCAGCGCATCCCAGCGGCGTGGGGTCCCCCTACCACGCTGGACAGATGTTGTTCGCACAAGGCTGGTTCCGTGATCCGGGCGCCGTCGGCAACACGAATCTCAGCAACGCCGTGCGGTTCACTCTCTGCGACTGACGGCGAAGCCAGCCCCCTCCCCACTCGATCACCTACCCGCCTCCTCCACTACTCCTCGACGCCCTGGCGCGGGTACACCCGAGCTGTGCGCTTCGGGTCCGAGTGCATCAGGATCCGCTGCGTGATCGCCAGGGGCGCGCGCGCCACCTACCCCGCGACGCCCTCGACCGCCGCGCGCAGGTCCGCTACCGCGAGGTGCGTGTAGACCTTGCGGGTGAGCTGCGCGTCCGAATGCCCGAGCAACGCCTGCGCGTGCACGATCGGTGCGGCCACGGCACGCCCACGCGACGCTGCGTGCAGCGTGCGCAGCCCGACCAGCGCGGCCACGGCGTGCGGCGCACCGGGATTAGGCGTTGGCGGAGCGACTTGGTCGTGTTCCGCACACGCTGGGCCGCGGATGATCGGGTTCCGAGAGAGTGAATGAACCCGCGGACAATGTCGAGCGCGTGAGCCGACTTTCGTTCGGCATTGACCAACAGTGGACGGTTCCGCCTCCGTTCACGGCAGGCACATCAACTCGAGCGCGTCGGAGAGGTTAGTGCCCTTCGGGGCCTGAGGGTCGCGGTACCAGCCCTGCAACCAGATTCGGTCGCCTGCAGCCCACGGACTGCCGATCGAGCTGGGATTGGCGAGTTGGTACGCGTTCCAGTCCAGCGTCAGTTGCCCGTCGCACTGGCCGGGGGAACCGCCGGAGCTGTGGGCAATCGTGCGCTGCCGAGGCGGGTTGACGCACAGCAGGCTCGTGCTTCCGAAACCCCACGAGAAGGAACTCGGTCCGTTCACTCCATAGAAGACCAACCCCGGCCGTTGCGGCTCGACGCCTGAAACCGTGATGTCGCACGCCTGCGCGAACGAGGCGCTCGGCTGGCGGCTTGCGGAGATCGCAGGGGTGCAACCACCCGTCGAAACACCCGCGGTGCAGTACACCTCCATCGGCGGCGGCGTGAACGTGATCTTGCCGAAGTAGCACCCCGAGAAGCCGTACACGATGCTCGTCGTCCCCGTTGAACGGTCGATCTTGCGCACGTTGGCGGTGGTCGCCACCAGGATGTTCCCGTCGCCCAACTCACAGACGCCGCGCGCGGGATTGGGCGTCCACCAGTAGTTGATCTGGGCGCCTGTCATGTCGTATTCGAAGACCCCGTCGGGTTGGGTATACCCCGTGGCGAGCAGTGTGCCGCCGCCGGTCGCCGCGATCTGCTGGGGAAGGTGCAGCGTCGGACCGATGATCGAGGTCATGAACGGAGGGGGCAGCGCGGTTCCGGCGTAGTCGTAGCGGCCAATACTGTGACTATAGGTGTAGTGCGACACCAGCAGCTCACCATTGAATTCGACGACATCGATCGGACTCGTCCCGCTGTCTGCAACTGAGAAGGACCCGATCGGCGCGCCGGTGGTGTCGAGCATCACCACGGAGTCCACGGGTGCGCCGAAGAGCCCGCTGTCGTTGGCGACGTACACCACTCCGTTGACGTAGGCGGCGCCGCGGGCGTCGGCGATCGTGCTGACGCTCTGCGGGACCGTTCCCAACCAAACGCCGATGTGGTTGAAGCGCACGATCGGCCCGGAATGGTCGAGCACCCAGATCTCCGCGCCGACCTGAAAGACTTCCCGAGGGATATCAAAGTTGTAGGTCGTCGCGCTGCCAGCATCGGGGATGAAGTTGGCGTCGAGCAACGCGCCGTCGAAGGCGTCGAACTTGACGACCTTGTCGTTCGACAAGTCCGTCATGAGGACGAACTGCTGCTGCGCCGCTGAGATGCCGGCGAGCGCGAACCAGGATGCAAGCACAAGAAGGTGATTCACGGAGTGGCTCCTCGTATACGCGGGTGTCGTCAGCATAACTCCACAACCCGGAAGCGAGCCAGGCAAAGGCGTTGGTCAGAGGTGCGGTTCCTGGGTGGGAGCCCCATCGTCGCGTCACAGATCGCCCGGGCGAGGACGCGTAGTCCGCACGACGCCGCGCCGATGATCGCCCGCAAGAGCGAAGCGCCGAAGGCTCGTGCGCTGCATAGAAGCGACTCGCCAGCTCCGCCTCAGTTCAAGGCTGCGTCGTGAACTCGATCCCGTCCGACAGGTTCGTGGTCCCGGCCGCCGCAGGATCTCGGTACCAGCACTGTGCGTCTACGACCACTCCGGGGGCGAACGGCTGGCCGAGAGCCCCGGGCTGAGTCGAAAGGAACACCAGCCAGTCGGTCGAGAACACTCCATCGCACGCTCCGGCCGTCCCTCCGCTGACGGACATGCTCAAACGCTGAGCGGGTGACTTCACGCACAGCAAGCTGCTGTTGCCCGGGCCCCAGTTGTAGGCGACTCGGCCGCTGATGCCGTAGAAGATCACTCCGCTTCGCTGGCCTTCGACGTTGGCGGTCGTGAGCGTGAAGCCGCTGGCAGCCGAAACGCTCGGCAATCCGCTCGCACCCATGGTGGCCGCACAGCCGTGACTGCTCGTCCCCGCCGTGCAGTAGTTGACGGCGACCGGCGAGCCTGCGATGTAGCCCTTGACGACCGAGACGCCGACATTGCCGTGCTCGTCGATCGCGCGCACGCGGTACGTGATCGAGCCGCTGAGCGAGCCTGGGATCTCTCCCCGAAAGATCTGGCCGCCGGAGTGCCGCATCGCCGCCACGTTGAACGTGACGAAGCCGCTGGTGCTGTACTCGAGCGTAGTCTCGTTGAGGCGAACCAGATCCCACGACGAGTTGTCGTAGACGCTCGCCCGCACCACGGTCGCCGCTGCGCCCGGTATGCGGTCAGGCGCTTCTTCGAGCGCCACGATCCGCGGCGCGCTCGTGTCGGGAACGCTGCTGACGTTCTCGAGAAACGTCTCGGGTTGGTTGAGACCGTTGGTAACCAGAAAGTCGTAGTCTCCGTCGGAGTCCACGTCGCACGAATCGCCGCTCAGGGAGACTCCAGCGGTCACCGGTAGGGCGACGGAGGTCACATTGGTGAAGTTCCAGCTCGGCGCGCCATTGTTGCGGTACAGGCGGTCCTGGCCGGCGAAGCACGCCACGAAAACATCGAGCCGTCCGTCGTTGTCGTAGTCGATGAAGTCGGCGTCGAAATCGGTGTCGGATGAGGCGGGGGGAACGAGCGGAGAGCTGAACACTCCGGCCCCATCGTTGCGCGCCGTGATATCGCCGAGCGACGGCCAATTCACGCCGTAGAGGTCGAGGTCGCCGTCGTTGTCGAAGTCGCCAAGCTCTTGTTCGTAGTTGCCGGAGTTGTCAACCATCAAATGCACTCCTGTGGCGTACGTCACATCCTGGAACGCGACGAACGCGCCGGTCTCGCTCAGGCGATTGCGGAACACGCGCGGAACTTGGAGGTGGAGTGCACCCTGCAGCACGTCCACGTCCAGGTCGCCGTCCAGGTCGCCCAGCTCGACGCCCATCGGAGAGTCTGCGATGTCGGAGTAGAACCCCGTCGTGTCTTGCGTCTCGTCTTTTTGCTGGCCCAGGGCCCACAGCGCCGGGGTGAAGTCAGCGATCGCGGATCCGATCAACTGCACGCCGCTGGGGTTGAACTCTTCGAACACCCCGCCGGTGTTGAGGAAGATGCGCGAGGGCGCCGCCCCGCCGGAGTTGCCGCCGTAGCTCGTGTGGAACAGGTCCGGGTCTCCGTCGTTGTCAAGGTCGCCGAAGACGCTGTCCGCAGTCCAGTCGATGAAACCGCCACTCGCCAGCGCGGCGCTCGTCGGCAACGAGGAGTGGTGCGTTGTTCCGTTGTTGACCGCGATGAACGCGAAATGCGACGAGGTTCGATCCAGGAAGAATCCCTGGGTCCCGCCCTGCGTGCCCCCCATGTTGATCCACCATCGACTGGACTGATTGCCGCCGTGGGCGGAGGTGTTCGAGACGTGCAGGTCCATGTCCCCATCCCCGTCGAGGTCGACGAAGTCCACGTCGCGGCTGCAGTCGAGCACGGGAGGGAAATGAGCAGCCGTTCGGTCGGTGAAGTACCCGATGGCGCCGCCGCTCTCGAAGCCGCGGTTGATCCACAGGTTGTTTTGGTCATTGCCGCCGTCACCGCCCTCGGCGACGGCAGCGTCCAGGTCACCGTCGCCGTCCACGTCGGCGAACTCGACGCCTTCTGTGTATCCGGCGTTCGCGGGGATGCGCCCGGGGCTCACGACAAAGCTCTGCGCCCAGGTCGCGGAGCTGAGCAGGCCAAGTAGAGGGATGACTTGCCAGAATCGACTTTGCGGTGCGCCGCTGACCATGATTGGGTGGGCTCCGGTTCCGGGCCCACGGCCCGGCCTAAGAATGCGAGCGGCGATTCCGGCTGGCGAGTCACCACGACTCTCCGCACCGACGCGCTCTTAAGCGCCGAGTGTAGCTCGGCGCCTTGTCTCCGCCGCGTCTCGGTCGTGGTTCGGTCGTGACCATCGACACCTAGGCGCCTACATTCGCCGAAATCGCAGCGTTGATCGTGGTTGGCCGCCTCACTTCAGGTCCACGCTCTCAGGGGCCGCCGACCTGGACGTCAGCGTGCATCGCGCTCCCGCCGCCGATCCTACCCCGCCACGATCTCCTCACGTCCCCCGCTCGTCGGCCACATCCGCGCGTTGTGGGACACGTTCGCGACCACCGCCCCCGCGGCGTCGCGCACCTTCGCCCTGTGCCGGCAGCGCATCTGCCGGCGCCACCCGTCGCGCGAGCGGGTCCCGCTAACTCGCGCCCGCAGCGCGCGCTGGACGTCTGCCAAGGTCTCGAAGGTCTCGTTTCCGTCCCCGATGTCGGCCGTGTACGGCCCGGCTCCGTTCGTCGTCATGCGCTTGTATCGCGCACGCAACCCGCCTTTTTTGAAGCCTGATTCATCGAAGCTCTATTGCGGGAACATTGGGGCCATTCGGCAAGTGGCTCTGGATCTGCCTAATTCGCTTGGGGGTCGGCGTCGCGCCCCGTGTCTCTAGATCGTCTATTTCAGTGGGGGCAGGTCAACAACCGGTCAGGCGCTGACAGTCCGATGATTACCGTGATCCCAGCACGAGGCGGCCAGCCTCTGTCCCTACCTTCAAAGCGGATGCGAACTCCTCGATGCCAAACACCAATCTGTTTGGCGGCAGGTGCTGGGCCCACGGTTTCGACACGTGTCGCGAAGTGGAGTACGTAGAGGACGTCCGATCTTACTCAGTGTAAGGCCTACAGCGGTCCAGCAACTCACTCAGCGTCGCGTTGCGAGCCCACTGAGAGTTTTCTTCATTGTCCGAAAAGTACTCGACCAGAATCTCGCGGAGCTCCTCTCCATGCGTTGGATTGCCCTCGGGTGGGTCCATGGTCACGATTTCACCAAAGGCACTCAGATTCAGCCGATGACCAAGACTGCTAAACACCTCGAACTCCCCATTCTTGACATCAATTGCCTCTACCCAGGATGTCAGCTTCTCGCCGGACTCGAAGAATCGAACATCTCCGTGCTCATTGAGAATCAGGAAATTGGTCATGATGCACGTTACATTAACTGTGGTTGGCCGCCCCTGCTCACATCCATGCTCGCGTCGAAGGCGGCGTGGTCGAGGACCAACTGCCCAGTGGCCGGACGAGTGGAAACGGCAAGCTTCACTCGTCCCACGCTACCCCCGCTCGCTCCGCCCGGCTACCCGCCGGCAACCGTCCCTCGTGAAGCCCGACGTGACCAGCGTCGTCCGCGCAGTGGGCGCGAAACGCGCGGGCGCCGCGACGGGCCTCCCGCCAGCGCTTTGTAGGCTGCCTCAAAGCGCTGCTGGGCGGCCTGCGCCCCCCAGGCCGGGGACCGCCGCGGTCACGCCGCCGCACCCTCGTCTGCCGCGAATAGCGCCACTCCCCCCCCACCGCAAGCCGCCGCGCGTCATCGATCGCCTTGCCGTTTTCACCGGACACGAGTCGCGCTATGCGAACACCTCGTTGCCCCGCTCCTGGCCGGTGTTGGCCGCTCCTGGCCGCTCTTGGCCGGTGCCATCACCTCGACGCTGGTGCATACCCGCCTCCCCGTCTTCAAGCTGAATGTCGAGGGTTCGAACCCCTTCGCTCGCTCCATCCTGCGATGGAACATCCCGCGCGGCGTCGCCCGCGCAGGCACCCTCGACGGAAGCGGACACGAGTTGCGGTAATGTCGCGGCTTCGTGCGCCGTAAGCGGCCCAGGGCGCGCGCGAGATGCTCGATTTCCTTGGCGTTCTCGAGGGTTGTGCGCGCGGCGCGGCGGGTGGAGGCTGGCACTCCGCACCTGCCGGCTACCGCTGCGGGTATCGTCGTCGCACGGAGAGTTCGCATGAAGCCCGAAACCACACTCGCTGAACTGCGGCGTCATCAGCGCCGATGGTTGATCGCCGGCGTGATCGTGATCGCCTCGTCGCCCGCAGTCTGGGTGGGCACGGTGCTGCTGGGAATGTGGGGCACGTTCCACACAATCGAGACCACGGCGAATCCATCGCCGGATGAACTCGCGCCGGGCATCTACGTCGCGATGCTCGGTCCCATCACCAGCGGCATCGTTGCGCTTGCTGGCGCGGCGCTGGTCCTGTGGGCGATTCGACGCAAGCGTTGGCTCGACGAGATCGAGAGCGAACTGGAAGCCGACCCCCAGGCATAGAACTCTGCCACCCCTGAGGCCGAGAGCTCCGGGACTCTGATGGCGCAGGCACGATCCGCGTCAAGATCGGTCGGTAGTGGACACTCCATGGGCC
>CALFYL010000135.1 GCA_937952135.1 uncultured Planctomycetia bacterium
GAAGTCCCCGTCCCAGACGACACACGTCCAGTCGAGCTCAAGCCCCTGGACGTCGAACTCTGTCGCGACGTCTTCGAGATAATACGAGGAGCGAACGTCATCCTTCTCGTTCAGGAACCAGTGCACCGGGTTCACCGGAGACTTCACATCGAGGGCGTACGGCTTCAGTCGTTCGGCTTGCGACGAGACGACGATGCCGAACCGCTCGGACCCACGGGCGCGGCTCCGCAGCCATCCGCGTGCTTTCGACAAGTCAGTATCCGTTCGGCGACTGCCGTTCTTGATTCCTGTCGGCTGATAGGATGCCGCGCGTAGCGCGGCGACGGGGCAGACGATCAGCGCCGCTCGGGGATGGCCTCGAGGTTGCCCAGGGCCACCTGGCGGAACACGTTGCCGAGCAGCGCGTCCTGCACGTCGGAGCGCGCGAACGTCGAGTTCCAGTTCGCAGGCGCGAGATCGAGGACCTTGTTCGCGGGCCAGTCGGGCAGCAGACAGAGCAGGTCGCGGATGTAGCCGAGCGGCTCGAGGCCGTGCAGCTTGGCGCTGGCGAGCAGGCTCACGAACGTCGCGTTCACCTCGCCGCCCTCGTCGCTCCCAAGGAACAGCCAGTTTTTGCGACCGAGGGCCTCGCGGCGCAGCTCGTTCTCGCTCCAGTTGTTGTGCAGCGGCACGCGGCCGTCGGTGAGGAAGCGCGACAGCGCCTCGCGCTGGTTGCGCGCGTAGCCGATGGCCTTCGACGCCGGCGTCTCGTCGAGCACCTTCAGCGCCTCGGCGTCGCACCAGGCGAAGAACTCGTCGACGATGGGCTTCGCGTGCTCCTTCCTGCGACGGAGCTTCTCGTCGGGCGGCGCCGTCGAGTGCGCGCGCTCGAGCTCGAACAGCTTCCCGATGAGAGCGAGCGCGTGTCGCGCCCGCGGGCCGTCGGAGTCGAGCGCTTTGAACCAGTACCTCCTCGAATGAGCCCAGCACCCGCACTCGATGACGTCGCCCTTCTCGAAGAGGAAGTCGTAGACGGCGTGCGCGTCGAGGACGAGGTGGCCTTAAAGTCTCTGACGAGCTTCTTCACCGCGTCGCTGTCGTGCTTGGGCGTGTAGCCGAACAGCACGTGCTTGCCCGGTGCGATGACGACGAAGAAGTGCGCCTTGCGACACTTCTCGCGCTCCTGCACGAGCACGCCGGTCGCGTCCATGCACAGCAGGTTGCCGGAGAGCGCGTCGAGCCACATCGCATCGACGACGCGCTTGACGAGCTCGGCCACCGCGAAGTGCCAGCCGCAGATGGTGCTGCGCGCGATGGGCAGTCCCTCGCGGCCGTAGATGCGCTCCATCCGGTGGAGAGGCAGATGGTCATCCCAGCGCTTGACGATGCTGTCGGCGAGGATGCCCGGGCCGGCCTTGAGCCGCGGGATGGGCAGCTGCGGCGCAGGCGCCTGCAGCACCTTCGGCTCGTCCGGCGCTCCTTCGCTCTTCGGCACGTACTTGGGCCTCACGGTGCGGAGGACTACCACTGCGGCAGGCCGCCGCTCGACGGTCTCGGTGACGTGCTCTCCGATGCGGACGAAGGCGTCGAGGCCCTTGCGTTGCACATCGGGCGGCGTCACCTCGATGTCGACACGCGGCAGCTCGGCGGGCAGCGGCTTGCGGCCCGTTGGCTTCACGCGCTTGTGCGCGGCGACTTCGGTCTGCGCCGGCGGGCTCGACACCGCGCTCTGACCTGGCGTCATCATCGCCATCAGCGAGAGCGCGAGCTGCTCGCCGCCGCCGAAGCGCTCGCGCACGTGCCGCGTCAGCCCCGCCTCGAGCTTCTTGAAGGCCTCGAGCGTGGCGACGTACAGCCGCTTGTACTCGTCGCGCTCGCGCTCGACGACGGCCAGCCGCGCGGCGAGCTCTTCGAGCGTGAGCGACGAGGTGGGCGACTCGGGCACGCACGACGAGTAACCATCGGCCGCGCCCGCACAAGGGCGTCAGTGCATCGGCTCGCGCTTCTTCTGCTCGCGCGCGACGCCGGCGAGCAGTCGCGCGAGCGCCGCGGAGTCAATCTTCACCGAGTTCGCGCCGTCGTCACCCCTTGGGACGACGAAGAGCGCACGGTGCAGCCGCTTCGCGAGCAGGCAGTAGCCGTTGGCGTCCCACCACAGCACCTTCACCCGCGTCGGCCGCTTGCCGACGAAAACGTAGAGCGCGCCGCTCTGCGGCTCCTCGTGCAGCACGTCGCGAACGACGGCCGCGAGCGTGTCGAAGCTCTTCCGCATGTCCTGCGGCACCGTGCACACGAAAATGCGGACCGACGCCGGCAGCATCAGCGGCCCTCCACGACGCGCAGCAGGCGCCGCAGCGTGTCCTCGTCGAAGCCGACGGGCACGACGACGCGCAGCTCGCCGACCACCACCTCGAGAGCTCGCGGCTCCGCGGTGAGCGCGTCAGGAGCAGCGACGACCTCGATGAACTCCGCGCCCGGATTCTTCAGGCGACGCTCGAGCTGCCACTTCCAGTGGCGCAGCGTCGCCTCTTTCACTCCATGCTGGGCCGCGAACTCCGCGCCGGTCAGCCCGCTCCGCTTCCACTGCTCAACTCGCTTCGCCCAGATCTCCCGCGGCTGTCGCATGACGCCGAGCTACCGCCCGGTCGCCGCGCGGCGTCAGACGGCATTCGCCGAACGCATACCAACTTCTCTCCGGAACCTTGGCGATAGTCGAAGGAAGCCCCCTGAGCTCGAGGGCAAACTCGAAGATCGGATTTTCGGGGTCGTGCAGGGCCTGGTTAGTCGAACCCTGAGTCTCAACGAGCTCGTGACCACACCTCTGCCCTTCTCGGGGCGGCAGTCGCTTTCTGTCATCGTTCCCCTCTTGGTCGTCCAAGGGGACCTGATCGCGGCTGACTGGGCTCCGGCATCGAATGCGTTTGTTCCTCGCAAGGTGGACCGGCTATGGCTCTCGTGGAGCGGTCACAGTCAGTGGCCTCTCGACGCGTGCTCCGTCGCCGTCACCACGTTGGAGGGGCTGCCAGCTGTGGCAACGGAGCTCTCGGCGTGGGCTGACGCGTGGTGCAAGACTGCATGTCAGGCACAGGCTGAGCAGGACCGGCTGCATGGCGCATGGACCCCTCAACGTGCAACCGAACGTGCGGCCGCTGAAAGGGAAGGACCACCCACGCCCGGACCGGCTTCGGTGGTACATCGAGGCACTGTTTGAGAAAGACCCCGCGTAGTCAGCACCTCCGTACGGGTGAAGTCATCGAAACGGTTCCCCTCGCGTGATCCTCCCGTCGCCCGAGTTCTGCGGACAGGTCGCAGCGACTTCGCTGGACCGCGGTAGACTTGTGCCGTGGCGGAACTTCGGTTTCTAGGTAAGCGGCATACTGTCGAGCACCTGCACAGGCTCATAGAGGAGGCGCAGAAGTACGTCATCCTCGTCAGCCCCTTCGTACGCATCAGCAAACTCGGTGATTTGCAGCGGGCGATCCGGGCGGCAGTCGAACGAGGGGTGGCCGTGACCCTCGTCACGAACTCCGAGGCGCTCGCTACCGTCGACGAGATGGGAGAGCTGAATCAGAAAGCCGTGCGTCTCTTCGTGCTGAACGAGCTCCACGCAAAAGTCTATCTGTCGGAGAAGGGGGCCCTGGTCTCGTCGTTGAATCTCACGGATGCGTCCTTCAACCGCAGCATCGAAATCGGGATTTGGGTGCCTAAAGCGAGACCAGAATACTCGCAGATCCTCGCGTTCATGCGGAGCGAGCTTCAACCAGAATTGCTCGAACTGACCAACGACGACGACGATGAATTCTTCGACGACCTCGCCGACGCTGACGAGGACGACGGGTTCTGCATTGCGTGCAAAACACCAATCGAGCTCAATCGCGCGTACCCCTACTGTCGCGACGATTACTACGAGTGGAAGCGGCACGGCGATCGGAATCACACCGAGAAGTTTTGCCACGAATGTGGTCACCGGCATCCGGCGACGCTTCGCAAGCCGCTCTGTGACGATTGCTTCTAGGATCGCCCGACGAGCCTCGGAGGTGCTCGCTCGCGCTCACCATTCGCATCATCCGCTCACCCTCATGCCGCCGAGTACTCTGAGGGTCATGACGTTCCAAGGCAGACGGCCACGATCGCACAGCGCTTCGTGGCTCAGCCCCTAGGCTAAATCAGTGGGAGAAGGTGCGCAGGATGCGCGCGGTAGTTCCCTAGAGAGTGACAGATCCATGTCAAAAACCCGCGGCCAGAAGCGAACGAAGGCGAAGTCGGAAAACAAAGCACCAGCGTTCGAAAAGCGCACGTGGATCCTCTTCTACGCGTGGCAGTCCGATATCAAGCCGCGCGAGCGCGGTGAGGGCCTCATTCGTCGGGCGCTCCTCGAAGCGGTGCCTCTGACCGAGGCGGAGTTCGGCGGCGCGAT
>CALFYL010000136.1 GCA_937952135.1 uncultured Planctomycetia bacterium
CGCGACGCAAACGCACGAGCATTCGCGGCGAGGCGCCCGTGTGCGCGGAGGAGTCGAAGCCGCCGCACACGTCGAGCAGCTCGAGGCCGATGTCGCGCGCGAGCGAGCGGAACTCGCCGAGCTCGTAGAGGCGCACGTCCTCGCGCCAGCGGCGCACTTCGTCCTCGGAGCGCAGCTCGACCTCTTTCACGACGCGGCGGCCGCCGTCCTCGAGCGAACGGCGCTCGCGAAGCAGGAAATCCGGGCCTTCGCGCAGGGTCTCGGCGCGCAGGCCGGCGCGGACGAAGGGCGGATTCATGAGGTCGAGGACGGCGAGGCCGCGCGGCTGGAGCACGCGGGCGATCTCGCGCAGCACGCGCGCGTCGCCGAGTTCGCCGAAATAGCCGAAGGACGAGAACAAGTTGACGACGGTCTGGAACGCGGCGCTCGCGAACGGAACGTCGCGCGCGTCGGCGCGCACGAGGCGGCCGGCGAGATGGCGCTCGGCGCCGGGGAGCGTGCGCGATTGCAGCAAGAGGTCGCGCGAGAGGTCCAGGCCGAAGACGTCGACGCCGGCTTCGGCCAGGAGCAGCGTGTGACGCCCGAATCCGCAGCACAAATCGAGCGTGCGGCCCGCGACGCCGCGCTCGACCAGCCACCGCACCTCGAGGCGCGCGGCTTCGAGGTCGCGGTGCGGGTACACGCGCAGATAGTCCGAACGGAACGCATCCTCGTACCAGCTCGTCTCGCTCATCGCTGGCGCCGCGTCACTGGCCGTCGGACTGGCCGTCGTTCCCGCCGCCGGTGGTTTCGTCGCTCACGCCCTCGTCGCCGCGCTCGGCAGGTTCGACACGCTTTTCGAGCACGATCTCGAGCCCGAGGTCGCCCGGCTTCGCGTCCACGACGCCCGCGACGGCATCGTCTCGCGTGTCGACGCTTCCATCGGCGTCGTAGGCGACCTCGACTTCCAGCTCCACGCCCTTCGGCAACGGCGACGGCAGGATCGTCGTGTCCTTGTTGAGCGCGAAGATCAGCTCGCGCGTGCCGCCGACCGCCGGCTGCAGGCCCTTCTTCTCGAGCTCCGGATCGGCCAGGTCGAGCACGTACGCCCACAGCGGCATGCGCATGCCCTTCTGACGCAGCGACACGATGATGCGGCCCTGGGTCGCCGTCGCGAGTTCGCCCTTGAGCAGCGCTCGGCCCGCGAACTGGCTCGGATCGTTCAACTCCGGCGCGGCGCTCGACTCGGTGTCGCCGACTTGCGGATGGCCGGAAGGCAGCGCGTTCAGCGGCGGATGGCCCGGCGGAAGCTCGGAATTCGCGGCCGGCGCCGGGATCGACGGCTCGCGGTTGGCCGGGCGCGGCGCGTCGCCGCAGGCGAGGCAGGCGAGGGCGAGAAGAGGCACGAGACGGTTCGCTTGGAGGTGCATGGGGCGGAGATTGGAGCAAACGGCAGGGCGTCCGCGCGAATCCGCGCGTTGCGCGAGCGGCGGCGCGGGTCGCTGACTCCCAGCGGAGTCAGCGTAGGATCGACGCACGTATGAACCCTGGACTCGCCTTGTTCGACCGACACGCCAAGGAAGCGCGCGAACTCGCGGGGCTCGCGCCCTGGGCCCTCAAGAGCGCTCGATCGCGCGGGCGCAAGCACCCCGAGCCCGCCGACGAGCTGCGCACGGAGTTCGAGCGCGACCGCGACCGCATCGTGCACTGCACGGGCTTTCGGCGGCTCATGTACAAGACGCAGGTGTTCGTCAACTGGGAGGGCGACCACTTCCGCACGCGCCTCTCGCACTCCATCGAGGTCGCGCAAGTCGCGCGCTCCATCGGCAGCGCGCTGGCGCTGAACGAAGCGTTCTGCGAGGCGCTCGCGCTTGCGCACGACATCGGCCACCCGCCTTTCGGCCACCGCGGCGAATGGGCGCTCGACGAGCTCATGCGCGGCCACGGCGGCTTCCGGCACAACTTCCAGGTGCTGCGCGTCGTCGACCTGCTCGAGCGCCGCAGCCCCGACTACTCGGGCCTCAACCTCACGCGCGAGCTGCGCGAGTCGCTGCTCAAGCACGAGAAGGACGAGGACTGGCCCGACGAATTCCGCCCCAAGCCGCACCGCCCGTGCCTCGAAGCGCAGGTCGTCGACCTCGCGGACTCGACCGCCTACGACATGCACGATGTCGAGGACGGGCTCGCGGCCGGCATGTTCGAGTTCGCGGACCTCGAGCGGGACAGCGAGCTGTGGCGCCTCGCGAAGGCGGCGGTCGACCGGCGCCACCCGAGCTTCCTCGAAGCGACCGAGGACGAGAAACTGCGCGTGAAACGCATCGCGAACGAGATGCTCAAGCTGTGCATCACCGACCTGATCCACTCGAGCGCGGAGCGCATCGCGGCGTCGGGCGTGCGCAGCCCCGAAGACGTGCGCGCGCACGAGACGATGCTCGTCGGCCACTCGCCCCAGGTGAAACGCCAGGTCGCCGAGCTCGAGATCTTCCTCGACCGCCGCTTCTACAAGCACCCGCACCTCTCGGAGCTCACCAAGCACGCGGCAGCGACGCTGCGCGAACTGTTCGAGAGCTACGTCGCGCGTCCCGAGGAAATGGCGCCGTGGTACCGCCGCTGGGCCGACCAGGTCGGCCTGCAACGCTCGGTCTGCGACTACATCGCCGGCATGACCGACCGCTTCGCGCAGCAGGAGTTCGCGCGCCTCAACACCGACGCTACGGCAGGATCGTGAACTCGAGGCCGTGCGTCAGGTTCGTGCCGCCGCTCGCCTGCGGGTCGCGGCTCCAGAACTGCGCGTAGATGCGCTCGCCCGCGACGAGGTTCGCGTACAGGCCGCTGCGCATGCGCCCGCCGAAGTCGTAGCTGTACGAACCCGAGCAATCGTCCGGACCGCTGTTCCCGCCGGAGTCGACGCGGCCGGTGCGCACGAGCGGTGAGCCGAGCCACAGCGAACCGCCGCCGATCACCTTCTTCTTGCGCTCGAAGCTGTAGAGGAACACGCCGTCCTTGTTGTTGAGGACGTTCGTGGCGTTCACGGTGAAGGCGGCGTTCGAAGCCAGGCTCGGCGCGCCGGAGGCGACGATCTGCGGCGTGCAACCCTGGCTGTTCGTCTGCGACCAGCCGAAGCCGAGGGGCTCGCCCGCGCCGACCGGCAGGAGCAGCGCCGAGGGCGTCGCCGGCGAATGGAGCACGTCCACCGAGAACGTGTTGACGTTCGGGGCGTAGCGCAGGAGCTGCGCGACCGGCGGCTCGTGGATGTGCATGTTCTCGACCCGCAGCCGCACGCGGTTGCCGGCGGGGAACGTGTAGGCGTTGGGCTCGAGCTCGAGCACCTGCTCGACCGCGCCGCCGGGGTGCGAGGTCGTGAAGTACGAGGCGCTGCTGACGTAGCGCTCTTCGCCCAGCGCGTCGACGTCCCAGAGCGAAACCCCGATCTGCCAGTGCGAATCCGCGGAGTCCAGGTGCAGCCGCGCCTTGGGCGAACCGACGAAGCTCAGCTCGGTCGGCAGCGGCGCGGAATCCCACTGCAATTGCGCGCGCGGGATCGACGGCTCGATCAGCGGCAGTCGGAACTGCGCCGCGAGCAGCTCCGGCGCGCCGAAGTTGCCGAGCACGGTCTGCGTCAGCGTGTCGGCGGCCTCGGCGTTCTTCGGCGGCACCGGCGAGAGGCGTTGGAGCTCGCTCAGATAGAACGGGTAGTCGTGGCGATCCGGCGGCGGCCAGGCGTCGACCGACGCGTGCTCCCACGAGCTGTTCACGTCCAGGTACGTCGCTACGTCCGCGGGCGTGGCCGCGTAGGTCAGCCAGGGGCCCGAGTCGATGCCGTTGTCGATCGCCTTCAGATGGCGGTCGAACCACTGGCGGCGCCATTCGTTGCGGCGGTCGCGCTGTTCGACGTTCGCGGGCGTGCTGTGGCCGACCGAGCCGATGTAGAGCTTCTTCGGCGTCGTCGCCGGGATCTCGCCCATGCGCGTCAGCAGTTGCGACGGCGGAAACCAGAAGTCGTCCCAGCAGCCCATCGAGAGCACGGCCGTCGTCATCGTGCTCGCCTGCGGACCGAAGTCGCGCGTCGGATCCGATACGAGGTCCGCCCAAGGCGAGGGATCCCCGGTGAGCACCGCATTCGTCAGGCTCGCGACCACTTCGGGTGCGTAGCGCACTTCGCCGGGCACGAGAAACGCCGTGCCCAGGTTGGTGTGAACTCCGACGCCGTGCGGCGCGAAGACCTGCGCGAAGCCCGCGGTGAGGTTCTCGACGGCGATCGCGTCGATCTGCGGGTAGATCCCGCTGCGCCACGGATTGTTCTCGATCGGCTGTCCGCTGAAGGCGGCGGTGGAGAACGACATCACGCCGCCCTGCGATACGCCGCCGAGGCCGATGCGATCGGGATCGACCAGACCGCCGTAGGCGACGTGCACCCACTCGATCAGCTCGACGATGTCGAGGCGCTCGCGCTGGCCCCACAGGGTCTGAAAGCCGGTCGCGGTGTCGTGGCCGCGCAGGTCGTACGCGACCGTGAGGTAGCCGAGCTCCGCGAACTCGCGCGCGACGCCCGCGACCGAGAAGCGCGAGCCGTTGAGGCCGTGCGTGAACACGATCATCGGCCAGCCGCAGGGTCCCGCGGGATCGCGTGGCCAGCGCACGACCGCCGTGGTCGTCTCGCCATCGGAGAAATCCACGACGAGGTCGACGGCTTCGTCGATCAGGAACCCGGACGGCGGCGGGGCTGGGTCGGGGCACTGCGCCGAGAGCGCAACCAGGAACGCGGCCGGGAAAAGCATGGGGGATCGTCGAGGAGCGAAACGCGGTGCGGGGGCCCGAGTCTAAGCGACCTGTCCAGGACGCGCAGCGGCCAGCGGGCCCGCGCGGAATAACGTCCCAGCCAAGGTCGCCGGCGCTCGCCGCGCCGCCGGGCCCGGAAAAGCTTTCGGGCGAAGCGGTCGACAAGGCCCTGGAACTGCCTCTTCCCGCCCGTTCCGATGGAGCCCATGAAGTCCACCCCCATGCACAGCGCCGACTCGACTGCAGCCTCCGCCGCCAACCCGCTCGCCCAGCTCTACGGCTTGGGCCAGTCGATCTGGTTCGACTACATCAAGCGCTCGCTGCTCGAACGCGGCGAGTTGACGCGCATGATCGACGCGGACCGCCTGATGGGCGTGACCTCGAACCCGGCGATCTTCGAGAAGGCCATCGCTTCGGGCGACGACTACCAGAAGTCGATCGACACGATGCGCGCGCTGTGCGCGAGCGATCCGAAGGCGGCCTACGAGCGGCTTGCGATCGCCGACATCCAGCTCGCGTGCGACCAGCTCGCGGGCGTGTACAAGCGGACGGACAAGCGCGACGGCTACGTCAGTCTCGAGGTGAGCCCGAAGCTCGCAAACGACACGGCGGGGACGCTCGACGAAGCGCGGCGGCTGTGGAAGTCGGTCGCGCGGCCCAACCTGTTGATCAAGGTGCCCGCGACGAAGGCCGGCGTGCCTGCGATCGAGACGCTGATCTCGGAGGGCGTCAACGTCAACGTGACGCTGCTGTTCGCCGTCGACGCGTACATCCAGGTCGCGCACGCGTACGTGCGCGGGCTCGAGAAGTTCGTGGCCGGCGGCGGCGATCCGCGCGGAGTGGCGAGCGTGGCGAGCTTCTTCGTTTCGCGCGTGGACACGCTGGTCGACGCGAAGCTCGACGCGCTGGCGAAGAGCACGGATTCGAGCGCGGTGCGCGAGGCGTGCGCGAAGCTGCGCGGCAAGGTCGGGATCGCGAACGCGAAGCTCGCCTACCAGCGCTACCAGGAGCTCGTCGCGGCGCCGCGCTGGCAGGCGCTCGCGAGCAAGGGCGCGCAGACGCAGCGCTTGTTGTGGGCTTCGACCGGCGTGAAGGACCCGGCCTACCGCGACGTGATGTACGTCGAGGAGCTCGTCGGGCCGGACACGGTGAACACGGTGCCGCCGCAGACGCTCGACGCGTTCCGCGAGCACGGCAAGCCGCGCGCGAGCTTGACCGAGAACACCGCAGGGTGGCTGGCGAACTTGCGCGAGCTCGAGTCGCTCGGCATCGCGCTGCAGCCGGTGTGCGACCAGCTGCTCGACGAAGGCGTGAAGCTGTTCGACTCGGCCTTCGACAAGCTGATCGCGGCCGTCGTGGCGCACGGCAAGCCGGCCGCGGCGGCGTCGAAGGGCGCGTCGCGGATGGCGATGATCGGCCTGGGCCGCATGGGCGGCAACATGGCGCGGCGCCTGATGCGCGGCGGGCACGACGTCGTGGCGTTCGACCTCTCCGCGGACAACGTGAAGGCGCTCGAGAAGGACGGCGCGAAGGGCGCGCTCACCTACCGCGAAGTCGTCGCGAAGCTCGAAAAACCGCGCGTTTGCTGGGTCATGGTGCCCGCGGGCGATGCGACCGAGAAGGTGATCGACGAGCTGGCGGCGTTGCTCGAGCCGGGCGACGTGATCGTCGACGGCGGCAACAGCTACTACAAGGACGACATCCGCCGCGCGCAGAAGCTCGCCGCGAAGGGCATCGAGTTCGTCGACGCCGGCACGTCGGGCGGCGTGTGGGGCATCGACCGCGGCTACTGCCTGATGGTCGGCGCTTCGCCGCGCGCGTTCGACTTGCTCACGCCGATCTTCCGCACGCTCGCGCCGGGTGTCGGGACGATCGAGAAGACGCCGGGGCGCGAAAAGAAGGGCGGCACGGCGGAGGACGGCTTCCTCCACTGCGGCCCCGTCGGCGCCGGGCACTTCGTGAAGATGATCCACAACGGCATCGAGTACGGGATGATGCAGGCCTACGCCGAAGGGCTCGACATCCTCAAGGGTGCGAAGACCGACAAGCTCCCCGAGGCGCAGCGCTACGACTTCGATCTCGCCGACATCACGGAGCTGTGGCGCCGCGGCAGCGTGGTCACGTCGTGGCTGCTCGATCTGACGGCGATGGCGCTCGCGGAGTCGCCGAAGCTCGAGAAATACAGCGGCGTCGTCGCCGATTCCGGCGAAGGACGTTGGACCGTGATGGCCGCCATCGAGGAGGCCGTGCCCGCGCCGGTGCTCACCGAGTCGCTCTACGCGCGCTTCCGCTCGCGCCAGGAGCACACCTTCGCCGAGAAGGTGCTCTCCGCGATGCGCGAGAAGTTCGGCGGGCACGTCGAGGTCAAGAAGTAGCCCCCATGAGCGACGCACGCGGAGTGGTGCACGGTTCGGAGGCAAGCGAGACTCGCAAGGCGCCCGAGAGCATGTTCCATATGGACAACGCCGTACCGATCAGCGGCAAGAAGGCGCCGCCCTGCACGCTCGTGATCTTCGGCGCCGCCGGCGATCTGACGGCGCGCAAGCTGATTCCCGCGCTCTACAACCTCGCGCACCAGCGGCTGCTGCCCTCGCACTTCGCGGTGGTCGGCTTTGCGCGCCGCGAGTACGACGACGCGAGCTTTCGCGCGTACCTCGCCGAGGAACTCCGGGGCCACGCCGGAGATGAGTTCGACGAGACGGTGTGGAACTGGCTCGCCGAGCGCATCCACTACGTGTGCGGCAATTTCGACGACACCGAGGCCTACGTGCGGCTCGGCGCGCGGCTCGCCGAGGTCGAGAAGCAGCACGGAACCCGCGGCAACGTCCTCCACTACCTCGCGACGTCGCCGGAGTTCTTCTCGATCTGCGCGCGCCAGTTGCAGTGCAACAACCTCACGCAGGAAGAGGGCGGCAAGTGGCGCCGCGTCGTGATCGAGAAGCCCTTCGGCCGCGACTTGAAGTCCGCGCGCGAGCTCGACAAGCAACTGCACTCGGTGCTGAACGAGTCGCAGATCTACCGCATCGACCACTACCTGGGGAAGGAGACCGTGCAGAACATCATGGTCTTCCGCTTCTCCAACGGGATCTTCGAGCCGATCTGGAACCGGCGCTACGTCGACCACGTGCAGATCACGGTGGCCGAGACGCTCGGCGTCGAGAAGCGCGGCGGCTACTACGACAAGTCGGGCG
>CALFYL010000137.1 GCA_937952135.1 uncultured Planctomycetia bacterium
GTTGTGCAGCGGGAACACGCGCTCCACGCCTTCGCCCTGCACGATGCGGCGCACCGTGACCGTGCGGCGGATGCCGCGGCCCTTGATGGCGATCACGGTGCCGATGAAGAGCTGCACGCGCTCCTTGTCGCCTTCCTTGATCAGGTAGTGGACTTCGACGGTGTCGCCGACGAGCACTTCCGGCGTGGTCTTCTTGCCAAGTTCTTGTTCGATCGTCTGAAGGCGGTGCATGGCGGTCTCCGAGGGGCGCTGGGTTGGTGCGGCCGTCCGCGCGGGGCGCGGCGGACCCGGTGGTCAGCGCTGAAGGGGGTCGTTGAAAGTCTGGACCGCGCGGAAGGGGCCGCGCGGTGTTCGTTCGTGAAGGGTGGTGGGGGCACTTGCGTGAGTCGCGCCGAGCGCGCTCGAGGTGCGCGAAGCGCTGGATCGACTCGCGCGCGGAGCGCTAGTTCGGCTCGCTCGGAGCGCGGGCTTCGTTCGAGTTCGTGTCGTTCGGTCGCAGCAAATCGGGCCGCCTCCGACGCGTTCGTTCGAGCGCAGCGCTCGCGCGCCAGCGCTCGATCTGGCCGTGGTGGCCCGAGAGCAACACGTCGGGAACCTCTTTGCCTCGCCAAGTCCGCGGCCGCGTGTAGTGCGGCGTGTCGAGCGTCGGCGAGCCCGCGGCGTGCGCCGAATGCGTGCCGTGCTGGAACGAATCCTGCGCGGCGGATTCTTCGTCGCCGAGCACGCCGGGGATCAGGCGCGCGGCGGCCTCGAGCACGCACACGGCCGGGAGCTCGCCGCCGGAGAGCACGAAATCGCCGAGCGAGATGCGCTCGAAGTCGAAGGCGTCGAGCACGCGTTCGTCGAAGCCTTCGTAGCGGCCCGCGAGCAGGAGCACGCGCGGCTCGCTGGAGAGCGACGCGGCGTCGGACTGGCGGAACACGCGCCCCGAAGGGCACATCGCGAGGCGGCGGAAGGCGCCGTAGCGCGCTTCGAGCCACTCCACGCAATCGGCGATCGGCTCGGGACGCAGCACCATGCCGGGACCGCCGCCGAACGGGCGATCGTCGACCGTGCGGTGGCGATCGCGCGTGAAGTCGCGAAAGTCGACCACCAGGGTCTCGATCAAGCCGCGCTGGCGCGCGCTCCCCAGGATGCTCGCGCCCAGGTAGGGCTCGATGGCCTCGGGAAAGAGGGTCAAAATGGCAAAGAGCGACACGGGGCCCCCCCGCGTGAAAGGGCGAACAAGGTATGTCGGGCGCCCTGGACCGTCAAGGAGCGGGGGAACGGCTTGGCTCTCCGGCGGCGGGCGCTACCCTCCTCGCGATGTTCACCGGGATCGTGGAGGGGACCGGCGCCGTGCTCGAGCTGGAGCGGCGCGGGGCCGGCGCACGGCTCAGGATCGCGGCCCCGGAGTTCGAGTTCGCGGCCGCCGCGGGCGACAGCATCAGCGTGTCGGGGTGCTGCCTGACGGTGCTCGCGGCCGGCGTCGCGGGCGCTCCGCTCGAATTCGACCTGTCGGACGAGACGCTCCAGCGCACGTGGCTCGGGGCGCTCGCGCCCGGGCGGCGCGTCAACCTCGAGCGCGCGGTGCGGCTGGCCGACCGGCTCGGAGGGCATCTGGTGTCGGGCCACGTCGACGGGCTCGGCCGCATCGTGGGCGTGGAGGAGCGCGGCGACGGCGGGCGCTGGATCGAGTTCGAGGCGCCGCAGGAGCTCGAGCGTTACCTCGTGCCCAAGGGCAGCGTCACGGTCGACGGTGTGAGCCTCACGGTGGTCGAGCCGCGCGGGCGGCGCTTCGGCGTGGCCGTGATCCCCGCGACCCTCGAGCGCACCACGCTCGGCGCGGCGCAGGCGGGGGGAGCGGTGCACCTGGAAGCGGACATGCTCGGCAAGTGGATCGAGCGGTTGCTCGCGGCGCGCGAGGGGCCGGTCGGCGCATGAGCGCGCCGAGCCCATGAAGCGCAAGTTCGCCGACATCGGGCTGTCCACCGTGCTCGCGCTCGCCGCGGGCGCGGTGGGCTTCGACGTTTTGATGGGCTCGCAGCTGAGCGCGCTGACCGTGGGCGTCGCGATGTGGGTCACGATCGTGTGGATCGCGCGCGACGCGGGGCTGCGCCTCGGCGGCTCGCGTTCCGTCGGCCTGTGGCATCTCGTGCGCGTCGAGGTCGGCCTGCTGGTGGCCTGCGCGGGATTCGCAGTCGCGCGCACGATGCTCGCGCTGCGCTCGCTCGGCGCGGCGCTCACCTCGGCGGAGAACCAGGCGGCGCACCTGTACGACCTGATGTTCCTGGGGCTCGCGCTGTTCGCGGCGCTGGCGTTGATGAAGCTGCCGGCGTTCGCGCGCTGGCTGTTGCGTCTCGGGCGCCGGCCGCCGCTGCTGCTCGCGACGAGCTTCGCGCTGATGATCCTCGTCGCGACGCTGCTCCTGTGCCTGCCGTTCTCGGTCGAGAGCTTCGAGCACATCAACCCGCTCAACGCGCTGTTCACCGCGACCAGCGCCGTGTGCGTCACCGGGCTCGCGGTCAACGACATCGGCACGACCTACACGCCCTTCGGCCAGGCCGTGATCCTGCTCGCGATCCAGTTCGGCGGCATCGGCATCATGTCCATCGCCGCGATCGCGATCTCGCTGCGCAGCGACAGCTCGCTCGATGCGCAGGCGCAGTACGCCTCGCTGTTCGAGGCCGGCAGCCTGGGCGAGCTGCGCGGCCAGATCTACACCATCAGTTCGACGACCTTCGCGATCGAGGCGGTCGGCGCGGTGCTCCTGTGGCTGCTGTGGAACGACGCGCCCGAATTCCAGGGCCGTTCGGTCGTGTGGCTCGCGGTGTTCCACGCGATCTCGGCCTTCTGCAATGCGGGCTTCTCGCTGTTTCCCGACAGCATGGTGCGCTTCTCGTCCGACGGCGCGACGCAGCTCGTGATCATGGTGCTCATCGTGACGGGCGGCATCGGATTCCCCGTCTACCACGCGTTGCTCCGCCGCGGGGTGGCGCGCGTGCGTTCGTGGGTCGAACGCGAGGCGCCGCCGCTGCCGCGCTACGAGCTGTCGACGCGCACGGTGGCGCGCACCACGGCGATCCTGATCGGCGTCGGCGCGCTGCTCTTCCTCGTGCTCGAGGGCGCGGGCGCCTTCGGCTCGCTGGGCTGGACCGACCGGGTCTGGGCGGCGTTCTTCACCTCGGTCACGACGCGCACGGCGGGTTTCAACACGATCGATTTCGCCGCGCTGTCGGAGACTTCGGTGCTCGTCGTGCTCGCGCTGATGTTCATCGGCGGCAGCCCGGGCTCCACGGCCGGCGGCGTGAAGACCACCACCGTCGCGGTGCTGTTCGCGACCTTCCGCGCCGAGCTGCGCGGCGCCGACCCGAGCCTCGGTCCGCGCGCGATCTCGCCCGGGACGATCCGCCGGGCGAGCGCCGTCACCGCCATTTCGCTCGTGCTGATCCTGGGCTTCTTCGCGCTGCTGACGCTCACGGAAGAGCGGCCGTTCATCGAGCTCGCCTTCGAGACCGTGTCGGCCTTCGCGACCGTCGGCCTGTCGCTGGGCTGCACGCCGGAGTTGAGCTCGCTCGGCCGGCTCGTGATCGTGTGCGCGATGTTCGTGGGCCGCATCGGACCGATGGGCATCGCCCTCGCGGTCGGCGACGCGCGCGAACGCCGCAGCTACAAGCTGCCTCAGGCCGACCTGCAAATCTGGTGAACCGAATAGGGAACCCGCGACGATGAGCAAGCGACGCTACTTGGTGATCGGTTTGGGACGCTTCGGTTCCGCCGTGGCGACGGGGCTCGCACAGGCGGGCTGCGACGTCGTCGCGGTCGACCGCTTGATGGAGTACGTCGAGCCCGTGAAGGACCGGGTCGCCTACGCGATCCAGCTCGACGCCACCGACACGAACGCGCTGCGCTCGATCGACGCGCGCTCCTGCGACGCCGCGATCATCGCCATGGGCGGCGATTTCGAGGCTTCCGTGATGAGCGTGGTCGCGCTCAAGGACGCCGGCGTGCAGAAGGTCATCGCCCGCGCGCGCGACGGACGTCAGGCGCGCGTGCTGCGCTCGGTCGGGGCCGCCGAGGTGCTCGAGGTCGAGAGCGAAGTCGGCCGCCAGCTCGCGCAGCGCCTGCTCGATCGCTCCGGCGAGTCGAAGGCGCCCTGATCGAGCGCGACCCCGGGGATGCGAACGCGCGCCGCTGCCGCGCGCGCCCGGGCTCGCTCACAGGCCGCTGAACAGGATCGACGAGAAGGTCGTGAGCGGCGCGGCTTCACGGTACTCCTCGAGGGTGCGCGTGAGGATGTTGAGCGCGCGCTGCACGTCGTCGTAGAGCGCGCGGTCCATCACGAGCTTGCCGAGGGTGCCCTCGGCGTTGCGCAGCGCGCCCGTCGCGGCCGAGACGTCGCTCGCGACCTTGTCGAGCTTGGCGTACAGCTCGTCGTTCGAGATCAGCTTGCCGATCGTGCTCTGCTCGATGTTCTCGGTCGCGCTCATCACGCGGTCGTAGAGCTCGGGGTCCTCGAGGAACTTCCACAGCGTTCCCTCGGCCGTGTTGATGCGCTCGGAGATCTCGCGGATCTGTTTGACGGCGTCGGCGACTTCCTGCGCCAAGGTATCGTCCTTCGCCAGCCGCCCGAGCACGCCCTTGCCGGCCTGCATGTCGCTGGTGAAGCCTTTGAAGTCGACCGTGATCTGCTCGAGGTTCGCCGCGATCTCGGTGAACTTGCCCGCGAGATCCTCGTCGGTCGCGAGCCGGCCGAGCACGCCCTTGCCTTCGCGGATGTCGCCGGTGAGCGCTTCGATGTTCGCGAAGGACGCCTTGGCCGCCGTCACGCCCTCGCGCAGCTCGTTCGCCATCTGCTCGTCGCGCAACAACCTGCCCACCGTGCCCACGCCGTTCTTGGCGTCCGTGACGATCGTCTGCAGGTCGTCGAGCGTCTTGCTCAGCTTCGCGCTGTTGTCGTCGACGAGCTTGCCCAGGCCGTCGAGCGCGCCGCCCTTCACGCGGCCCGGCAGCGCGCTCGCGGTCGAAACGGGCGCGCCGTCCGCCGGACCGGGGTCGATGTACACCTGCTTGCCGCCGAGCACCGTCGCGTCGGCGATGAAGATGTCGAAGCCCTCGCGCAGTTGCACCGCGTTGTCGAGGGACAAGGTGACCGTGATGCGGCGTTCGATCGGCGCGGCGGGATCGTAGGCGAGCATCTGCACGCGGCCGTCGCGGATGCCCGCCACCAGGACCGAGTCGCCCTTGCGCAGGCCGTTGGCTTCGGAGAAGTGCGCCACGATCAGATGGCGCTCCTTGAACAGCGAGAAATCCGTGAGGAACAGCGTGTACGCGCCGAGCACGAGCAGCACGATCAGGAAGAACGCGCCGAGCAGGACTTGTCGTTGGGTGTTCATGGCGTGGGTTTCGCCCCCGGTGCGGGGCGCTCAGTCGAGCTTGTCGCCGAGGAAGCGCACGAGCCGCGGCTCGGTCGAGTGGATGAACTCTGGCGGCGACGAGACGTAGTGCAGTTTGCCTTGGTCGAGCAGTCCCACGCGGTCGGCGGTGGTTTTCACGCAGCCGATGTGGTGCGTGACGATCAGCGAGGTGACGTGGAGCTGCTGGGCGAGATCGCGGATCAGGTGGTTGATCGAGGACGAGATCTCCGGGTCGAGGCCGGCGGTGGGCTCGTCGTAGAGGACGATCTCGGGATCGGTGACCAGCGCGCGCGCGAGGCCCACGCGCTTGCGCATGCCGCCCGAGAGCTCGCTCGGCAGCTTGTTGTAGACGTCGGGGACCTGCACGAGCGCGAGCTTCGCGTTCACGCGCTCGCGGATCTCGGAGTCGGGCATGCGCGTCGTCTCGCGCAGCGGGAGCGCGACGTTCTCGCCCGCCGACAGCCAGTTGAGCAGCGCCGCTTCCTGGAACACGTAGCCCATGCGCGAGCGCAACTCGCGCAGTTCGTCGCGTTCGATCCGCGACATGTCGTGCCCGTCGACGGTCACCACCCCGCGGTCGGCCTTGAGCAGTCCGATGACATGCCGCAGCGCCACGGACTTGCCGGTGCCGGACGGACCCATGATCGCGAAGGCCTCGCCGCGGTAGACCTCGAGGTCGAAACCCGCGAGCACCACCTTCGGCCCGAAGGCCTTGTCGACGCCCTGGTAGCGGATGATGACGTCGCGCTGCGTATCGCTCGTCGCGCTCACGTGTTGAAGAACATCCAGCTCAGGAAGTAGTTCGAGACGATGATGGCGATGATCGAGTCGCGCACCGCCTTGCGCGTCGCGTTGCCCACGCCCATCGCGCCGCTGGTCGCCTGCACGCCGGCCGCGCACGAAATCACCGCCAGCACGATGCCGAAGATGAACGACTTGAAGAGCCCGGTGTAGACGTCCTTGGGCAAGTCGAACGGCAAGCCGCGGTCGTTCAGCGATTCCAGCACCGAGTCGTAGTACAGCGACATGCCGACGTTGAGCTGCGACTGCGCGATCAAGCCTCCGCCGACGATGCCGATCGCGTCGCACAGCACGGTGAGCATCGGGCACACGATCGCCGCCGCGAGCACGCGCGGCATGACCAGGAAGCTGATGCGGTCGATCGACATCACCTCGAGCGCCGCGAGCTCCTCGGACACCGCCATCGTGCCCAGTTCCGCCGCCAGCGCGCTGCCCACGGTCGCCGCGAGGATCGTCGCGGTGATGAACGGGCCCATTTCGCGGCACATCGAGAGCGCGACGATCGTTCCGATCTGGTCCTGCTGGCCGAAGCGCGAGAGCTCCAGACCGGTCTGCAGGGCCACGATCATCCCGATGAACAGCCCGACGAGCAGCACGACGTGCACGACCTTGATGCCCGACTGGAACAGCTGGTCGGCGACCAGCGTGCGCCGCCGCCAGCTCGAGCCGACGCGCAGCGCGACCTGGACCGCCAGCGTGAGCTGGAAGCCGACGTCGCCGAAGAAGCGCGAGAGCATGGTCCACATGGTCGAAGCGAGGGGGAGAGGGGCGCGGTGGGGTGGTCAGGCGGCGCGCACTAGCCGCCGCGCATCGCGGGCCAGCCCGGGCCCGGCAGCGCGGGCCGCAGCAGTTCGAAGCCGCTCGAGCGCGTGCTGGTGCGCCAGCGCAGGAGCCCGAAGAGCAGCGAGGTCTCGCGCACGGTCGCGACGCCGTCGCGGTACTTGCGCCGCGACCACAGCCCGCTCACGTACTCGCGAACTTCGCGTTCGTCGCTCTCGCGGCGCCAGATGCCGCCCCACGAGCGCTCGCGGACGCGCTCGCCGCTGCGCTCGCGCGTGTAGAGCTCCCACATCCACGCGTAGTGCTCGTCGAGGTCGGGGAGGCGCCACGTCGGCAAGAGCGTAGGGAATCCGGTGCGCGACGTCTCGCCCACCTCTTCGTGCTGGAACAAGGGCCACAGCTTGCGCCAGCGCCCGCGCTCGCTGCCGTCGAGGTTGCGGTCGGTCCACTGCTGCCAGAAGGGCACGACGTTCAGCGCGCGCCGCTGGCCGTCGGAATAGCTCTCGACGCGTTGGTTCACCAGCGGCCACGGGGCCCACGTGCTCTCCAGGCCGTCGCCTCGAAAGTAGGAGTAGAAGGGCCACACGCGCGTTCGATGCGCCGCGCTCTCACTCGTTCCGGGGCGCTGGATGCGCACCAGGGGCCACGGTCCGTCCCAGGACCAGAACCCGCTGCGTGGATCGCTCGCGAAGCCGAAGAACGGCCACAGGAACACGCGCGAGGTCAGCGTGCCGACGCGCGCCACGCCGTAGAACGGCCAGAACATCCAGCGCCGCGGCTGCATCTCGGGCCGCAGGTACGGACGCTCGCGCGCCCACAGGAAGAAGGGCCAGAGCGCGAAGCCGCTCTCGGCGTGTCCGGGGCGCGCGATGCCGTAGAGCGGCCAGATGTGCCAATCCAACTCGCCTTTCCCGTTGCGACCCCAACTGAAGATGGGCCACAGGAAGTGGTGGAACGTGCCGCCGCTGCGCTTGGTGCGCATGTACAGCGGGAAGAGCACGAACAGGATCTGGTCGTAGGTTGCGTAGCGCTCGATCACGCCACCGAACGGGAAGAAGGCGCGCACCGTCCGCTGGGTCGAGTCCTCGGACCAGAACAGGCCGGGCAGCGCGAACGCGCGCCAGCGCGAGAGTCCGTTCTCGTCGTGGTCGGTCTGGTAGCGCACCAGCGGCGCGAGCTGCGTGACGGTCTCGCCCCGGCGTTCGACGCGCGTGCCGAACGGGGTGAGGAAGCGCGTGAGCGACGCTCCGTCGCCGTGTTCCTCGTGGCAGATCAGCGGGTGGACCTCCCACTCGTGCGCCGGATCGAAGGGCCGCGCGCGCTTCACCTTCAACGCGCCCGCCAGGGCCTCGATCTCGCGCCCGCCGCCGGCGCTGGAGAGGTTCGACACCAGCGGCGCGAGGTGCAGGTCGTCGGAATAGCTCGCACAGCCCGCGCTCAGGACGGCGAGCGCCCCTGCCAGAACCGTCGCCGCCAAGCTCCATCCACCGCGCGCCCGTCGCTGCATGCGGCGCGATTGTGGAGTAGCGCGCCCGCGAAACAAGGGCGCGGCGCGCGAGGTGCGCCGCGAGCCGACCGGGTTGCGCGCGGACTTGTGAGCTCGCGCAGGCGCCGGTACCGTCGCGCGCCGCGCGAACGGCGGCGACATGGCGACCTACCTCAGCGGAATTCAGCCCAGCGGCTTGCCGCACCTCGGGAACTACTTCGGCGCCATGCGGCAGCACATCGAGCTGCCCGCGCGCGGGGGCGAGCACTTCTACTTCATCGCCGATTACCACGCGCTCACCACCTCGCGCGATCCGGCCGACCTGCGCCAGCGCGTGCGCGAGATCGCCGTGAGCTACATCGCGATGGGACTCGACACCGAGCGCGCGGTGCTCTTCCGCCAGAGCGACGTGCCCGAGGTGTGCGAGCTCACCTGGCTGCTCTCCACCGTCACCGGCATGGGCCCGCTCGAGCGCGCGGTCTCGTACCGCGACAAGATCGAGAAGGGCCTCCCCGCGACGATCGGACTGTTCCTCTATCCGGCGCTGATGGCCTCCGACATCCTCGCCTACGACTCGAACTTCGTGCCGGTCGGCGCCGACCAGAAGCAGCACGTCGAGATCGCGCGCGACATGGCCGCGGCCTTCAACGCGGTGTACGGCGAGACCTTCACGCTGCCGGAGTTCATCGCCTCGGCGAACCCCAAGGTGCCCGGGCTCGACGGCGAGAAGATGTCGAAGAGCTACGGCAACACGATCTGGATCTTCGAGAGCGGCAAGGCGCTGAAGAAGTCGGTCGGTCGCGTGCTCACCGACAGCCGCGCCCCCGAGGAGCCGAAGGATCCCGCGGGCGTGCTCCTGCTCGATCTGCTGCGGCTCTTCCTGACCTCGGCCGAGCAAGCCGAGTGGGAGGAGCGCGTGCGAACGGGAGGTCCGGGCGCGCCGGGCTACGGCCATCTGAAGCAGCGGCTGATCGAGGCGATCGAGGAGCACTTCGCGCCGGCTCGCAAGCGCCGCGAGGAGCTGCTCGCCGATCCGGCCGAGGTCGACCGGCTCCTGGCGCGCGGCGCCGAGCGGGCGCGCGCGCGGGCCACGCGCACGCGCGACCGAGCCTTGGCTGCCTGCGGACTGCGCTGAGTCGCGGCGGCGGCTCCGTCGGCGGTTCGGGCGCGCGGCCGCGCACTGGAGCGCCGTCGCGCCGGGGCGTACAGTCGCGGCGCGAGAGGCGTGCGGCGCTCGGCCCCCGGTCGAACGCGCGGCCGCTTGCGTTCGCCGGATCTAGCCTGGCCGCAAGGCCCGACACCGCGGAAACGGCCACGCGCGCGGACAACGCGCTCGCACGCAGGTAGGGCCCTCCGCCGCAGGCAAGAACCTTCGCACGCCGATGAAGCGCAGCACCATGGATACGTCGACACGCGTTCGCGCGCTCGCGGACCGCGAGCGGACACTGCTCGGCCGCGCACGCTCTCCTCGTTCGCCGCTCGGCCTCGCGGGCGCGTGCCTGCTCGCGTCGGCCGCGCTCTCCGCGTGCGCCGGCTCGCGCTCCGCGAGCCCCGACCCCGCCGACGTGGCGCGCGAGGCGCGCGAAGCGGCCGCCACCGAGCCGGTGATGTGGACGCGCAGCTTCCTCGACAAGGCCGTGCTCACAGCCGGCGTGGTCGAGATCGAGGGGCCCGAGCTGCTGCGCGACCGCGCGGTGCTGCGCCGCGAGGAGTACCACCACGAGCACTCCGAGCGCGCCGACAAGGACGGCTACTGGATCGAGCAGCGCCAGCGCGAGGACAGCGACGGAAGTCCGATCCGCGCGCAGCTCGACGAGCTGGTGATCGACGCCTACGAACGCATCACGATCCGCATCCGACCCGGCGCGAAGCGCGTCGTGGTGCGCGCGAGCGAGGACGTGTTCCTCTACGCGCTCTCGAGCGGCAAGGAAACTCGCACGGAGAGCCTGACGCTCGTCGGCGAGCTCGACACGCCCCTCGGTCCGTGACGCGCGCGCGACGAGCTCCCAGCGAGGGCCCGCGCGGCGTGACGGCGGCATTCGCCGCGGGCTTCGCCCTGTGCGTTCTCTCGCTCGCGTTCACCGCTTGCGCCGCGCCGCGCCGCGACCAGCGCGACTTCGAGCAATCGGCGGATCATCCGTCGAAGCTGGGCTCGCGCACGCTCGAGGTGCTCACCCGCGCGCGAGCGCTGATGGACTCCGGAGAGCCCGCGAACGCGGCCGCGCAGCTCGCGGCTGCGATGACGCCGGACGCGCCGTTCTCGATGCGTCTGATGCACCAGGACGCGCTGCTCGCGGCAGGCGGCGACGGAGCGGAGGAGCTCGCGGCGGCGGCGCGCGAGGCGGCGGAGCGCGAGCCGACGGCGACGAACCTGTTGCTCTGGGCGCGCGTGGCGCCCGAGTCTGCGCAGCGCCGCGCCGCGATCGAGCATGCGCTCACGCTGGACCCGCGCAATCCCTGGGCGCACTACGCGCTGGCGCACGCGCGCGCGCGCGACGGCGACTGGGTCGCGGCCTCCGACTGCGTGCAGCGCGCGCTGGTGATCGATCCCGGACACCGGGCGGCGCGGCGGCTCGAAGCGGCGATCCTGGCGCGCGGCGCACGCGTCGACGACGCCCTCGGCGCGCTCGCGGCGTGGCTCGCGGCAACGCGTTTCGATCCGCGCATTCCGACCGCGTGGCGCGTCGCGGCGCAGCTCGATCTCGCGCATTTGCACCTGCTCGACGGCAAGCCGGGTCCGGCGCTCGAGCTGCTGCGGCAGGTTTCGCCGTCCGAGGGCGCCGAGCTCGCGCGCTGGTGCCTCATCGCCGCCGCCGAGCAGGCCGCCGGCCGAAGCGCCGCGGCGCTCGAAGCGGCCCAAAAGGCCGGGAATGCCGACCCCAAGGCCCTGACGCCGATGGTGCAGGTCGCGTTGCTGCGTCAGTACGACCTGCGCGACGCCAAGGGCGCGCAGGCGGCGTGGCAGAAGGTCCTGGACGCCACGCGCGGCTCGACGGACCTCGCTTCGTTGATCCAGGGATTGCGCGCGCGCATCGTGCTCGAGCGCGCCGCGGAGCCGACGCCTTGAAGGCGGTGCTGCAGCGCGTCGCTTGGGCGCGCGTGCGCGTGGGGGAGGAGTTGGTGGGCGAGATCGAGCAGGGCCTGCTCGTGCTGCTCGGCGTCGAACGCGGCGACAGCGAACGCGACGCGGCCGAGCTCGCGGCGCGCCTCGCGAACTACCGCGTGTTCGGCGACGAGCAGGGACGCATGAACCGCAGCGTCGAGGAGGTGCGCGGCGGCGTGCTCGTGGTGAGCCAGTTCACGCTGTGCGCCGACGTCTCGAAGGGGCGCCGGCCTTCGTTTGACCCCGCCGAGGCGCCGGAGCGCGCCGAGCAGCTCTACCGCCACTTCGCGCACACCCTCGCGGCTCGCGGACTGCGAACCGCCACCGGGCGCTTCGGCGCGCACATGAGCGTCGAGTCGTGCAACGACGGTCCGGTGACGTTCTTGTTCGAGCGCCCGCCAGGCGCCGGCGCGGGGGCTCCGGCCGCGGGCGCGTGACGCTCCGCGGAGGGTCGCGCCGAGCGTGGCCAGCGGCCACAAGTTCTTGCTTGACCGGAGGATAGTGCGCCTCGATACTCGCGTTCCCCGCGCCGCTGGGGCGTCCGGATCGCCCGCGGAAGGGCCCCTCCGAGCCCCGGGCGAACCCGTCCCACCTGCCTGCTCCCGCTCCCACCGCGTCATGTCCGGCGAAGACCCTCTGACCATCACCAAGAAGGAGCTGGTGCACCGCATCGCGGACGAGACCCGCCAGACCAAGGTGGTGGTCAAGGACGTGATCCAGCGCTTTCTGGACGAGATCGTGAACGAGCTCGTGGCGGGAAACCGACTCGAGTTCCGGGAGTTCGGGGTGTTCGAGATCCGCCAGCGCGCGTCGCGCCTCGCGCAGAACCCGCGCACGCTCGAGAAGGTCGAGGTGCCGGCGAAGCGCGTGGTGAAGTTCAAGGCCGGTCGGCTGATGCGGCAGAAGATCGGCGGCGGCGGCGACGAAGGCCCGGAGGAATTCGACGAGGACGACGACGAGTCGCCCTCGCGTTCGGCGGCGAAGTCGACGCGTTCTTCGGGCGCCGCTTCGAGTGCGCCGACGAGTCCGCACGCGAATTCAGGGCGCGCGCCCGCGAAGCCGCGCTCGAGCCCCGGCGAGGGAGCGCGCGAGGATGCGTCGAAGCGCGCCGATGGCTTCGCCCCGCCCGCCGCACCTCCGAAGACGCCGCCGAAGCCGCCTTCGAACTCGCCGTTCTGATTCCGCGGTTGCGGCGGAGCGCCGCGCCGAGAGTGGGTCCGGGAGTCAGCGCGCGGCGTGCGCGCGGCGCGCGTGCGCCTTCGCGAAGGCTTGTTCCAAGTCCTCTCGGAGATCGTCGACGTGCTCGACGCCGACCGACAAACGCACCAGGCCGTCGGCGAGTCCCTGCGCGCGGCGGGATTCGGCCGGGATGCTCGCGTGGGTCATGCTGGCGGGGATCTCGATCAGCGACTCGACGCCGCCGAGCGATTCGGCCAGCGTGAACAGGCGCGTCGACGAGGCGCAGGTGTTGGCGGCTTCGAGGCCTGCGGCGAGCTCGAACGAGAGCATCCCGCCGAATGCGCGCATCTGCCGCGCGGCGATGGCGTGCTGCGGGTGCGACGGAAGGCCCGGGTAGATCACGTTCGAGACCTCGGGGCGCTTCGCCAGCCACTGCGCG
This sequence comes from uncultured Planctomycetia bacterium, assembly GCA_937952135.1. Classification (GTDB taxonomy): domain Bacteria; phylum Planctomycetota; class UBA1135; order UBA1135; genus WYBT01. The sequence goes on from CALFYL010000137.1 coordinate 13,185, forward strand.
AGCGCGAGCGCGTTCTCGCAGTGTCGCTCCATGCGCAGGTGCAGCGTCTTCGTGCCGCGCAGCACCAGGAACGCGTCCATCGGACCGGGCGTGCCGCCGACGGCGTTCTGGAAGAAGGCGAGCTCGCCCTGCAGCTTGGGGTCGTTGCCGATCAGCGCGCCGCCGACCACGTCGCTGTGGCCTCCGAGGTACTTGGTGAGCGAGTGCAGGACGATGTCCGCGCCCAGTTCGAGCGGGCGCTGCAGGAACGGCGTGGCGAAGGTGTTGTCGACCACCAGCAGCTTGCCCTTGGCGTGCGCGACGCGCGCGACGGCCGAGATGTCGCTCACGCGCAGCAGGGGGTTCGAAGGTGTCTCGAGGTAGACGTAGCGCGTGCTCGGTTCGATCGCCGCCTCGACGGCCGCGAGCTGCGTCGTGTCGACGAAGGTGAAGCGGATGCCGTAGCGCTCGAAGACGCGCTTGAAGATGCGGTAGGTGCCGCCGTACAGGTCGTGGCCCGCGACGACGTGGTCGCCGGGGACGAGCCGGTCGAGCAGTGCATTGGTGGCCGCGAGTCCCGACGAGAAGCACAGCGCCCACGCGGCGCCCTCGAGCGAGGCGAGGTTGTCCTGCAAGGCGGTGCGCGTCGGATTCGAGGTCCGCGAGTACTCGTAGCCCTGGCGCGGCTGCGCCGGTGCGTCCTGCTTGTAGGTGCTCGTGAAGTAGACCGGCGTCATGATCGCGCCGTTCTGCGGATCGGGCTCTTGCCCGGCGTGGATGGCGCGCGTCTCGAAGCGATCGGAAGGCTGGGCGTGCGGGGTGCTCATGCCCCAATCGTAGGCGCAGGCGCCGCGCGCGATCTACAATCCCGCGCTTGTGAGCGACACACGGACGAGCGCGGAGCGCGAGAAACCGCGCGGGCAGCGGGCATGAGCGGGCCCAAGTCCAAGGGCGGGCCCGCGGCTCGACAAGCAGCTTCGCCGCCGCACTCGGCGCTCGCGGCGCGCTTCGCCGCCAGCGGACTCGATCTCGAGCTGGTGCGCGCGCAGTTCGTCGCGCTGGCCTACACGAGCCTCGGCGCGCGCGCCCTGCGCGAGCTGGGGCCGCTCTCCGACGCCGAGGCGGCGAGAGCCGTCGCGCGCGCGAACGACGTCGCGTTGCTCACGCGCGCCGGCGAGGCGATCGGGTTCGCGGGCGTCGTCGACCTGCAGCCCGCGCGCGACGGTGTCGAGCGCTTCCACCGGCCGCTCGAACGCGACGAGCTCGCGAGCCTCGCCGCGTTTCTCGGCGCGTGCGCGCGGCTCGTCGAGTGGCTCGAGGAGCGGCGCGACGACACGCCAGCGCTGTTCGAGCTCCGCAGCGGCTTCCCCGAGATGCCCCGCCTGCGCAAGGCGTTCACCTCGGCGGTCGACGAGCGCGGGGAGCTGCGCGACGACGCCTCGCCGCGGCTGGCGCGCCTGCGCGCGGATTCGCGCTCGCTCGAAGCCAAGATCTCCGACGTCGTCGCGCGCATCCTCGCCGACCCGACGCTGCGGCCGCACGTCGCCGACTTCAAAGTGCACCGCCGCGGCGGCCGGCGCGTGATCGCGTTCAAGGCGCGCTCGTCGACGCGCGTCAGCGGCGTGGTCCACGAACGTTCGCAGAGCGGCGAGACGGTGTTCGTCGAGCCGCGCGAAGCGGTCGAGCACTCGAACCGGCTCGTCGAGCTCGAGCAGGCGATCCGCGCCGAGGAAGCGCGCATCCTGGTCGAGCTCACACGCTTGTTCCTCGAGCACGGCGAGATGCTCAGCGAGGCGAGCGAGCGCATCGCGAAGCTCGAAGTCGCGGCCGTTTCCGCGCGCTACTGCAAGGAATTCGGCGCGCGCATGGCGTCGATCGGGGAGTTCCACGCCGACAAGGCGCACGAACGCGGGCTCGTGCTGCGCGGCGCGCGCCACCCGCTGCTCGTCGAGCAACTGCGCGCCGGCGCCTTGAGCGAGGTCGTGCCGATCGACGTGCGCCTCGGCGGGGAATTCGACTTGCTCGTCGTCACGGGCCCCAACACGGGCGGCAAGACGCTGGCGCTCAAGACCGTCGGCGTCGCCGCGTGGTGCATGCGCCTGGGGCTGCCTGTGTGCTGCGGCGAAGGCAGCCGCGTTCCGCTCTACGACGGCGTGATCGCCGACATCGGCGACGAACAGGAGATCCGTCAGAGCTTGTCGACCTTCGCGTCGCACCTCGCGCGCATCAAGGCCGGCCTCGAAGGCGCGACGGACCGCACGCTCTGCCTGCTCGACGAACTCGGCGGCGGAACCGATCCCGACGAAGGCGGCGCGCTGGGCGCGGCCTTGCTCGAGCACCTGCTCGAGCGGCGCATCCCGACGATCGCCTCGACGCACATCGGCAAGCTCAAGGAGTTCTGCTTCGCGCACCGCCGCGCGGAAAACGCCAGTGTCGAGTTCGACGCGGCGAGCTTGAGGCCGCGCTACCGCCTGCTGGTCGGCACGCCGGGCGAGTCCAACGCGCTCTCGATCGCCGAGCGCCGGGGCCTGCCGGCAGCGATCGTGGCGCGGGCGAGGGAGATGCTGGTGCGGCGGGACCGCGACGCGGCGGACCTGATGCGCAAGCTGCGCGGGGCCTCCGAGCACACCGAGCAACTGCGGCGCGACGCGGAAGCGCGGCTCGAGGACCTTCGCAAGTCGGGGCAGGAGCTCGAACAGCGCCAGAGCGAGCTCGCGAAGAAGGGCGAATTGCTCGAGGCCGAGGCGCAGAGCGCGCTCGAGGAGCG
>CALFYL010000138.1 GCA_937952135.1 uncultured Planctomycetia bacterium
GCGCTACGGCCGAAAGAGCACTTCGACGGCGTTCGTCAGGTTCGTGCCGGCGCTGCACGGGCCCGCGGGGTCGCGGTACCAGCACTGGAAGTTCCAGGTCGAGCCGGGTTGGAGTTGGCCGGGCGGTGCGAAGGCTTGGGCTTGCGCGACGACGTTGCGTTGCTCGAACGCGCCGTCGGCGCCGGAGAGTCGTGCGCCGAAGCGATAGAGCCCGCCGCCAGCCGGCGCGACCATGCGCAGACCGTCGCCGAGAACCGTTTGTCCCGCGCCTGCGCCCATGAACAGCAACGCGCTGCGGCCGGGTTGCATGTGGCGCACTTCGAAGCGCAGCTCGTTCTGCACGACGCTGCTGGATCCGGCCGCGGTCAAAGTCGCGCCGACGGCGGTGGAGTTCGAACAGCCGGCGTTCGTCGCCGAGTTGCCGCACGGCGCACCGATCGCGCACCAACCGAACTGCCGCGCGTCGGCGGCCAGGTCGAAGACGTAGACCGCGCCAGAGTTGCACGCAGGGTCCTGCGGGCAGAGGTCGTCGCGCAACGCGACGCCGATGACCGCGGTGGAGTCGCTCAACGCGACGCGGCCGCCGAAGAAATCCGAGTCCGCCGCGTCGTTCGCCTGCATGCGGCCGATTTCGAACCAACCCGACGGTGTGCGGCGGAACACATACGCAGCGCCACGGCTCTGGGCTTGGAGCGGATCCTTGGACGCTCCGATCAAGGCGAGGTCGTTCGACATGGCCACGCTCGTTCCGAATCCCAGGGACGAGCCGGGAGCGTGGGCACGCAGTTCTTGCGTCTGGGTCCAAGCGCCGCCCTGACGCTCGAAGACATACGCCGACCCCGACGCGGTAAAGCCATGACTGTGCGTGGCGGCGCCGACGAGCGCGACCCCAGCGCCGAGCGCGACGCTGCTCGAGAACGCGTTCGAGGCCCCGCCGTCGGAGGCGCGCAGTTTGGCCATCTGCGTCCAAGCCACGCCGTTGAACTCGAACACGTACGCGGCGCCTTGGTCATCGCCAGCGGGCCCGTCGGCCGACGATCCGACGAGCGCGGTGTCGCCGTGCAGCGCCACACTTTGGCCGAAAAAGTCCCAGTTGGCGCCGTCGTTGGCGACGAGCCGCGCTGTCTGCACCCATCCAAAGCCGTTGCGCTCGAACACGTAGGCCGCGCCGGAGTTCAGCGCCACGGCGTGCTCCGTGCGCGCCCCGACCAGGATGCGATCGCCGTCGATCGCTACCGAATAGCCGAAGAACGCATCCGACACGAGTGGCGCCGAGTTCAACTTCGCCGTCTGTCGCCAAGCTCCACCGCGCAACTCGAACACGTAGGCCGATCCCGCGGCGAAGACGCCCTGTGGATCTTCAGTCTGCGAACCGACCACCAGTGTGGATCCGTCGATGGCCACGCTGCAGCCGAAGTTGTCCCCCGCCTGCACGTCGGAGGCGAGGAGCTTCTGCGTCTCGAACCACTCGCTCCGGCGACGCCGGTACGTGTAGGCCGCGCCCGATGCGGGACCGATTTGACTGTCCAGCAGAACACCCACCAAGGTCCAATCGCCGTCCGCAGCAATCGCTCGCCCGAAGGTCTGGCCGGGGTACCCATCCGACGCCATGAATTTAGCGCTCTGCACTTGCGCGCGAGCGGCCGCGCAGGCGAGGACGATGGCCGACACGTAGCGAAAGGCGCGCTTCATCGGAGTGCGATCTCGATCCATCATGGCCGAAGTGGGGAGTTCGAGGTTGAGCTTTCTTGACTCGAAGTGCGGAGGCCGCTGCGAGGCCCATCGGATGGACTCGCAGCGGCGGGCGCGGTGCTCAGGGAATCACGCGCACGATGCTGCTCCCCGTGCGGTTGGGGCGATGGCCTGCGACGAAACCCGTGTCCGCCGCCGGGAACGACATGCCGCGAATGTGAGCGTCCGTCATGCTGCGCACCGAGGTCCAGTTCGCACCGTCCGTGCTGCGCCACAACCGGCCGCACTGCCCTCCGACCCAGATGGCGCCGCCCGGAGCGATCTCGATCTGGGTGAGAACCGACACGCTGGTGGGCGACTCACCGACACTGCACTCTGGAAACGTCTGAGCCGCGGCCACGAAGGGAGTGAAGCTCCCTGCGCTCAAAGTCGACTTGAGCACGACGCCTTGCTTGCCGCCGCCGCTCAACGCGCGGAGGCCCGTGACGTAGGCCGTTGTCCCGTCGAACTCGACGTCGGTCAGCCCGATCAGGTTCGGTTCGTCCGGGATCGGGATCTCGAACCACTTGGTGACGTCGCTGCTGCGATCGACGTGGTACGCGCGACCGACGCTCACACTGCCTGGGCGCCGTGCGCCGACGAGGACGCCGTGATCGGCGCCGGAGAAGCTCACGCCTTCGAGATCGAAGTCCGAGAAGCTGGAGTAGGTTTCGAGTTCCGGCACGAATTGGATCCACAGCTCCAAACCCACAGTGGACTCGGAGCGCAGGATGAGCCCCTGGTGTCCCACAGCCCAGAACTCCTGGCCCGCTGTCCATGCGACGTCCCGGAGCTGAGCTGGCACGATGAGACTTGGCTCCGCTCCGATGATGTCCACGGGCTCGACCCACTGGCTCTGATTGAGAAGATCGTCGTTGTAGAGGATCTTTCCCCACTTGGCCGATGGATCGGGATGGCCCACCGCTACGCCAACCTGTCCACCAGCCGCAACCGTGATCGCGTTGAGGTCTGCCTTGGCCATGGAGGCGCCCGACGGGCTTGGCGTCCAAGTGTTTCCGCCATCCGTCGTGCGAGCGATTCGGTGGAACTGGCTCACCATCCAGCCTTCGAGGGCATTGACGAAATACACGTCCCGAATGCGCCACGGCTCTCCGTCCTGCTCGCTGGTCCACGTGTCGCCGCCATCGGTGGTGCGCCGGATGTAGCCGCCCATCGCGGTGAGAAAGCCCACGCCGTTCGTTGCATTGCCACTATTGCTGGCCACGCCGAAGCCCGGCAACGTGACAGCGGCCGGGGTGTCGAGTTGGCGACTGCTGTACGTCGAGCGGTCGCGCCAAACGGGCTGGTTCAGCGGAGTCGCCGGATCCGCGTCGGGCTCGCGCACGACGATCTGACCGCTGTAGCCGGCGGCAATAGCGGAGTTGTCGCCGTGGAAGATGGCGACGTCGTAGAGCTCGCGGAAGCTGCGCAAGCGCCAGGTCTCGTTGAATTCCCCGTTGTCGGTGTAGTCGGGATGAGAGTTGCAAGCCGTGCAGCCGGCCGTCGTGCAGCGGCACTCGTGCGGCTCCACGCTCCACGTAGCGCCGTTGTCCGTGCTCGCGAACACGACGCCGCAGTTCGTGCCGATGCCTCCCACCGCAAGCGCCAAGGGCTCGCTCGCGTGGCGACTGATCTCGACGTCCCACATCTCGAAGCGAAGCCTGGAGGGACAGATCGCGTCCTGCGCACACGTGGGCAGAATGGGCGGCTGCCCGTGCGGCACGCACAGGTCGAGCACGCTGAACACCTCGCGCCAGAGCACCGGGTTCGCCGAGTCCTGCTTGAAGATGCTCCCGGGCTGTCCGCACGCCAATCCGTATCCGCCTGGGCCGGTCTTGATGTCGATCGAGTAGAGCTCGAGCGTCGACTTGTTGACGACCGCGCCGGTCGCGTCGAGGAACGTCGCCGGCAGGAAGTCCACGCCCGGCGCCCACCACCAGATGCCATGCAGTCCGACGAAGAAGCCTTCGCTGGGACTGACGGCGTAGACGTCCCAGAGATCCTCCCAGCCCGCGCCGAACGCGGCGGCCTGGCGATGGAAGACACTCCACGTCGCTCCACCGTTCGTCGTGCGCAACACCCAGCCGTTCTGACCCACCGCCCAGCCGTGCAAGCCATCGGCGAGGAAGAACACGCGACGGAGCGAATCCTCGACGACGCTCGGAGTCGTCTGGAACTCCCAGGTGTAGCCCGTCGGCGACATCGGATCGAGGAAGCGATGGCGGATCCGCCCGCCGTCCTCCACGGTCCACACCTCTTCTCCGTCGAGGGTGAAGGCTTCGTGCACGAGACCGGCCCAGCGCAAGGCCGACGATTGAGCGGACGCGGCCGGGGCGATGGCGACCGCCAGAACAGCCAGCGCGAGCCCCACTGGCGCGAAGGCCGCGATGGGGAGCCGTTGGGCGAGGGTTCGCAACGACGCGCGCTCGAACAGAGCGCGGAACCGCGAAGTCGCGACGAGATTCGAATGCCAATTCATCGAGAGCCGGCCTTCACTCGCGGGCGGAGCATCGAAGAAGCAGCCTCGGCGTCTCGCGGTCTCGATCGGGTCAGGCGAAGACGCCTGTCCGTCGTGACGTGGGGAGCGCCTCGGAGACCGGATGGGGTATCGAATCGTGACCGCGAGCGCTCCACGCGCCCGCAAGACGTGGATCGCGCGCGTCCGCGACCGGGAGAGCGCGGACGCCGACGCGCCGGCGCTCTCGATTTGCGCCGCAACGAGCGACACACCCTCGCAGGATGCGGGGCGGCTCGATCGAAGCCCTAATCGCGCGGGAGTTCGCCCGCGTCCCGAACTTCGGAGGACTCGGCGGTCACGTCGCGACGACGCGACCTCAGCTCGGCTTCGCCCGCACCTTCAAGGTCTCGCCGACGAAATTCATCAGTCGGCGCAGCTCGTCGAAGTCGGGGTGCTTCATGCGCACCCACGCGTTCCCCATGTAGCCCGAGGACACCGGTTGCGTGGCGGCGCCGGCGGCCGGCATGTGGCAGTCGAGGATCCAGGGGCCGACGCGGTTCTGCACGAGGTCGAAACCGTCGTAGCCCGTGATCCGTCCGTCGCACTCGGGGCGCAGCGCGATCATGCCCGTCGCGTGCGAGCGCGACGGCTTGCGTTCGACGCGGCCGTGCACGATCGCGTGGGCCCACTCGCGGTAGATGTCGAAGTCATTGCCGGCGCTGTAGAGGTCCCACACGCGCACGCCCGGCGGCCGGCAGCCGATCTCGGAGAAGCGCAGCCCCTTCGGGCCGTAGAACCACTCCATGTGCGTCGCCGAAGTGCCGATGCCGAGCGCTTGGATCACCTTCGCGCCCATCTGCTTCAACTCGCCGTAATCGGGCGCGTCCATGCGATTGGTCACGCAGATCTGCGGCGAGATCCAGCGCGTGCGCATCGCCTCGAGCACGTTGGGGTAGTAGTGCGACACGAAGTCGTGCTGCACCGTGCCCTCGATCGCGAGCGTGTCGTAGAAGCCCTCGTGCCCCTCGATGAACTCCTCCACCGCCACCGGAGCGCCCTTGTCGACGCGCGATTCGCGGATCGCGTTCTCGAGCTCGATCTCGTTCGTGACTTTGAACGTGCCTGCGGCGCCCGCGGCGTCCCGCGGCTTGAGGATGAGCGGAAAGCCGACGCGCGCCGCGAACTCGCGCACCTCGTCCGCATCGCTCGCCCCCGTCGACTGCGCGCACGGAACTCCCGCTGCGCGGAGCGCCTCCTTCATCGCCGGCTTGTCGCGGCACAGGAACGCGGTGCGCGTGGTCGTGCCGGGAATCTGGCACGCCTCGCGCACGTCGGCGGTCGGCAGGATGTGCGCTTCGACCGTTGCTTCGAGCCGGTCGACCCACTCGCGCGATTGGCAGCGCCGCACGGCGCCGAGCAACGCGCCCGTGTCGGTCACCGAGCGCACCTGCTCGTAGCGATAGAGCCAGTGCTTGAGCTCGTGGTCGAGCGCATCGCCCGACGACTCTCCGATCCCCGTCACCCGGGCGCCGACGGAGTGCAACGCGCGCACGAACTCACGCTGGTTGCGCGGGAAACCGGGCTCGACGAACAGCACGTGCATCGGTGGGACCTTCGTTTCGGTTGTGGAGGGGGTCGGCGGCGCGAGGAGCGAGCAACGGCGAGGCCCGTGAGAGAGTCAGCGAGTCTTGGGGGCCGGCGCCGGGACGAGGCGGCGGTAGAGCTCGAGGTAGCGCTCGACCTGATTCTCCCACGAGAAGTCCTCGCGCATGGCGTTCTGCATCAGGCGCCGCCACGCGGATTCGTCGCGCCACACGGCGAGCGCCTTCAAGACCGCCTGGTAGAGCGCCTCGGGCGTGAAGTCGTCGAACAGGAAGCCCGTGCCCTGGCCCGTAGTGGCGTCGAAGGGCTTCACCGTGTCGGCGAGACCGCCGGTGCGGCGCACGATCGGGATCGAGCCGTAGCGCAGGCTGTACATCTGGTTGAGACCGCAGGGCTCGTAGCGCGACGGCATCAGGTACATGTCCGACGCGGCTTCGATCCAGTGCGCGAGCGGATTGTCGAAGCCGGCCTTGAACGCGACCTTCGTCGGGAACGCGCCCGCGAGCCAGTTGAAGTAGTTCTCGTAGCGCTCTTCGCCCGAGCCGAGCACGACCAGCCGCACGTCCTCGCGGTGCAGGATCACCGGCAGGATGTCGGGCAGCAGCTCGAAACCCTTCTGCGCCGTCAACCTCGACACGCAGCCGATCAGCGGCGCGCGCGCGTCGTAGTCGAGCCCGAACTTCGCGCACAGGGCCTTCTTGTTCTCCTCCTTGCCGCGCAGATCGCGCTCGGAGTAGCGCTGCGGAATCAACGCGTCCTTCTTCGGATTCCATTCGTCGTAATCGACGCCGTTGACGATTCCGAACAAGTGGTCGTCGCGCTGGCGCAGCAGGCCCTGCAGCCCCATGCCAAGCTCCTCGCCCTGGATCTCGCGCGCGTAGGTCTTGCTGACGGTCGTGAGCGCGCTGGCGTAGAGGATGCCGGTCTTGAGGAAATTGACGCGGCCCTCGTTGAGGTCCTCTTGATAGAGGAAGCGCCGCTCGCCCTCCAACTCGAGGTCGCGCAGCTTCTCCGAACTCACCACGCCCTGGTAGCCGATGTTGTGGATCGTGAGCACCGTGCGCGTGCGCTCGAAGAGCTTGTCCCACGAGTAGATCGTGCGCAGGTAGAGCGGCATCAGCGCGGTGTGCCAGTCGTTGGCGTGCACGATGTCCGGCGCCCACTGGGACCACTGGCAGATCTCGAGCGCCGCGCGCGAGAGCACACTGAAGCGCAGGTGCTCGTCGGGATCCTGCGTGTAGATGCCGTCGCGGTCGTAGAGCTCGGGGCAGCGCACGAAGAACACGCGCTGCGTGCTCTTCGGCAGCTTCGCCGCGGACACCGAGAACCAGTAGCGCTTGTCGCCGCAGCGCAGCGGGATGTCCTGCAGCCCCGCGAGGCTCTCGAACTCGTACTCGGACTTGCGCAGCCGGCCGTAGAAGGGCATCACGACGCGCACGTCGTGCTTCTTCTTCGCGAGGTGTCGGGCGAGCGCGGCGACGACGTCGGCCAGACCGCCAGTCTTGGCGAAGGGCGCGACTTCGGAGGAGACGAGCAGGATTTTCAGCGGATCCATGCAGTGCGGCGGGCGACGAGGGAATGCGGTGCGCGGAAGATAGCGGCGAACGGGCGCGAGCGTCAGACGTTCTCGGCTTTGCGCGCGGAGCGTTCTTCGCGTCGCGCGACCGGTGGCAGCCCCCAGCGCGCTTGGGCTATGCTCCGCCGATGCCCAATGTCGTGTTCGTCGCCCCCTACGCCGCCGACGCCACCCTTCGCTTCACGCGCGCGGCCGTCGACTTGGAGGGCGTGCGGCTCGGGCTCGTGACCCAGGAACCGCTGGAGCGCTTTCCCGAGGAAGTGCGCCGCAGGCTCGCCGGGTACCAGCGCGTGCACGACGCGTTGGACGTCGACGAACTCGTGCAGGCCACGCGCGCCTTCGAGGGCCAGTGGAAGGCGAAGCCCGACCGCATCATCGGCGTGCTCGAGCAACTCCAAACGCCGCTCGCCCGCGTCCGCGAGATCCTGAAGATCCGCGGCATGGACACGCACGAGTCGCAGAACTTCCGCGACAAGTCGCGCATGAAGGACGTGCTGCGCGCTGCGGGGCTGCCGTGCGCTCAACACCGCCTGTGCGTCAGCGCGGCCGACGCCACGCGCTTCGCCGCATCGGTCGGCTATCCGCTCGTCGTCAAACCGCCCGCGGGCGCCGGCGCGCGCAACACGTTCCGCGTCGACGGGCCCGAGCAGCTCGAAGGCTACCTGCGCTCGGCTCCGCCCAGCGAAGCGGCGCCCGTGCTGCTCGAGGAGTTCATCACCGGCGAGGAGTTCTCCTTCGACACGGTCACGCTGCACGGCAAGCACCTGCTGCACTCGATCAACGTCTACTTGCCGGCGCCGCTGGTCGTGATCCAGAACCCTTGGATCCAGTGGTGCGTGATCACGCCGCGCAACGTCGACCAGCCGCGCTTCGCGCCGATCTTCGAGACCGGTCCGCGCGCGCTCGAAGCGCTCGGCATGTTCACCGGTGTGACGCACATGGAGTGGTTCCTGCGCCCCGACGGCCGCATCGCCATCTCCGAAGTCGCCGCGCGCCCGCCGGGGGCGCAGTTCAGCACCTTGATCTCGCACGCGCACGAGTTCGACCTCTACCGCGCCTGGGCGCGCTTGCTCGTGTTCGAGCAGTTCGACGTGCCCGAGCGCAAGTTCGCCTGCGGCGCCGCGTACCTGCGCGGCCAGGGCGAGGGGCGCATCGTCGCGCTCGACGGCCTCGAGGAGTGCCAGCGCGAGATCGGCGGCCTGGTGGTCGAGGCGAAGCTCCCGGCGATCGGCGCGGCGCCGTCGTCGAGCTACGAGGGCGATGGGTACGTGATCGTGCGCCACCGCGAGACCGAAGTCGTCGAGGCGGCGCTCCAGCGCATCGTCGAGACGGTGCGTGTGCGACTCGGATGACGCCCCAAACGGCCGACGGAGCAGCGATCAAGATGATCAACGTGGTGATGATCAGTCCGGGTTTCCCGGCCGAGATGCCGCACTTTGCGCGCGGCCTCAAGTCGGTCGGCGCCAGCGTGCTGGGCGTGGGCGACCAACCGCTCGCGGCGCTCGAGCCGATGGCGCGCGAGAGCCTCGACGCGTACCTGCAGACGCCGAACCTGTGGGACGAGATCGCGGTGGTCAACGCCGTGAAGGAGCGCCTGCGCGGGCAGAAGATCGACCACGTCGAGTGCCTGTGGGAGCCCGGCATGGTGCTCGCCGCGCGCCTCCGCGAAGCGCTCGGCGTGCGCGGCCTCGGCGTCGAGCAGACGCTGCCCTTCCGCGACAAGGTGCGCATGAAGGAAGTTCTCGAGCAGGCCGGCGTGCGGATCCCGCGCTACGGCCGCGCGCGCAACGTGGCGGAAGCGCGCGCGGTCGCGGCGCACACCGGCTTCCCGCTGATCATCAAGCCCATCGCCGGCGCGGGGTCCGCGGACACCTACACGTGCCGCAACCACGCCGAGCTCGACAACGCGATCGCGCTCACCAAGCACGTGCCCGAGGTCACGATCGAAGAGTACGTCGAAGGCGAGGAGTACACCTTCGACACCGTGTGCTCGCAGGGCGAGATCCTGTTCGAGAACGTCGGCTGGTACCGGCCGAAGCCGCTCGACGCGCGCCTCAACGAGTGGATCAGCCCGCAGTGCATCTGCCTCAAGGACCTCGAGGCGCCGCACGTGAAGCAGGGCCGCGAACTGGGCCGCAAGGTGCTGCAGGCGCTCGGCTTCCAGAGCGGGTTCTCGCACATGGAGTGGTTCTACACGCCGAGCGGCGAGGCCGTGTTCGGCGAGATCGGCGCGCGCGCGCCGGGCGCGCGGCTCGTGCACATGATGAACTACTCGTGCGACATCGACCTGTTCGTCGGCTGGGCCGAGGCCATCTGCCACGGCCGCATCTCGCAGGACACTTCGAAGAAGTACAACTCCGCGATGGTCTTCAAGCGCGCGAGCGGGCCCGGCCAGATCGTGACGCGCATCGAGGGCCTCGACGCGCTGCTCCGGCGCTACCAGCCGTTCATCGTGAACCTCGAGCTCGTCCAGGTCGGCGAGCCGCGGCGCGACTTCCGCAAGGTGCTGGTCGGCGACGGCTGGATCGCGTGCCGCCATCCCGACCTCGCCTTCGCGGCGCAGATGGCCGACGATTTCGGCTCTCAACTCGGCATCTACGCCGACTGAAGGTCGCACGATGGTTCGACACCACGTGGTGCTGCTCGGCCCGCAGCGCTTGGAGCCGACGCTCAAGGACGCGGTCGACTCGCTCGGCATCCGCGGGCGCATCGCGGCCGTCACCGCCGGCTGGGAGGAGCGCGAGAGCGAAGACCAGGAGCTCTCGGCGCACCTCGGCGGCCGCACGGTCAACCTGAACCTCTACGCGCGCAGCGAGGACGTCCACCGCAGCGATCCCGAGTTGCTCGGCGCCATCCGCGCGCGCCACGACAAGCTGCGCAAGCTCCAGGAGCTCTACCGCGTGCGCCTCAGCCATTTGATGGAGGCGGCGCGCGAGCTGCTGCGGCGCGAGACGCTGCCGGGCTATTCGGGGCTCATCGAAGCCTCGGTGCGCGGCGCGATCGACGCCGTGCGGCGGCTCGACGACGAGCACACGCTGCGCGTGCGCGAAGCGCACGTCGACTTCGACCGGCGCTGGAAGCCGCACGAACGCGAGCACGTCGCCCGGCATCGCCGCGAGTTGCGCGAGCTCCTCGACGGGTGCTCGGCGCTGTGTGTCGCGGGCGGCCACGTCGCGATCCTGCTCGACCGGCTGCGCATGTTCGGGCTGATCGATCTGCTGCGCGAGCAGCCGGTCTTCGCCTGGTCCGCGGGCGCGATGGCGCTGGCCGAGCGCGTCGTGGTGTTCGACGACCGCAGCGCGCACGGACCCGGCGATCCGGAGGTGCTCGAGAGCGGGCTCGGCGCGGTGCAGGGCATGGTCGCGCTCCCCCACGCCGCGCGGCGGCTCAAGTTCGAAGACCGCGCCCGCGTCGCGCTGTTCGCGCGGCGCTTCGAGCCGTGCATCTGCGCCGCGCTCGACCCGCGCATGCGCATGGACTTCCGCGACGGCGAGTGGAGCGCCCCCTGGGGAGCGCGCGCGCTGACGACGCACGGCGAGTTGCGCGAGGTGGGCGCCGCATGAACGCCACCGCCCAAGAGCTCGAGACGCGCGCCGAGTCCGGCCCCGCCGCGCTCGACCAGTTCCTGCGCTCGAACCGCTTCCCGCTCGTCGAAGGCCGCACGGTGACCTTCGTCTACGTCGGCGCCGCGGACTCGATCCACTTGCGCCACTGGCTGCACGGCCTCCCGAACTCGCTCGCCTTCCAGCGCATCGGCCACACGCCCGTCTGGCGCCTCACGATCGACATCCCCGAAGGGTCGCGGGTCGAGTACAAGCTCGAGATCGCGCGCGGCGGCCACCGCCAGCTCATCACCGACCCGCTCAACGAGAACTACGCGCGCGATCCCTACGGAGCGAATTCGGTCGTGCGCGGCGCGGGCTACGAGGACCCCGAGTGGGCGCGCCACGACGCGGAAGCGCGCTTGGGCGAGATCCAGGAGCTCGAGGTCGACGCGAAGAGCTTCGGCGACAAGCGCACGGTGCTCGTGTACCTGCCGGCGCGCTACCGCCCCACGCGGCGCTATCCGCTGCTGATCGCGCACGACGGTCCGGACTACTTGAAGTTCGCGCAGTTGCGCTCGGTGCTCGACAACCTGATCCACCGCCTCGACATCCAGCCGATGGTCGTGGCGCTGACGCAGTCGTCGAGCCGCCTCACGGAGTACGCGGACGACGAGCGCCACGCGCGCTTCCTCGCCCACGACCTGCTGCAGGCGCTCGAGTCGCGCTACTCGCTGCTCGAGGACCCCGAGTCGCGCTGCTTGATGGGCGCGAGCTTCGGCGGCGTCGCGTCGCTTTCCGCGGCGTGGCGGCACCCCGGCACCTTCGGCCGCCTGCTGCTGCAATCCGGCTCGTTCGTGTTCACCGACCTGGGCGACCACGACCGCGGGCCGGTGTTCGATCCCGTGGTGAAGTTCATGAACCAGTTCCGCGCGCGGCCGGGCCGGCCCGCGGAGCACGTCTACCTCTCGTGCGGCATCTACGAGGGGCTGATCTACTACAACCGCTCGATCGTGCCGCTGCTTCAGTCGACGGGGATGAACCTGCGCTTCACCGAAGCGCGCGACGGACACAACTGGGAGAACTGGCGCGACCGGTTGCGCGACGGACTCTCGTGGCTGTTCCCCGGGCCTTCGTGGCTCGTGTACGAGTAGCGGCTGCGATTCGCGGGCGAGCCGCCGACGATCACCCGGCGCGCGAGACGATGCCGAGGGCGAGCTCGGTCCACGTCTCGAGCTTGTCCGCGACGCCGAGGGCCGCGAGCTCGTCGCAGTCGATCCTCGCCATCAAGCGGCGGCGGTCGGCCTCGTGCCTGGCGGCGGCGACTTGCACGAGCAGGTCGGCGAGCGCGAGCGCGTCGACGAGTTCCAGCTCGCGGCGCTCGGTCGGCCGTCGGTCGTGGTGGTGCGCCACCGCCTGCACCACCGGCATCGGAAGCCCCCACTGGCCGATCAGGTACGCCCCCACCCGCGCGTGCAGACGCTCGGCGTCGGGGTCGGCCAGCCCCGCGCGCCGCGCGGCGCACGTGCGCGCGAACTCCGCGGGCAGTTGCGTCGCGAGCACGAGTTCGCCCACGTCGTGCAACATGCCGGCGGTGAAGGCGATCTCCTTCGCTTCGGGCCGGGACGTGATCGCGCTCGCGAGCTCGGCGACCTGCAGCGCGTGGAGCTGCTGCGCGCCCAGGTCGAAGTCGCTCGGGAAGTCCGCGGCGTCGAACTTGGAGAACACCTCGGCGCTGAGCACGACGCGGCGCAGGGTCACCGCGCCCAGGTACGCCGCGGCGTGGCGAACGTCCGAGATCACTTGTCCGAGGCCGAAGAAGCTCGAGTTGACGAGTTGCAGGAGCTTGGCGCACAACGCGATGTCCTCGCGCAGGATCGCCTCGAGCACGCCGAGCTCGACGTCGGGGTCGAGCAGCGCGTCGCCGAGCCGCCGATGGATGCTCGGAGGCGACGGAAGGCGCGAGATCCTGCCGACGAGGCGGCGCAGCTCGTCGGAGTCGAGCAGCCCCGAGGTGTCGACGGCGCGCGAGAGCGTGTCGATGAGCGTCTGCGCGGAGCACGGCTTGGAGAGGAACTGGTGCGCGACCGAGATCGACTGCGTGGAGCTGTCGCGCTCGCACTGCCCCGACAGCACGACGCGCGTCGCCGAGGGCATGCGCTGCTTCACGACTTCGAGGAACTCGGCGCCGCTCATGCCCGGCATGCGCATGTCGGAGACCACGACGTCGAAGCGCTCGCCATCGAGCAACTCCACCGCGCGCAGCGGATCCGAGACGAGCTCGACCTGCCACTCGTGGCGCCGCGCGTAGAGCACGCGCTTGATCCCGGCGAGGATGCGCTGCTCGTCGTCGACGAACAGGATGCGTGTCACTCCGCGACCTCGGGTTCCGATCGTTCCTTCCGCGTGCCGGCGTCGGTGAGCGGCAGCCGCAGGGTGAAGCAGGTTCCGACGCCGACCTCGCTGGTCACGTCGATCGTGCCGGCGTGTTGGTTCACGATCACCGCGTAGGCCATCGAGAGGCCTTGACCGGTGCCGCGGCCGACGACTTTCGTGGTGAAGAAGGGCTCGTAGATGCGGCGCAGGTTCGCTTCGGGGATCCCGCAGCCGTCGTCCTCGATCAGCACCTCGGCCCACTCTCCGGCCCGGCGCGTCGTGACGCGGATCACGCCCAGCGGTCCTCCCTCGCCGCGCCGGTCCGCGATCGCGTGGGCGCTGTTGACCAGGAAGTTCAGGAACACCTGGTTGAGTTCGCACGGGAAGCACTCCACCGGCGGCAGCGCGCGGTCGAAGTTCGTCTCGACCTGCGCGACGTACTTCCACTCCGCGCGCCCGACGATCAGCGTGCTGTCCAGCGCGTGGTTGAGGTCGATCGGCGCCTTCTGGCGCGTGCCCGGGTGCGAGAACTCCTTCATCGCGCGCACGATCCCGGCGACGCGCTCGACGCCCTCGACCGACTGCTTCACCGCCATCGGCAGCTCGCCCTGGAGGAACTCGACGTCGACCGAGTCGTACAGCTCGGCGACCTGCTGAGCGAGCTCGCGGCCCGCGGCGGTCGACGCGCAGACGTCGACGAGCTCGGGGATGCGCTGGCACAGCCCGAGCAACGCTTCGACGCTCGACGAGATGAATCCCAGGTTGTCGCCGACGTACTGGGTCGGCGTGTTGATCTCGTGCGCCACCCCCGCCGCGAGCCGGCCGATCGATTCGAGCCGCTGCGCGTCGGCGAGCGAGCGTTCCATGCGTTGCAGCCGCTCGCCCGCCTCGGCGAGCTCCGCGGTCTTGCGCCGCACGGCCTCCTGCAGCGCGGCGCCGCTGAACAGCGCCGCGAAGGACGAGTTCGGATCCATCTGCTTGCGCCGCGCACTCGAGATGAGCGCACCGATGGTCTTCTCCCGCGCGCGAAGCCTCGCCTGGGCGGCTTCGAGCTGGCGCAGAAGCTCGGGTGCGCTCTCGTTCCCGGCCACCTGGGTGTCCATGCTTCGCTCCGTCAGACGCCGATGGCCACGCCGGTGAAGGTCTGGTTGATGTGCACGCCGTTGAACTGCTCGCCGTAGGTGTCGAAGCCGCACACGCGGTATTCGACGTACAGGTCGCCGAGCTCCGAGAGGCGGCACGAGGACTCGAACTCGAGCCGGCGCAGGATGCACGAGAAGCCGATGACTGCCTGCAGCTCGCCGACGCGCGCACGCGCCGCTTCGAAGGCTGCGCGCGCCGCCGCCGCGGGATCCGTGGGGCGTCCGATCGAGAACACCACGCCGATGTCGATGGCGCAGAACAGGTTGAGGCCGCCGTCCGGCGTGACCGAGACGATCGAGCGCACGTAGGACTCGCCGCCGAGCTCGACGACGATGGGATGGCTCGAGAACACGGCGCTGTCGAGCTTGTCCGGCGCGACCCCGATCGCGTCCGCGTAGGCGATGCTCGCGGGAACGCCGTTGATCTCGCGCAGGATCCGCCCGTCGGGGTCCGCGTCCGTGATCACGAACGCGGCGTCGCCCGGCTCGAAGTGCTGGAACTTGAACGGTGCGATGGGCGCGTCGAGCAGCACGTGCACGAACACCGCGCGGTGCGAGTGGAACGCGCCGTCGACGTAGACGTGCGTGCGCTCGAAGGTGAGGTCGTCGCCCGCCGAGCCGCCGACGATCGGGACCATCGGAAGCTCGCGGTACAGCGCGAGCGCGAGGTGCTCTTCGCGCTTGGAGAGACCGTCGGCGAGCAACAGGCCGAAGGACCCGCGATCGGGCCACTGCGCGCGCTGCTCGGCGCAGTCCGCGGCGACGCGCAGCACGTCCGCGTCGATGTTCGCCAGATCGATGCCCCAGGCCTGCGCATCGAGCTCGCCGGCGAAGCTGAGCGCCGCGATGCCGCCGCGCGATGGACCGTCGGGGCCGAGCTCGCCGGCGGAGGTGCAGCCGACGACGACGCACGAAGTGCGCTCGCGCAACGCCGCGGCGAGGCGCTCGACGTCGTAGCGCGCCGAGGCAAAGAAGAGCACGAGGCGCTGGTCGTCCTGTTGGACCTGCGCGAACACCTCGGCGACGGCGGTGGCTTCGTCGGAGGACGAGGAGTGACCGCGGCGAATGTGAACGCGAGTCGTGGCCTGGGTGGAAGCAGTTTGCATGTTCGTGGAGGTCTTCGCGTGGAGCAGCGAGCGTGGAGCGGCAAGTCGATGGCGTCGGAGCTGGAAGGCGCGGCGGGTGGAGTCGCGGGACGGGGCCGAGCCGCGACCCGGGCACGGGCGCGTGCCAGGCGAGCGGAGGTCCTCCCTCGAGGACCGCCGCCACCCGGCTCGCGCGGCCCCCATCACCCCCCGACGAGCATCGTCCGTTTCACGCCTGCAACTTCACGGCGCCCGCCCGCGGCGGCCGACTTTTCCGGCTCCACCGCCTCCTCCCGGACACTTCCGCAGCAGTCCGCCCGCGCCGGGGCCGTGCTCCCGGGGGACCCCGTCAAGCTGCCCCCGGGCCGGCCTGCGCAAGTTTGAAACTTCGAACGACCGATACCGCCCGTCCCCGCGCCTCCGCGTCGAGTGCTTTCGTGCAATACCCGTTTCGAAGCTCCAGCTTGCAACACCGCCACGCCCACCCCGAGGGCCCGTGGCCGACGGTCCGCGCCGAGGTCCGTCGCGCATGAAGAACCGCGATCGCGTGCTGCTCGTCGACGATGAGCCCCACTTGCTTCAAGCGCTCGAACGCGGGCTGCGCGGCCGCTTCGCCATCGAAACCACGGACGATCCGGCTCACGCGATCGAGCTCGTCGCGAACAACGGACCCTACGCGGTGCTGATCTCCGACATGCGCATGCCCGTGGTCGACGGCGCCGCACTGCTCTCGCACGCGCTGCGCGTTTCGCCGGACACGTCGCGCATCATGCTCACAGGCAACGCCGATTCATCGACCGCGGCGCGTGCGGTGAACGAGGGCGGGGTGTTCCGCTTCCTCAACAAGCCCTGCGCGTTGTCGCAGCTCAGCGAGGTGATCGAGACGGCGCTCGAGCACCATCGACGTCTGCGCGGCGAACGCCAACTGCTCGAACAAACGCTGCAGGGCGCCGTCGGGCTGCTCAGCGACGCGCTCGAGCTCGAGTTCGCGGAGTCCAAGGGGTTCGGCGCCGCGCGGCGCCTGCGCGATCAAGCGCGCTGGATCGCGCGCCAAGTGGGACTCCCGCACGCGTGGGAGGTCGAAGTGGCGGCGCTGATGAGCCAGCTCGGCTGGATCTCCCTCCCGCCCCAGACGCGCGAGAAGGACGAGTTCGGACATCCGTTGTCCGAGGACGAGCGACTCTTGCTGCGCCGCGCGCCGGCGACGGCGGCGCGGCTCGTGAGCTCCATCCCGCGTCTGGAGGGCGTCGCGAGCATCCTGGGCGAAGTCGGCGCGGCGCCGGACACGAGCGGAGGCGACGTTCGCGGCTCGGCGATCGTCGGCGTGCTGCTGCAAGCCTCGGAACTGCGCCGCCACGGCCGGAGCTGGCGCGAAGCGATGGACACTTTGGGCCGCGACGAAAGCGTCGATCGACGAGTGCTGCGCTCGCTCGCCGACTGGTTGGAATCGACGCCGGGCTCGCACCAGCGATCCGCCGCGCCGCTCGCCGTGAGTTTCAGCGAACTGCGCACCGGCATGGTGACCGCCGCGGCGATCGAGACCGCGGATGGGCGCACGTTGCTCGGGCCCGGCGAGCGCATCGGCCCCGTCTACTACGAGCGCATCGGCAACCACGCCAAGCTCGGCACGTTGCGCGAGCCGATCCTGATCGACGGCGACGCGCCGGCGGCCGAGAGTCCCGGCTCGCCGGCCACGGGCAGCGCCTCATGAGCCCCTCGCCGCCGAGCGATCGCACCGTCCTGCTCGTCGACGACGAGCCCGCGATCACGGACGTGCTCGTGCGCGCGTTGCGCAAGAGCCCGTTCGAGCTCCTGAGCGCGCAGTCCGCCGCCGAAGCGCTCGAGATCCTGGAGCGGCGCGAGGTCGCCGTCGTGGTTTCCGACGAGTGCATGCCCGGGATGCGCGGCGCAGAGTTCCTGCGGCTGATTCGCCGCACACGCCCGCGCACGATGCGCCTGATGCTCACCGGCGAGTTCGACGTGCGCACCGCCGCGGATGCCGTGAACAACGCGGGCGTGTTCCGCTTCCTGCTCAAGCCCTGTTCGGCGAGCGAGGTCGGCAAGGCGATCGAGGACGCCCTCGAGGAACGTCGATCGCTCGCGGCGCGCGACGTCGCCCCCCTGCGCGACCCCACGTGGCGCGACGAGCGCGCTTGGGCGACCTTCGACCGCGCGCTCGAGCGCTTGTGGCTGGCGTTCCAGCCGATCGTCGACACGCGGACGGGTGTGACCGCCGCCTACGAAGCGCTCGCACGCAGCCGCGAGCCGGGCCTCGAGAGCCCCGACCGCATCCTGGCCGAGGCCGAACGCCTCGGGCGGCTCGTCGACTTCGAACGTCGCGTGCGCGAGTGCGCGCTCGAGCGCATCCCCGCGCTCCCCGACGGCCGCGATCTCTGGCTCAACCTGCACCCGATCTCCCTGCAAGACGCCGAGCTCGCGTCGCCGTCGGGCATCCTGGCGCCGTGGGCGCCGCGCATCGTGCTCGAGGTCACCGAGCGCAGCACGCTGCACGGCTACCCGCATCTCGCGCAGCACCTCGCGGACCTGCGTTCGCGCGGCTTCCGCATCGCGGTCGACGACCTCGGCTCGGGCTACTCGGGCCTCAACAGCTTCGCCACTCTGCTGCCCGAGTTCATCAAGTACGACCGCGAGCTCATCGACGGGCTGGCGAAGTCCGACGCGAAGCGCTCGTTGATCCGCTCGCTGAACGCGGTGTGCGCGCAACTCGGCGTGCTGTCGGTCGCCGAAGGCATCGAGACCTCCGAAGACCGCGAGCAAGCGGCCGCCCTCGGCTGCGCGCTGCTCCAGGGTTATCTGCTGGGCCGCCCGCAGCCCGAGTTCTGAGCGCGTCGCGCGAGGGCTCGCTCCGAGCTCACGCGCGGTCGCCCCTCCGCGCGACCGGACGCGAAAGCGCGCCGAAGGACTTCTCGGGTGGGCTGCTAGACTCCTGCGCCCCTTTGTCCCTCAGGAGTGCCCCCACGTGGCCAACGTCACCCGCAAGATTGGACTTTCGCTCGGCGCCGACACCTGTTGGCCGATCTGTTTCGAGGAGCTGGTCAAGGACCTCGACCTGCATCTGCCGATCGGCAACGACACGCTTTCGTTCGAGATCGAGCGCGTGACGATCGAGCCGTTCGCGCTGCGCCAGCCGGTCAAGTACGACCTGGTCGTCGACCGCCTGACGCACTGGTACCACACCAGCCGCGAGTGGATCAAAAAGGCGGTCGTGTTGAACGGCGTGTACGTGTTCAACAACCCCTGGTCGGTGCAGTCGAACGAGAAGCACACGACCTACGCGGCGATGATGCGCCTGGGCATGCCGATCCCGGTCACGTGGCTCGTGCCGCCCAAGAGCTACGAGGACAAGCCCGACCTGCAGACGACGCTGACGCGCTACGCGAAGCTGTTCGATCTCCCCGCGGTCGCATCGCAGGTCGGCTACCCGCTGTTCATGAAGCCCTTCGACGGCGGCGGCTGGGTCGGCGTGAGCAAGGTCGACAACGAGCAGGAGCTCGTCGAGGCCTACGACCGCTCCGGCAAACTGATCATGCACTTGCAGAAGGGCGTGCTGCCGCACGAGCACTTCTGCCGCTGCATCGGGCTCGGCCCCCAGACGCGCATCATCCGCTACGACCCGAGCGCGCCGCTGCACCAGCGCTACCTGAACGACGAGAACTACCTGCCCGACGAGACGCTGAACGTGCTGCGCGACATCACGCTCACGATCAACTCGTTCTTCGGCTGGGATTTCAACTCCTGCGAAGCGCTCTACGCCGATGGCGTCTGGCATCCGATCGACTTCGCCAATCCCTGCCCCGACAGCCAGGTCACCTCGCTGCACCGCCACTTCCCCTGGCTCGTGAAAGCGAAGCTGCGCTGGGCGCTGTACGTCGCGGCGACGAAGAAGCGCATGCGCGTCAACCAGGACTGGCAGCCGTTCTTCGACATCGCCGCGAAGGACCTCTCGTACCCCGAGAAGCTCGCCGGCTACGCCAAGCTCGCGCGCGAGCGCATGGAGGCCGAACGCTTCGACGAGTTCTGCGAGAAGCACCTCAGCCACCTCGACGAGGTCGCCTGGAACTTCTTCGGATCCGAGCGCGCGAAGGTCGCGGTGCGCAAGAAGGTCGAATCGATCTTCCCCGCTCACGAGTGGGACAGCTTCACCGAGCACTTCTGGAACGAGATCCAGGCGTGGCGCGAGAAGGATGCCGCCGAGCGCGCGGCGGCCGCGAGCGCGAGTGCGTCCGCGGCGCAGTCCAAGTCGAAGAAGCGGGCGACGAGCGGCAAGAAGGGCTGAGCAGGTACGAACTCGATGGCATCGAAAGTCAGTGAAACCTGGCGCTCCGAGCGCCTGGGCCGCGAAATCAAGGTGTGCCGCTGGGGCGAGGTCGGAACGCCGCTGCTGCTCTTCCCCACCGCCGGAGGCGACGCCGAGGAGATCGAGCGCTTCTGGATGATCGACTACCTCAAGGACCTGCTCGAAGCGCAGCGCATCAAGGTCTACTCGTGCGATTCGACCGCCGGCCAGGCGCTGCTCGCCGAGTCGAACAAGATGGAGCACGCGGCGCGCGCGCAGCAGAAGTTCGACTCGTTCCTGTACCACGAGCTCGTGCCGCTGATCCGCAAGGACTGCCAGACGCCGGACATCGAGATCGTGACCGCGGGCGCGTCGATCGGCGCGTACCAGGCGCTCTCGGCGGTCTGCCGCCACCCGGACGTGTTCAAGCTCGCGATTTGCATGAGCGGCACCTACGACCTCGCCAAATTCATGGAAGGCGAGCCGAACGGCGACCACTACTACAACACGCCGACGCGCTTCGTCCCGAACCTGCCCGAGGGCGCGCACCTCGAGCAACTGCGCAAGCGCTTCGTGCTCCTCACGCACGGCAAGGGCAAGGCGGAAGAGCCCGAGCAATCCTGGCGCGTCGCGAAGGTGCTCGGTTCGCGCAACATCCCCAACCACGTCTACGAATGGGGCGAGGAATGGCCGCACGACTGGCCGACGTGGCGCAAGATGCTGCCGATGTACGTGGCTGAATACGTGAAGTAGCGCGTACTGCAGTCGGCCCGGCTCGCGGCGCCGCGTGCTCGACGGTCGAGACTGCGAGCTGGCGGCATCCGGGGCGTGGATCTACTCTGGCTCGGACCCGAGATTCTCCACCCCCAGAGGAGCCTCCATGCGAGCCCATCGATTCTTGCGTCTTCCGCTGCGGACGTGCTTCCACGCCTCCATCGCTCTGCTCGCCGGCGCCACCGCGAGCGCGCAGCTCGACGTCGCGCTCTGCGCCGCCGCGGGCGGTCCGAGCACCGATTGTCGCTTCACCGACACCCAAGCGCGGATCCTCGCGTCGGGCCTGTTCGCGAGCGTCGACATCCTCGACGCGGCCGCCGGCACACCGACGCTGCAACAGTTCCAGGCGTACGACGCGGTGCTCGTGTGGTCGAACACGGGGTTCCAGAATTCCGCGTTGCTGGGCGACACGCTCGCGGACTACGTCGACGGCGGCGGCGGCGTGGTGGTCGCCGTGTTCGCGAACGCCATCGCATCGAGCACGCTCTCGATCCAAGGCCGCTGGCAAGGCGCCTACGAAGTGATCGAAGACCAGTCCGGCAGCACGTCGAGCTCTGCAGCGAGCCTCGGCACGGTGCTGCTGCCGCAGCATCCGATCATGGCGGGAGTGAACTCTTTCTACGGCGGCTCCAGTTCGTTCCGCCCGACCGTCACGACGCTCACGCCCGGATCGATCTCGATCGCCGAGTGGAGCGACGGCCGCATCCTCGTTGCGCAAGGCGCGAACCCCAAGCGCATCGACCTCGGGTTCTATCCGCCCTCGAACGCGTGCTTCTCACACTTCTGGGACGCGGCCACCGACGGCGCGGTGATGCTCGCGAACGCGCTCCACTTCTCGGCGACCGCGGCCACGTGCAACCCGCCGGTCGCGTACTGCACCGGCTCGACGACGACGCAGGGCTGCGCGCCCACGCTCAGCGCGAACGGCACGCCGAGCGTGGCCGCGAGCTCGGGCTTCACGCTCGACTGCGCGAACCTCGACGGCCAGCGCGCGGGGCTCGTGTTCTACGGACGGAACGGGCGCGAGAGCCTGAGCTGGGCGTCCGGCAGCACGAGCTTCCTGTGCGTCAAGCTCCCGCTGCAACGCACTCCGTCGCAGAGCACCGGCGGCACGGTCGGTCAGTGCGATGGAACGATCAGCCTCGACTTCCTCGCCTACATGGCGGCGAATCCGGGCGCGCAGGGCCAGCCGATCGCCGCCGGCCAGACCTACAACGCGCAGGTCTGGTTCCGCGATCCGCCGGCGCCGAAGACGACCAACTTGTCGGACGGAATCGAGTTCACGCTCTGTCCGTGATATGGCTTTGCCGCCAGGTCCCCCAACTCCCAAAGGCGCCCCCATGAACTCCACTTCCTCGTTGCCCGCCTTCGCGCGAACGCTCCTCACCAGCGCCGCGGCCGTGTTGTTCGCCAGCGCGTCCGCAAGCGCGCAAGTGAACATCGCGATCTGCGCGGCGGCGACGTCCTCGAGCACCGATTGCCGCTTCACCGACACGCAGGCGAGCTTGCTGTCCTCCGGACTCTTTGCGTCGGTCGACATTCTCAACGCGAGTTCGAGCACGCCGACGCTGCAGCAGTTGCAGGCCTACGACGCAGTGCTCGTGTGGTCGAACGTCGCCTTCCAGGACTCGACGCTGCTCGGCAACACGCTCGCCGATTACGTCGACGCGGGCGGCGGCGTCGTGGTCGCCGTGTTCGCGGTGAATTGGACGACGGCGACCCTCTCGATCCAGGGGCGCTGGCAGACCGGCTACGAAGTGCTCGCGGACCAATCGGGCTCGACCACCGGTGCAGCGAGCCTGGGAACCGTGCTCCTGCCTCAGCACCCGATCATGGCGGGCGTGAACTCGTTCGACGGCGGATCGAGCTCGTACCGGCCGAGCGTCACGACGCTCACGCCCGGTTCGATTGCGATCGCCGAGTGGAGCGACGGCCGCATCCTCGTTGCGCAAGGCGCGAACCCCAAGCGCATCGACCTCGGGTTCTATCCGCCCTCGAACGCGTGCTTCTCACACTTCTGGGACGCGGCCACCGACGGCGCGGTGATGCTCGCGAACGCGCTCCACTTCTCGGCGACCGCGGCCACGTGCAACCCGCCGGTCGCGTACTGCACCGGCTCGACGACGACGCAGGGCTGCGCGCCCACGCTCAGCGCGAACGGCACGCCGAGCGTGGCCGCGAGCTCGGGCTTCACGCTCGACTGCGCGAACCTCGACGGCCAGCGCGCGGGGCTCGTGTTCTACGGACGGAACGGGCGCGAGAGCCTGAGCTGGGCGTCCGGCAGCACGAGCTTCCTGTGCGTCAAGCTCCCGCTGCAACGCACTCCGTCGCAGAGCACCGGCGGCACGGTCGGTCAGTGCGATGGAACGATCAGCCTCGACTTCCTCGCCTACATGGCGGCGAATCCGGGCGCGCAGGGCCAGCCGATCGCCGCCGGCCAGACCTACAACGCGCAGGTCTGGTTCCGCGATCCGCCGGCGCCGAAGACGACCAACTTGTCGGACGGAATCGAGTTCACGCTCTGTCCGT
>CALFYL010000139.1 GCA_937952135.1 uncultured Planctomycetia bacterium
TCGCCCTCGGGCGTGGGCAGGATCAGCGCCCAGCTCTGCTCGTCGACGACGGTCACGTTGAAGCGCGTGAAGCTGAAGCCGAAGGCTTCGCCCTCGGGGCGGCCGTTCAGCCACTGAAGCAGGCTGCGGCCTTGCAAACCGCCGGGCGTGCGCACGTTCGCGAGTTCGAGCAAGGTCGGAAAAAGGTCGACGTTCTCGACCGGTGCGTTCACGGCCGCGCCGCTCGGCACGCCGAAGCCCGACAGCACGAGCGGCACGTGCACCAGGCTCTGGTGCACCTGGTTGCCGTGCGTCGGCATGAGCGTGTTCACGAGGTTCGGCTTCTCGCCGGCGCGCAACTTCGAACCGCGCTGGCCGTTCATCAGCGCGACGTGTTGCCACAGCCCTTCGCCGTGGTCGCTCGTGAGGGCCACGACGGTCTTGTCGCGCAGCGCGAGCTTGTCGAACAGCGCGAGCACCGCGGCCACGCGTCCGTCGGCGTACTTCACGTCGTCGTCGTACCCGCCGATCTCCGCCTGGATCGTGCGCACGTCCGCGCTCAGGTCCGAGAGCCCGAGCTTCTCGCGCATCTGCGCATAGAACTCGACGCGGTCGCCGGGCAGGAAGCTCGCCGCCTCGCGCCACTGTTGCTGGCCCTTCGGCGCAACGTACGGGTCGTGCGGCTCGGTGATGTGCACGTAGGTGAACGTGCGTCCACCCTTGCTCGCCTCGAGAAAGCGCTCGATCTCGTCGTTCGGACCGTACTCCTCAAGCTTCGCGAACACGTCGAAACCGCGCGCGAAACCGTTCTCGGCCGTGATCAGCGGATTCGACGCGAAGCCGCCGGTGGCCCAGCCAGCGTTCTGAAAACTCTCGGCGAGCGTCGCGAGGTCCGCGGGCAACATCACGCGTTCCTTCGCGATGTAGCGACCGGTCATCAGAGAAACCATCGACGGCCCGGTCCACGACGCCTGCGAGATCGCGCGCGTAAAACGCACGCCGTTGCGCGCCAACCGGTCGATGTTCGGCGTCGTCGGACGCGCGTAGCCGTAACTCGAGAGATGGTCCGCGCGCAGCGTGTCGATGACGACGAGCACCACGTGCTCCGGCGCCGCCGCTTCGGGCTTCGAGCACGAGCCGAACAGCAGCGCGCAAACGACGCCGCTGCGAGCGATCCAGGGCAGGTTCATGGGCTCTCCATCCCCAATCTACGCGCTCGGTTCGCGCGCGGCGTTCAATCCAGGATCACGCCGAGGATTTCGGCTTCCATCACGAGCTTGCCGTCGACGAAGCCCTGCGATTGGTAGGTGAACATCGTCGAGCGCAGGCGCAGCGGTTTGGCCGCGAAGTACAGCCGCGCGGGCGGCGCGACGACCCCGCGGAAGCGCGCGTCGTTCACTCCGCCGAAGCCGACGAGCTTGTGCTGCATCTCGGGCCGCGAGTCGAGGAAGTGGTAGGCGCACAGTTGCGCGGCGCCTTCGATCTGCAAGGCGCCGGGGAAGATCGGCCGGCCGGGAAAGTGGTCCGGCGCCCACCAGTCGTCGGGGCTGACGTCCTTGTAGCCGACCACGAGCCCGTCGAGACCGCCGATGTGGACCACCGCGTCGAGCATCGAGAAGCGGTTGCGCTGCAAGCACAGGCGGCGGACTTCCGCGCTGTCGCGCACGGTCTGCGTCAGGTCGAGTTGCTCGAAGTCGATCAGCGGTTGGGCGGGCACGTCGGCGTTCCTGCGGAGGATTGTGGGAGAGTGGGGGGGATCAGCGGATCGCCAGCCGCACCTGGTGCTCGCTGAGCACTCCGGGCTGGAACTGGATCTGGCGCGTGCTCGACACGAAGCCCGGCGCGTCGACGATCACGCTCGCCTCGCCGCCGACGCAGTGGGGGAGCAGCGCGAGGCCGTTCGCGTCGGTCTTCGCCTGGCGGGCGCCGCTGGCGAGTCCGATCACGCTCACCGAGGCGCCTTCGACGGGCTGGAGCTGGCTGTCGAGCACGCGGATCGCGAGCTCGTCGATCGCCGGCGTCGCGAGGTCGGGCATGTCGAAGCCCGGCGCCGCGAAGCCGACCTCGCGGAGCACGAGCGGCGCCTCGGGATAGCCGACGACCACGTTCCACTCGCCGTCGGGCAGGCGTTCGAAGGCGTAGCGGCCGGCGCCGTCGGTCGTGACCGTGCGCTGGCCCTCGGCGTCGCGTCGAACGGCGGTGACGGGCATCGCGGCGATCGGATCGCCGTCGGGGTCGACGACGCGGCCGGTGAGAGTGCCCGCCGGGAACAGGCGCAAGCGCAGGACGACGTCGACCTCGTCGGGCTTCGCGAACTGGATGTACTGCGGGTTGCACTCCATCCCTTCGGCGACGGCGCGGATCACGTAGCCGCCGAGCGCGACATCGTCGAGCACGACCGAGCGCTTCTCCCCCGGGAACTCGAGCTCGCGCTGCACCGCGTGCTCGCCGCCCGTGATGACCTTCGAAGGCTCGAGGAGCAGCTTCCACTTGGCCGGAATCTCGCCGGAGACGTCGAGGAGCACCTCGAGCCGCGCCGCGCCCTGGTAGCGCGCCGGGTCGAACAGCTCGGGCAGGTAGCGCCGGTCGCCCGCGACGACCGTGGACGGGCGGTCGAGGCGGTCGCTTTCGAGGCGGTCGACGAGCGCCGCCGGCGCGACGGGCTCGCCCGCGGGCTGGGCGGCGGCTTCGCCGGCGGGGCGCATGGGCTTGATCCAGAGCCACGCCGCTGCCGCTCCGAGAAGAGCGAGCGCCAACAGCGCCAGCACCGTTGACGTCGCGCCGCCGCGCTTCGTTGACAGGCCGCGCGCGCGACCCCTACCTTGGCCTTGCTTCAACTCCGGTTTCGAACTCATCCGACGGTCTCGCCCAGGCGCACTTGGCCCCGCAGGAGGCGGGTTGGGCGCTGGAGAAGCCGTAGAGGGTACGCGCCGGCCGGCTGCAAGTCGCGCCCGAACACGCCCCGCGCGCCACCCTCCGAGCCGCCCGCGCCCGCGGAGCGCTCCCTCCCCTGGGGCCCTCGCCCGCCGCCCGCCCGCCCCGATCCAAGTCGCCCGCGCCCCTGACCGATGCCCATCTCTTCCATGACGCCGACGCGCCGCAGCACCTTCGTTCTCGCTCTGACGTTCCTGCTCGGTCTCGTCGGGTTCGCCGCCGGCGCCGGCGCGTCCACCGCGACGCAGAAGGACGGCCGGGTGATCGTCCTCGGCTTCGACGGCGCCGACGCGCGCACCGTGGAGCAGCTCATGGCGCGCGGCCAACTGCCGAATCTGCAACGCCTGCGCGAGCAGGGCATGTTCGCGCCGCTCGGCACCACCAACCCGGCCGAGTCGCCGGTGGCGTGGGCCTCGCTCAACTCGGGGATGAACCCGGCCAAGACGAACATCCCCGGCTTCGTGACGCGCACCTTCAGTTCGGATGGCTCGCCCATGCCGATGAAGGGCTTCGCGGAGGACGGTGTCATGACGCCGATCCAAGAACTGCGCGGAGCGGCGCCGATCCCGACCTGGAGTCCGCTCAGGCTCGCGCTGACCATCGGCATCTCGGCCTTGGTGGTGTTCCTGCTGACCTTCGGGTTACTCTTGCGCCTCTCGGCGGCGCCGACGTGGATCCTCTCGCTCGCGCTGGCCTTCGTGGGCGCCTGGGGCGGCTACGTGATGCGCTCGTACCTGCCGAACGAGCTGCCGGTGGTGAAGAACCCGCTGATGGCGGCGCCGTTTTGGGAAGTCGCCGCGGCCGCCGGCGTGCCTACGCGCGTTTACGACGGCCAGCAGGCCTGGGACCGCGCGCCCGTGCCGAACGCGAAGGTGCTGTGCGGGCTCGGCGTCCCGGACGCGCGCGGCAGCTACACGAGCTACTTCATCTACACGACCGATGAGCTGTTCTTCGCGCGCAAGCTCGACGACCCGGGTTCGGACACCGGCTCGGGCGGCTACAAGCTGCGCGTCGACGAGCGCGACGGCGTGATCGAGGCCCAGGTCTTCGGGCCGGACAACTTCTGGGCCGAGCCGCGACTGAAGGCGGAAGTCGCGGCGATCGACGCGAAGATCGAGGCCGAGCCGAACATGGCCTTCAAGAAGTCCATGGAGCTCGAAGAGCGCCGGGGCGAGCTGAACACGCAGCTCGAGACGCCCACCTCGCTTCCGATGCGCATCGAGAAGAAGGAAGGCGGCGCGGCGGTCACGATCGGCGCGCAGACGCAGACCGTGGCGCTCGGCGAGTGGAGCGATTGGTACCACCTGACCTTCGAGCTCAACCCGCTGCTCAAGGCGCACGCCATCACGCGCGCGAAGCTCGTCTCGCTCGAGGAGCCCTTCGAGCTGTTCCTCAACACGATCGAGATCGACCC
This sequence comes from uncultured Planctomycetia bacterium, assembly GCA_937952135.1. Taxonomy (GTDB): domain Bacteria; phylum Planctomycetota; class UBA1135; order UBA1135; genus WYBT01. The sequence goes on from CALFYL010000139.1 coordinate 4,328, forward strand.
GGCGAAGCCTCCGTTCTGGCAGCCCATCAGCCAGCCCGCGGACTTCTCGGTCGAGCTCGTGCGCGAAACCGGCGCGCCCTTCGAGACCATCGGCTGGGCCTGCCTCACGCACCCGCTCAAGGACGACGTGATCGACGCCGTCACCTTCCTGCAGGACATCGAGTTCACCACGCGCTGGCGCGAGAAGCTGATCTACGCCGGGCTCGCCAAGGACGACTGGCGGCTGTTCGTCGGCATCTTCAGCGAAGCCGACCGCGTGCAGCACATGATGTACCAGTACTACGACGAGCAGCACCCGCTGCACGATCCCGTGAAGGCCGCGCACAAGACCGAGTTCTACGGCGAGACCATCGAGCTGAAGGACGCGATCCCGGCGGCCTTCCGGCAGGTCGACCGGATCGTCGGCAAGGTCGTTTCGGAGTACCTCGCGCCCGGCGACACGTTGATCCTGTGCGCCGACCACGGCTTCCAGAGCTTCCGTCGACAAGTCCACATCAACAACTGGCTCGCGCACGAGGGCTACCTGACGCTGCGCGAGGGCAAGAACGGCGGCAGCATGCTGTCGCAGTACGTCGACTGGTCGCGCACGCGCGCCTACGCGCTCGGACTCGGCACGATCTACGTGAACACCAAGCGCGTGGGCCACAAGGGCGCCGACGGCGCGGTCACGAGTGTCGGCATCGTCGAGCCCGGCGACGTCGATGCGCTGTGCCGCGAGATCGCGCAGAAGTTCCTCGCCGCCACCGACCCGGACACGGGCGAGAAGATTGGCAGCAGCGCGCACCTCGTGAAGGAGATCCATCGCGGTCCCTACATGGACCGCGAGGCCGACCTGAGCCTGGGGTTCGCGGCGAACTACCGCGTGTCGTGGACGACCTCGAGCGGCGGCTTCTCGTCGCCGGGCGGCAAGCCGGGCCCGTACGTGTCGAACAACGACAAGCAGTGGTCGGGCGACCACGTGTCGGTGGACACCGAACTGGTGCGCGGCATCTTCTTCTCGAACCGCAAGTGCGACGTCCCGGCCGAGGGCGGCGTGGATCTGCTGCACATCGCGCCCACGGTGCTCTCGGCGCTCGGCGTCGCGCTGCCCGACGGGCTCGACCGCACGCCGCTCGAGCTGCGCTGAGCCCGTGGTCGACCGCCTCGCTCCGAAGGAGCTTCACGCGCGCCTCGCGCAGGGTGAGAGCTTCGTGCTCCTGGACGTGCGCGAGCGCGACGAGCTCGAGTTGTGCCGCTTGCCCGGAGCGGTGCACATTCCGCTCGGCGACCTCGCGCGGCGCGCGGGCGAACTCGACCCGGCCGCGCACGTGGTGTGCATCTGCCACCACGGGATGCGAAGTGCGAACGCGGCCGTGTTTCTCGAACGCCTCGGCTTCGAGCGCGTTTCGAACTTGCAGGGCGGCGTCGAGCGCTGGGCCACCGACGTCGACCCGAGCTTTCCGCGTTACTGATTCGCGACGCGGCGGGTCGATCGCAGCTCCGAGCGGAGAGCCGCGCGGAAAGCTCGACGCTCGCAGCTTGTTTTCATCACGCCTCCGTGGCGCCGGATGCGCGTGGTTCGCGCCACGCTGAAGCGGAGCCGAAGTCGCGCCGTCGTCGCTCCGACACCGCGCCGGCGCCGTTTGTCGCGAACTTCACGGCGGGCTTTCCTTCCGCTGTGCGTTCGCCCCTCCAATCGCGATCCGGCGCCGTGGGCCGCGCGCGGGCCCCTCGCGGCGCGCGCCTCCCAACGGCGGCACGCTGTTCCGACGAACGGCGCGCTTCGTATCGAATGCTTGAATTCAGCGCTTTCGGGGTAATTCCGCTCAACGAAACGCCGAACTGAGCGTTCTCCGTCGTCCTCGGGTTCGTCCGCACGTCGCAGCGCGTGCCGCCCGTTTCCGCTCCGCTCGCCGCCGAGTCGACTGCCGCTTCCATCGAGTTCCGTCATGATGTCCGAGCAACCCGCCAATTTCGCGTCGACCCCCTCCGCACCCGACTCGTCGACGCTCCCCGCGGCTACCGCGGCGCGTTCGCGCTCCTGCCGCTCGGTCAAACTCGCATGGACCGACGAACGAAGTGGGGAGCAGCTCATCGTTTCCATTCGCGGCGGCGCGGCCCTCCTCGACGGCCTTGCCGCGCAGGGCTTCTCGGTAGTCGGCTCGAGGACCGTCGACGCCAGGGCCGTCGACTCTGCGGTGGGCGACGCCGCTCCCGACGCCCCGGTTCCGAGCGCGCAAGTAGGCGCTGCCGGCGCTGCGAATGCCAAGTTCTCGGCATCGACGCTGCCCGCACGCTCGGCGTCCAATGGGGGCGCGCGGAACTTCCAGGCAGAGATTCGCGGCGAGGTCCGCGCAACGAATGCCTGACGATCGATCACCCCTTCAACGCCGCGCCAAGCGCGTCTAGAGAGGGGTCGAGAGTTGGTGGTGTGGGACCCGCCAATTCGCGCGCTCGCGGCGGGGGCTGCGAGCGCGCTCCTTTTCGGGAGGGCAGGTCGAGGTGGCG
>CALFYL010000140.1 GCA_937952135.1 uncultured Planctomycetia bacterium
CGTGGCGGCGCGCGCGGCGCCGGCGTCGAGCACGACGCGCCGCACCTCCGCGAGCCCGCGCCCACCGACGAAGGCGACCGCGGCGCCGGCCGCGAAGCTCGCCGGCAGCGCCGCGCGCAACCGCTCCAATCCACGGTGCACGCGCACGCGCGCCGCGTTCGGCGTGATGCCCATCCGCTTCGCGATCTCGCTCGGCTTGCTTCCGTCGCGAAACAGCGCCTGGAGAACCTCGCGATAGGTCGCCGGCAACGCGTCGAGCGCGCTCGCGAGCGCAGCGTGGAGCTCGCCAGCCTCCGCAGCCTGCTCCGGGCCGCGCGCGCGCGAGGCGAACTCGTCCCCGAGCTCGCTCGACGAAACGTCCGCGCGGCGAGCGCGCCGCCTCCGCGCGTTCGCGGCGTGTCCGGCGAGGATCCCGATCAGCCACGGCGCGACCGCGCGCTCTTCGTCGAAGTCGTGCGCCTTCTCGAGCGCCGTCAAAAACGTCGCCTGGACGAGGTCCTCGGCCTCGGCGGGCGGCCCCAGGTGGCGGGCGACGGCCACGAGTTGCGGCGCGAGGCCGTCGAAGACCTCCCCCAGCGCGGCCAGGTCCCCGGCGGAGCGGAAACGCGCAAAGCGCTCGTCGAGTTCGGAGTCGTTCATGCGCGGTGCTCGTCGCGGCGGGGCCGATCATTACAACGCGGCGCGAAAAATCGTCGCACTCCGGCGGCCTGGAGCGCGCGCGCCGCCGGTCTACACTTCGGATCGCGTGCGCCTGTCCCCTTCCATCGGCCTGAAGCTCCATCTTCGCGCGGAACGCGTCGCATGAGCCGCCCCGCGAACCCCGAGGGTCGAGAGCCGCCCGTGCTGCTCTTCGACGGCGTCTGCAACCTCTGCAACGGAGTCGTGACGTTCGTCATCCGCCGCGATCCGCCGCCGGCGAGGTTCCGCTTCGCGGCGCTGCAGTCGGAGTTCGGCCAGCGCGTGCTGCGCGAGCACGGGCTCAGCGCGAATCCGCTCGACACGTTCGTGATGCTCGAGGACGGGGCCGTGCATCTGCGGTCGACGGCCGCGCTCAAGACGCTGAAGCGCCTCGGATTTCCGTGGTCGCTCGCCTACGCCGCGATCGTCGTGCCGGCGCCGCTCCGCGACGCGCTCTACCGCTTCGTCGCGCGCAACCGCTATCGCTGGTTCGGCAAGCGCGAGGCGTGCATGCTCCCGACGCCCGAGCTGCGCTCGCGCTTCCTGAGCTGAGCGCCGCGTTCAATCCAGCTTCTTGACGTACAGGTTCGCGAACTGGATCGGCGAGCCGTGCATTTGGAGCGCGATCGGTCCGCGCGGCGCGACACCGGGGAGCTGCGCGTTGTCGATCACGAGCTTGTCGTTGAGCACGACCGTGAGCCGCTCGCCCTTCATCGTGATCACGAAGCGGTTCCACTCGCCGAGCGGCGCGTCGGCCGCGACCTTCGGAGTCACGCCGGCGCGCACTTCGGGCGACATCGAGCCGTCGGTGCGGTAGCCGTAGACCTCGCCCGAGCCGATCGGCCAGCACCAGATGTTGACCTGGCTCTTCGAGCTGCCGCGCAAGTAGATGCCGCTGTCGCCGGCTTCCAGCACGCGCGCGGTGAGCGGCTTGCCGTCCGCTCCGACGGCTTGCGTTCCGTCGGGCTGGATCACGGCGAGGTCCTTGGGCGTCGCGGGCCCGCTCCAGCGCCAATCCGCGATCAGCACGAAATCGCCGAACTCCTCGCGGCTCCACAAGTCGGCGCCCTGGCCGTCGAAGTCGATCGTCCAATCGCTCGCGCGCCAGTGGCCTTGATGCTCCGCGCCGAACTTCCAACCCGCGAAGTCGACGCCGCTGTAGAGCGAACGGAAGCCTTGATCGAGCTCGGCGACGTGTTGCGCCGGCAGCGGCGGGCTCGACGGCGGAAGCTCCTTGATGCGGAGGTTGCGGAACTCGACCGGCGTGCCCTCGGACTCCAGGCAAATGTAGCCCTTTCGCGGCGAGCACTCCGAGCCGCGCGTCACGACCTTGCCGTTCACCGCGAGCTCGAGCTCGCCGTTCACGCAGCGCACGCGGTAGTGGTTCCACTCGCCCGACGGCTTCGCGCGCAGCTCGGTCGGGAACGCGCGCGAGCCTCCGCCGCGGCCGTTGTGCGGCTTCATCGTCGCGCCGTGGATCGGGAACACGTCGCCGTCGCTCGTGTAGCCGTTGCCTTCCATGCCGCTCATCACCTGCACTTCGATCGAGCGCGTGAACGGCTGGCCGCGCGCCGTGATCGGATCGCTCCACACGAACAAGCCCGCGTTGCCCTGGCGCGCGAGGTGACGCCATTCGAGCTCGAGCTCGAAGTTCTCGTACTGCTTCTCGGTGCGCAGGACGCCGGTCGGCGTCCCCGAGCACCAGATGCGATCCGCTTTGGCGATCCAAGTGCTCGGCGCGCAGTTCACGTTGACCCAACCGCTCAGATCGCGGCCGTTGTAGAGCGGCTTGAACTCGCGCTCCTTCGAGAGCGAACTCGTCGCGCCCGCGTCCTCGACCGCGATCACATCTTCGAGATCCCAGGCGTCCGAGCGAAACGACGACGCCGGCAGCTTCGCGACGTTGAAGAGATTCGGCGTCGAGGCGTTCTTCCAGCCGTAGCGCACGGCGACGGGCTTGGCGACGCTGGGGTGAGAGAGCACGAGCACATCGCCATCGACTTGCGCATCCGCCTTGAAGAAGCGCTTGTCCTCGCCCGCGATCCAGATGTCGCGCAGCGGGCCGCCGCGGATCTCGAGACCGCCCTCGGCGCCATCGAACTCGACGCGCAGCTTCGAGCCGTCCGCGCGCGCTTCGCGGAACAGCGGCCCCGTGTGCGAGAGCACGTCGCGGTCGTAGGTCTTCTCGAGCGCCCACAGCGCGAGCCGACGTCCGACCTGTTGCTTGGCGCCGGGATGGATGTCCCGCGGCAGGCCGATGTCCATCGTGACGGCCATGCCCGTGCTGGGAACACGCAGCGAAAGGCGTTGCGCGTCGCGCAGCTCCGCCGCCGCGTGGGGCGAGTGCGCGCGGTATTCGAAGGGCGCGATCTGCACGAAATACAGCGGGAATTCGCCGCATTGGAAGAACTTGCGCCAGTCCTCGATCATGGCCGGGAAGAGCTGCCCGTAGGCGCGCGCCTCCCCGACGTTCGACTCGCCCTGGTACCAGATCGCGCCGCGGAACTTCAGCGGCTTGAGCGGCGCGAGCATGCCGTTGAACAGCACGCTCGGCGTGTTGGCGCCGACGTCGATCGTCGACTGCCCCATCGGCGGCAGCTCGCTCATGCGCGCGCCCGTGCGGTAGCGCCATTCGCCGGCGAGCGGCAGCGGCTCGAGCGCCGCGTCGTCCGAGCGGAGCACCATCTGCTCGCCCGAGCCGTTGATGCCGCCGATTCCGCCCGTGTCGAGCACGCGCACGGCGATCGCGCGCGGACCGGCCGCAAGCGACGCCGCGGGGATCTTGTAGCGCCGCGGGGCGTTCCAGCGTCCGTCCTCGCGCGTCGAGCCGACGAGCTTGCCGTCGAACCAGGCGTCGTCGCGATCGTCGATCGGTCCGAGCTCGAGCGTCGCGGCCTTCCCGGCGAAGGACGCAGGCACCTCGACGACGGTGCGGAAGTAGACGAAGCCGTCGAAGCTGCCGAGCTCGTCGCCCGCGAACGACGCGGGAAGCGCCATCGCGTTCCAGCTCGACGCGTCGAAGTCGGTGGAGGCCCAATTCTTCGGGAGCGCGCGCGGCGCGGCGCCGTCGACGCGGTCCCACCAGCTCGCGCCGTGCTCGCGCGCGTAGCGCAGGCGCGCGTTCGGGTCCGCAGCGACCGCGAGGTATTCGAGCGTGCTCGAGAACTGCGGGAAACGCTCCAGCGCGCGGGAGCTCATCCACGCTTCGATGCGCGTGCCGCCCCAGTCGGCGGTCACGAGCCCGATGGGCACGCCGAGCTCGCGGTGCAGCATGCGGCCGAAGTAGTACGCGGTCGCGCTCCAGTCGCCGACGTTCTGCGGCGAGCACGTCTCCCACTCGCCGACCGCGTCGCGCCGCGGATAGGTCGACACGCGGTTCGGAGTGTCGAGCAGCCGGATCTGCGGCCAGTTCGCGTTCGCGACCTCCTCCGCGCCGCCGGGTTCGCCGAACACCGGGTCGGCGAACTGCGCGACGCTCCACTCCATGTTCGACTGGCCCGAGCACAGCCAGACTTCGCCGCAGTACACGTCGCTCAACGTGATCTCGCCGTCGCCGCTGAACTTGATCCTGTGCGGCCCTCCGGCGCCGGGCGTGCGGACGGCCACGGCCCACTCGCCGGCCGCGTCGGCGCTCGCGCGCAGCGGTTCGCCGCCCCACGACGGCTCGACGACGATCTCCGCCTCGCGCGACGCCTTGCCCGAGAGCACGACCTCGGAGTCGCGCTGGAGCACCATGCGGTCGCCGAGCAAGCCGTGCAGCCGGAGCTGCGCGTGCGCGGCGGACGAGAGCGAAAGAGAAGCGATCGTGGCCGTGAGGGCGACGCGGGCGGCGTGCATCGAGCAAGTCTCCGTGAAAGGGGTGCGGAGTTTAGCCCGCACCTCTCACCAGGACCGTAGCGAGGGCGAGATAGCTCGAGGCCGCGCAAGCGGTTGGAGCGAGCTCGCCCGGAGCTGACCTGTCAGGTCAGTGAGGAACGAACTCGCTCCAACCGCGCCGCCCGGCCCGAGATAGCTCGGCCGCAGTAGGTCGTGGTGAGAGATGCGGGCTAGCGCCGCGCCCCAGCAGACCTCGCCGCGCGCCGCGCGCCTTCAGGGAAGTTCGCGCACGAAGATCTCGCGGAAGCGCACGACCGAGCCTTCGTGGTGCTGCTGAAAGGCGATGTGACCCGACTTGTGCTTGCGCTCGCGGTCGAGGTAGTCGGTGACCGGCACGTTGTTGACGCGGATCTGGATGCGCACACCCTCGGCTTCGTCGCGGCAGGTCACGTGGTAATCGAACCACGCGTCGTCGGGCACGAACGCGGTCTTCACGAGCGCGAGGTGGTACAGGCTGCCCGTCTTGACCGGATCGGTGTGCGAGGTGTTGATCTGCGCCTCGTAGCCCGCGGGCCAGCTCGGTCCGAAGGCGGTGCGGAAGTAGAGTCCCGAGTTGCCCTTGCCGTTGATGCGCACCTTCGCGCGCAGCTCGAAGTTCGTGTAGTCGCCGCGCGGGCTGAAGAGGTGGCTCGCGGCGCCGCTGCCGACGATCTCGCCGTTCTCGACCTTCCACTGGCCGTTGTCGGACATCCGCCAACCGTCGAGGCTCGTGCCGTCGAACACCGCGGTCCAGCCCTCGAGCGACGGCGCGACTTCGCGGCTCTTCACGCGCAAGCCGCGGATCGCGACGTGCCCGTGGTCGCCTTGAATCCGGAGCGGCCCGAAGCGCACTTCGCCCTCCCAACCGCCCGCCGTCGGCGCGGGGATCTCGATCTCTTCGTGCAGCAGCGTGTCGTTCACCATCACGCGCCGCAGCCGGGCGTTCGAGATCTTCTTGCCGCTTTCGTCGAAACGCGGCGCCACGAAGCTGCCGCTCATGCCGTGCCAGCGACCGGGCCCGCGAAAGATGTCGAAGGTCGGCGCGCGTCCCGGCCACACGTTCGTGTCGCTCGCAGCGTAGATGCCGCCGCAATCGCCGGGTTCGAGCATCGGCTTGCCGCCGCTGTCGCGCAGTTGGATCTCGTAGCGGCCCATGAGGTACAGGCCCGAGTTGCCGCCCTCGGGCAGCAGGAAGTCGAAGGAGAAGTCGAGGTCCCCCAGCTCGAGCTTGCTGACGAGCTCGCCCGGCGCCTCGGCGCCGACGTTCGACACCGCGGGGCCCGACCAGTCGTTCGGCTTCGCGTCCGGCGCCGCGATGAGCTTCTTGCGATCGTTCGGATCGAGCTTGATCTCGCCCACGCTCCAGCCTTCGGCGTTCCACGCCGCGAGCGGCTCTCCGCGCATCAGATAGAGCGCGCCTTCGTCGCTGCGCTCGCGCGCCTGGGGCTGCACGACCTCCTTCGCGACCAGCGCTTTGCTCAACGGGCCTTCGGGCAACTGGTTGACGGTGTACGCGAATTCGTCGTGCAGCAGCGGCGAACCGTCGGCCGCGACGAGTCCCTCGAACTTCACGCGCGCGACCATGCCGGGCGCGAGCCCCGCCACGTGCACGAACAGCTTCGACGCGTCAGAGTTGCGAGCCACGGAGAGCACCGTGCGCTCGGTCACGTTCGTCGGCGGCGAGCCGTACTCCCACCAGTAGTTGTAGTCGTATTGCGACACGCGCGCCTTCGGCAACGCTGCCGGCTCGGAGGCGAGCGGCTTGGTGAACGAGACCTCGAAGCCCTGCTGCGCGAGGCGCACCTTCGCGATCTCGAACGGCGTCTGTGCGCCCATGCGGATGCGTCCGATGCCGTCGCCGGGCGGCTGCCCGCCCCAACCGCGATCGGTGAAGCCGCAGAAGAGCGTGCCGTCCTTCGCGAAGCGCAAGCGCACGTTCGACCCGACCTTGTGCCGGAACGGGACCACCCAGCCCTGGTACTGGCCCTGGACCTTCTCGAGGTCGGCGCGCAGCACGTAGCCGTTCGTCATCTCGGCCACGAACAACTGGCCCTCGAAAGGCCCGAATTTCCCGCCGGTTTCGTTCGAAACGAGGTTGCCGGTCGAGCGCGACCAGTCGTACGGCAACCAGATCGCGGCGTTCACGCGAGGGTGCTCGGGCGCGAGCGTGTCGCTCGCCGTGCGGCCCGCGTCGATGTACTCCTTCGTCCAGTTCAGCCCCGCGGGGTGGCCGAAGAACGCGCCGTCGGTGACGTGGAAGATCGGACACGCCGGCATCCAGTCGCCCTGGTTGTCCGTGTAGAAGATGTCGCCCGCGCTGTTGCGGCCGAGGCCGCACGGACTGCGCGCGCCGCTCGCCACGCGCTCGAGCGAGCCGTCGGGCTTGATGCGCAGGATCCAACCGCGGTCGGGCACGGTCGAACGCCCGTGCCACCAGTGCGGATCGCCGAACGAGACGTTGAAGCTCGCGTAGAAGTTGCCCGCGTTGTCGCGCGGCAGCCCGAAGGCGAACTCGTGGTAGTGGCCCGAGTAGCCCCAACCCTGCGCGAAGGTGTCGATGCGGTCGCACGCGCCGTCGCCGTCGTCGTCGAACAGCTTCGAGAGCTCGCCGCGCTGCAGCACGTAGATCTCGCCGTTCACGACCTCGAGCCCGAGGCCTTCGTGCAGGCCTTCGGCGAAGAGCGTGAACTTCGCGTCCTTGGGATCGGCCGCGAGCGGGTTCTCGACCATCCACACCTGACCGCGGCGCGTCGACACGACGAGCCGGCCGTCGGGCAGGAAGTCCATGCCGCCGACTTCGATGCGCGCGCCCTCGGGCGTCGGCAGGTAATCGACGACGTAGTGATCGGCTTCGAGTGCGGCGATCGCCGCGGCTTGCACGAGAAGGAGCGCTGCGCTCATTGGCCGATCTCCGTGGCGAGTTGCTCGCCCAGCTCGGGGGTGAACTGCGCCGCGCGGACGAGCGTGGCTTCGAGGACGAGCGCTTCGCCCGACCGACTGAACACGCTGAACACGAGCGCCTGCTCGCTCGGCGTCACGCCCAGCGCTTGGCTCGAGCGCGGCAGCACGAGCTCGACGCCTTCGTCTCCGAGCTCACAGGTCCACCACGACGGTTTGCGCGCTGGCTGCCCCGCCGCTGGCGCGCGCGGATTGGCCTTCCACGGCTGGCCGTGCGCATCGGCCACCGAGAACGAGCACGACTGCACGCCTTGCGCCGGCGTCGCCTCCCAGCGGCGCGTGAACCCTGCGCCGATCGACAGTCGCTGCACGCTCACGCTCTCGCGCACGCGAGCGCGAACGAGCCCGCGGGCGTCGACGACGTCGTAGTCGAGCCCGGCGCGATCCGAGTGCGTCCAGCTCGAGCGCACGACGCGCCGGAACGGCGCAGCCTTCGGATCGGGCGTCGCGAGCGTCACGGGCCACTCGAGCGTGTCGTCCACGCGCCGGTAAACGAGCTTGCCGAGCGGCTTCAAATACGCGCCGCCTCGGTCGCCCCAGTCCTCGCGATCCGCGAAGGCGCCGAGTCGCACGCCGAGGAGCGCGCCGCGGTCGAGGTCGTACTGAAACGTCATGCCCGACGGATCGCCGATGAGCAGCCCGCGCGGAACTTGGCGCGCGCCCTCGGCGATCGGCGGCAGCTTGCCGCGCGCGATCACGGGGCGCTTCGAAACCTCCATCACCGTCTGCTTCGGCGCTTCGTCCTTGCGCGGCGGCATCAGGGTGCGCACGTAGTCGACCACGAGCCAGCGCTCGTCCTCGTCCATCGCACCCGCGAACGACGGCATCGGCGAACGGCCCGGAATCCCGCTCGTCAGCGTCTTGAAGAGCTGCTCGCGCGAATCTCCGAACGCGAAGCCGCCCGCCTTGAAGTCGCGCGCCTGCTGCCCGAGCGCCGTGATCGTCGGCCCCTTGCCGTCGCCGTTGTCGTTGTGGCACCCCGAGCAGTGGCGTTGGTACAGCCATTTGCCGTCGCGTTCGGGCTCGTCGTCCGCGGCGGACGCGCGCGGCAGCGCAAAACAGAGCAGCGGGGTCAGCAGGGAGAGGGCGGCGAACACTCGGAATCTGGGTTGGATCATGCGGTGGGCTCGTTTTCGAGCGCGGCAGAGTTTGCAGCGCATCGCAGCGCACGGGAAGCCGTTTTTCCGCTGCGGCGCGAATCCGGCCGAGCCTTTCGCGCGGCGCGCGCGAGCCGTTCAGCGCGGCGCGAGCTTCAGCAGCAGGCCGTCTCGCGTCGGCGCGAGCGGAACGGTCGCCACGTGCGCTTCGAGCTCCGCGAGAAACGGCTTCGGCCGGCCGCCGTGCTGGAACCAGGCGAGCGATCCACCGCTCGCGGCGGCCTCGCGCCCCACGCGCTCCCACGCCTTCGGACCGGATCGCACGAACTGGCCGCGGCGGCGCTGGACGAGCCAGACGAGCTCCGGCGCGTTCGACCAACACGGCTCGTCCACTGGCACGGTCCGCAGCGCGAGCGCGACCGGATGCTCCTGCCAGCCGCGCGTGTGGAACGTCCCCGCGCCCTCGGCATGCCAAAGCTCCACGTAGCCGCGCAACCGCTGCGCGCCCGCGGCCCAAGCCGCCGCCATGAACGCGAGCGACAGCGCGAACGCGGGTTTCGAGCGCGCGAGAGCGAACACTGCGGCCCACGCGAGCGCGATCAGCGGCGGCAGCGATGGCAACAGGAGGCGATCGCCGACGCGGTCGACGGTCACGACGGACGCGAGCACGACCACCAGCGCGAAGTGGACGGCCGCAAAGCCGCCGACGAGGGCCGCGCTGATGCGCGAATCGCGCTCCGCGCGCGCCCGTGCGCGAAACATCAACAGCGCGAGCAGCGCGAGCGCGAGCCAGCCGCTCCACTCCGGCCAACCTTCGGGCCGCGGCCAATCGCGCAAACGCGCCGCCGCCTCGCCCCACACATCCGCGGCGGCGAGCGGCGCTTCGTCACGCCCGCCGGTCCACTTGCCCTCGAGCGAGTAGTTGCGCGCGAACCACGCGGCGAGCGGTGCGAGCGAGCCGAAGCTGTAGAGCCCTGCGTCGCGCACGCGCTCCCGCCACGTGCCGCGCGTCGAGACGACAAGCGCGAACGCCACCGTGAGCACGAGCGCGGCGCCGAGGTAGCGCTGCAGGCACGCCGCTGCGCTCAGCACGAGCAAGACATGGAAGCGGCCGCGTGACGGCTCGCGGAGGTACTCGACCGCGGCCAGCAGCGCACCGAGCACCAACGGCACGAAGAACGTCTCCGACACGACCTGCACCGTGTATTCCTGCGTGCGCGACGAGAGCGCCATCGAACCCGCCGCGGCGAGGGCCGCCCAGCGCGACCCCGAGAGCGCGAACGCGAGGCGCGCGGTGAGCACGACCGACGCCGCGAGCGCGAGCACGTGCAGGACGCGCAAGCCCGCGAGCGGATCGACGCCGCTGAATTCGAGCGCCGCGATCGCCGCGGGATACAGCGGCGGCCAGAGCGAGAACAACTCGTCGCGGCACGTCACGAAACCGCGGCCCTGCGCGAAATTCACGCCGGCGGAGAGGTTCCACACCGCGTCGCCGTCGACGCCCAAGCCGTAGAGGCCCGTGGACCACCAGGCGATCGCCGCGGCGACGAGCGCGGCTGCGACGACGGCGAACTCGAGCGCTCGTTCGCGGGCGGGCATCGGGGCGCGAGAGTGTAGCCCGGCGTCGTCGCGCGCGCCGCTCGCAGCCCAGCTCAGTCGCGTTCGAGCCGCCGGCGGATCTCGCGCAGCTCTTCGCGCCGCGCCTTGCTGGTCAGCGGGTAGTGCAGGTCGAGCGCGCGCAGGGTGTCCACGACGATCTGCGAGATGATCAGGCGCGCGTTCCACTTGTCGTCCGCCGGCACGACGTACCACGGGGCGTCGCGAACGCTCGTCGCGCTCAAACACGCCTCGTAGGCGCGCATGTAATCGTCCCACGCGGCGCGCTGCTCGAGATCCGCGTCGACGAACTTCCAGTTCTTCTCCGGGTCGTCGATGCGCTCGAGCAGACGCCGGCGCTGCTCGTCGCGCGAGAGGTGCAGGAAGAACTTCACGATCCGCGTGCCGTTGCGGTGCAGGTGCGCTTCCGACTCGACGATCGAGCGGTAGCGGCCGGACCACAGGCCGCCGTCCTCGAGCGCCGACTCGGGCAGGCTCTGCGCCGCGAGGATCTCGGGCTGCACGCGCACGATGAGCACCTCCTCGTAGTACGAGCGGTTGAAGATGCCGATGCGGCCGCGCTCGGGGAGCGCACGGTGCGTGCGCCACAGGAAATCGTGGTCGAGCTCCTCGGCGCTCGGGTGCTTGAAGCTGAAGACCTGGCAGCCCTGCGGATTGACGCCCGACATGACATGCCGAATCGCGCCGTCTTTTCCGGCGGAATCCATCGCCTGGAAGATCAGCAGCAGCGAGTAACGGTTGTGCGCGTAGAGCCGCTCTTGCAGCTCGGCCATCTCGCGCGCGCCGGCTTCGAGCCCCGCCTTGTAGTGCTTCTTCGAGGAGTAGAGCGGCGCCACGCAAGTGGGCCACTTCGCGAGGTTCACCTTCTTGCCCGGCTTCACGCGGTACGGCGCTACATCGACTTTCGGCGTCTTGCTCATGCTGCGACCTCGTTCGACGCGCTCAGCCGAACATCTGCGTCCAGTGGGTTTCGCTGCGGCCGAGGCCGATGCGCGCATGGCCGCCGAGCATGTTCTTGTGATGACCGGGGCTGTACCACCACGCGCGGTTCGCCCCGGCGCCGGTGGTCTGGCCCGCGGCGATGTTCTCGGCGCCCGCGCTCGTTCCGAAACGCGCCGCGCGATCCCACGGCGTCTTCTTGCCTTCGACGGGCGATTCGTGCGCGAAGAATCCGAGCGTTCGCATGTCGTTCGAATGGTCGCGCGAGGCGTCGCACAGCTTCACGTCGAGCGCGACGGCGTTGAGGCCGAGAAAGATGCGCAACCGGTTGAGGTCGAGCACGCCCGCGGCTTCCTCAGGGTCGACCTTGCCGGCCAGCTCGCGGTTGGCGAGCAGCACGCGGCGGTCGTTGTTCGTCATCGGCAGCGCGAGCGTGCAGAGCCACGTTTCGCGGTCGGCCACCGCGTCCCAGTTCGGCGCCGGATCCTGCAGGGCCCCCGCGCGCTTCTCGTCCTGGAGCACCTGCATGGCGCGCGTCCACATCTCGAAGCAGTCGCTCGCTTCGAACCAAGCGTCGGAGAGCTCCTCGCGATCGGCCGCCAGCGCGGGCGAGAACTCGAGCACCGCGTCGGTTTCGACGTCGAACACCGCCTTGATCGCCGCCAGCGCCGGATCGGCGACCGTCTCGACGTCCGCTTTCGAGAGATCGGACTTGCTCTGCAGCTTGCGCACGACGCCCCGCGCCTCGTCGACTTCGGCGAGCTTGGCTTTGGTCGAGCGCGCGGCGACGAGCTTCTTCGCGGACTTCTCGAAGGACGCGAGGTAGCGGCCGTTCAGGCCTTCCGCGCGCTGGCTCGCGCGCTGGAACTGCTCCGCGGCGTGCCGCGCGAGCGCGGAGGCGCCGCTCTCACCGAACGCGAGCAATTCGGCGCACAGGCGCTCGCGCTCATCGACCGTGATGCGTGGGTCCCGCAGCCGCGCGATCTTCGTGCTGATCGCGACGCCGCGTTCGTCCACGGTCGCCGCGCTCGAAAGGGCTTCGCTGCGCGCGCCCGCCGGCGCGAGGTCTTCAAGCGCGCAGATCGCGGCGACGAGCATCGCGCCCATCGCCCACCGCCGGCATCGATCTGTCGCTCGCGCTCGCTTCACTCGTCCACCACGTGTCGGCCAGGGTCGTCGCGCCGAAGCTCATTCCTTCGGCGACTCGATCAGAGTGTAGTACGCCGCGTCGTGGAGCAGGTGCGCGCCCGTCGCGGAGACGACGTCGCAGCTCAGTTCGTGCACGTACCCCTCGCGCAGACCCTCGACGACCAATCGAACGCGGCGCCGATCGTCGGACACGCGCGCCTCGCGCACCTTCAGCGCCTGCGAGTCGACCTCGTCGCTGCCGTAGTTCTCGTGCAGCAAGTAGGTGTAGCTCGAGAGCGAGTAGTTCGCGGGTTCGGCGCCCGAAACGAGCTCCACGGGCGCCGTGAACTCGAGCTCGAACCCGTCGTGCCGCGCGCGCATCGCGAGGATCTCGAACGGCGTTTTTCCGCTCCAGACCAGGCGTTCCAGACCGTGCGTGCGGTTCCCGAGGCTCCCCCATCCGCGGTCGGTGAGCCCGCACAACAAGCCGCCGCGCTTGTCCCACGCGACGCGCACGACGCCGCTCGACAGCCCGCGTCGGAACGGGAAGCACGCGCCTTGCCAGCGCTTGCCGACGCGTTCGAGGAACACGCGCATCACCGACGATTGGTACTGGTCGCCGACGAACAGCTGACCGGCGAAAGGGCCGAAGGCGCCGTCGCTCGCGTCCCACACGAAGCCCGCCGGCGAGCGCCCCATCTTGTCGTAAGGGAACCACACCGCCGGCAGCTTGAAGCTCGGCAGCACGCGCGCGACGTCCGGCATTTTCACGCCGTTCGGCGCTTCGCCGGGCTTCGCGAAGGTCCACAGCGGGTCCTCGCACGAGAACGCGCCCCACGGATGGCCGTGGAAGTCGCCGGGCTCGAGGTGCGCGAGCTTGCTCGCTCCGCACCACTCGCCTTGATTGTCCGTGTAGAACAGATCGCCCCACGGCGCGGCGCCGATGCCCGCGGGCGAGCGCAGCCCCGCGCACATCGGCTGCATCGTTCCCGCGCCCGCTCCGTCGAGCGCGATGCGCAGCGCGAACCCGCGCCACTTCGCGCGCCCGAAGGGCTCGTCGCCGAAGGGTTTGTTCGTCGTGATCCACAGCGAACCGTCGGGCGCGAGCGCGGGGCCGAAGTTGTACTCGTGGTAGTTGCCGGAGATCGGCCACGCGTCGCACACGGTCTCGAGCTCGTCCATGCGCTCGTCGCCGTCGACGTCGCGCAGGCGCGAGAGCTCGGCGCGCTGCGTCACGTAGATCCAGCCGTCGCGCTCGA
Source organism: uncultured Planctomycetia bacterium (assembly GCA_937952135.1). Lineage (GTDB taxonomy): Bacteria > Planctomycetota > UBA1135 > UBA1135 > WYBT01. The sequence continues at coordinate 13,532 of CALFYL010000140.1, forward strand.
GCAGCCCGAGCGGCTCGTGCAGGCCTTGCGCGAAACGCACGAAGCGCGGCTCGCGGCCTTCGACGAAGGCGTCGCGGATCGACCACACCTCTCCGCGCCGAGTGCACGCGAGGATCGAGCCGTCGTCGCGCACGAGCAGCCCGCCGACTTCGAGCTCGAGGCCCTCGGGCAGAGCGAGCGTCTGGAGCTCGTAGTAGTGCGACTCCGAGCGCGGATCGGGGCGCGGATCGCCCTGCGCGGTCGACGCCGACACGGGCGAACCCGCCGCAACCGCGCTCGCCGAACACAGTGCGAGTGCAAACGCGATCACAGCGTCACCTCCTGGGTCAGGCGCGCGACGAAGACGTCGCCCTCGCGCTTCCAGCCGCTCACGAGTTGCCGTTCGACCGGATCGAAGCGCAGGTCCTCGACCGGCGCCGGCGCGCGCAGCACGAACTCGCGCACGAGCACGGCGCGGCCGCCCGAAACGCGCGGCGAAAGGTGCTCCTCGATCTCCACGCTCTCGAGCGCGTAGCGCCACACCGGCCGCCTCGCGGCATCGAGCTTCCAGCCCAAGCGTCGGTAGCGCGGGTCGTCGCCCGGCGACGTCGGCCAATCGCCCTCGCGATCGGCGAGGCGCGCGAACGGCGCGCCGCCGGACAGCTTGCGCGCATCGGCGGCCGGAGGCAGTTCGAGTCCGCCGGCGCGCGCGTACCACGTGCCCTTCGCATTGAAGAAGCGCCCGCGCCACACCCACGCGAGCCTCGAGTGCTCGACGTCGAAGGCGTAGTGCACGCCCTCGGGAAATCCGACCATCATCGCGCGCGCGCTCGAGTCGCGCAGGAACACGGCGCACAGCTCGGGCGCGTCGCTGGGGATCAGCTCGAACTCCGAATCGGGCGTGTCGAGGCCCTCGGGAATCGGCATCGACGCGCCGAGCGAGAGGTAGGACCACAGCGCGTCGATCTGCTTGCGCGGATCGCCGTCGAGCAGGTCCTTGACCGGGCTGACGAGCGTTCCGTTCGGCTCTTCCTGCCACAGGATCGGCATGCGCGAGTTCATGCCGACCTCGCGCGGGTCGAGCAGCAGGCGCCGGAACCACGCGGGCTGGATGCGCGCGCTCACCACGCCGAGGTCGACAGCGGGGATGCCGAGCGACTCGACGCCGTTGAACGAGTGGCACTGGATGCAGCCCAAACCCTTGGAACCCGCGAGTTTTCGGCCACTCTCGAGGTGGGCCGCGCCGAGCTGTTCCGCGTCGAAGTGGGCCGCGTCGAAGGGCGGCGCCGCGCCGTCGAGCTCGGCGCCGTCGAGC